>JAFZBM010000175.1 GCA_017561765.1 Bacteroidales bacterium | reverse complement strand
TTCAGCGTTGACAGTGGCTGCTCCGGCTATGCTGAGGGCGGCGTCGCCTTCGCCGAAAGCCTCGAAGCAGACATAGCCTTCAACGGCCTCGGGGGCGGTGAATTCAACCAGTGAAGTAACATTCTGGAATACCATGTTGTCCTTGTCGTCGGTCTTGCAGACCTGCACCAGTGCGTCCTTGGCGACGCTGTTGCCGGACACTATGTTCTGGACGGCAGGGAGAGTAACGGGTATGTCATCTCCGGTGATGGCAGCACTGGGCGCCGCGGAAGCAGGGTAAACCGCCCAGTAGGTTGAGGCGGCATCAATGTTAACTGAGAATTCCGCATAACGGCCGTTATTCTGGATGTCGGCGGCAGCAAGTGCTGCTGAGGTGACCCACTCGGTTCCGTTGAACACTGCAATCTGGTCGCCTTCCTGCCATACTACTGCGTAGTCGGCATTGAGGCCGGCCTTGGTGTCGGGCTGCTGGAGGACAGCACGGAATGTCAAAGTGCCGGAATCGGTCTGCGGAGTATCGGTTTCAATCTGCCTGTTGCAGGCGATTGCGACGATGGCTGCCATAACGGCTGCTGAATATTTTAAAAACTTTTTCATAATAGCAGTCGTTTTAGTCTTCTTCCCAGGTTATACCATCCAGATTCTGGGTGGGGTCAAATTTAGCTCCATTGCTCTGGCAGAGCATCTCTTCGGATTCGAGTACGTGAATCCGAAGGATGGGCGTAATGTATAAATTGTTCATTGCCAAAAGATTGATTATTATTCAAATACAGCCCAGATGGTGTTGGCTCCCAAAGTTTTAGTGGGGTCAGCAGGGTCGGTGATACCTGTTACGGTCACGCCCGACGCGGTTATGCCGTAGTTGGTGCCGCCAATGTAAGTCTGGTAGTTGGATGCCGTTATTGCCACGCCGTTGACTGAGCAAGAATTGGAAATCTTGATGGGCTTGGCCTCGGTGCCCCAGCAGGAATTGACGCTGTTGGAGAAGCGGCCTACCACGAGGCCAGCGTTACCGGCATTGCCGCAAGTCACGGAAGCGGATACATAGCAGTCCTCGCCGGTGGCGTTGTCATTGCTGCTTCCGTTCTGGAGGCCTATGAGCCCGCCGGCGCTGTGGGTGTTGCTGTCGCCAGCGACAGAAATTATACCGTAGTTGGAACAGGAAACGAACTTGCCGATGGTGCTGTTGCCGGTGAGCCCGCCCACATAAGTCTTGGAAACGGACTCGAAGGAAGTGACCGGGCCGTAGTTGATGCTGTTGGTGCAGGTCCCCCTCATTGCGAAACCAATCAATCCGCCGTAGCGCTGGTTCTTGTCCGAAGTCTGCAGAATATCCTGTACCGATCCTGCAGTTGCGTCGCCGTTCTTGCCGTTCACGCATTTGTCAATGAGACCGGCTTCTCCGGATACCATTCCGGCAATGCCGCCGTAGCACGATTCTATGCTGTGGTTGCCCACTTTTGTAACTACGCCAAGGTTGGTGCATTCACTTACCAGGGCATTGTTGGAGATACGGCCGATGATGCCGCCGGCGGCAGCGTATGACGCTGTGCTCTGGTTGAAACCGTTAATATCTCCGGTATTGGTGCACTTGGAAATAACTATATTGCGTTCCGATTCGACATCAGTGCTGCCGTCCATGCCTATTATTCCGCCGAAGTAAATTTGTCCTGCCTTGACATTGACGGAGGCTTCAATAACTCCTGAATTGGAGCAATCAGTAATGGTAACGCCGGAAAGCGTGTTGCCGGTGCGTCCGGCTATGCCTCCGAAGGTGTTAACGCCTTTACTGGAGGATGTTACATTACGGGACACTTTTCCGGAGTTGGTACATCCGGAGATTGCGGCCGGTCCTGAAATCAAGCCGACAATGCCGCCATAATAGTCATTACCTGCGATGTCCGAATTGAAAGACACGTCGGCGTAGTTATGGCAATTTGTAACGCTGTTCTCAGAGCCGCTCATTATTTGTCCGACGATGCCGCCGAAAAAGCTTCCGGAAGCAGCATTCTCAATCGTTACGGGGATGTAATTCTTGACATTGCTCAAGGTGATGTTCTTGATGCGCGAGGCAAGGGCACCGGCGTAGGAGACTTTGGCGCTGTTCACGACAAGGGAACTGCCGTCATCTTTCTTGCCGAGAGTAAGGTCTTTTACGCGTGTCCTGGGCTCGGAAGAAGCAATAATGGAGAATAACCCGCCGTACTCGCTCTTGCAGCCGAGGGTTATGTTGTAGATGCAATGGCCGGCGCCGTCGATAGTACCGGCGAAATGACCGGAATTCTCATTGCCGCTGACGGGCATCCAGCTGCCGCCTTCGTAATTGATGTCGGCTCCGAGCGCAACGGTCTCTCCGGCTGAATAGAAGTCGGCAATCGTGGCCCAGTAGTCCAGGTCGGCCTTGGTATTAATCTTGCCCAGCCATTTGAGGCTGCCGATATTCTCGAACTTCTTGCCGCCGCTGACGGGCAGGGAGAAACCGGCTTCGGACGTGCCTGTGCGGCCTGCTTTCTGGACCGATGTGCCGGAACCTTTGGAGAAGCCGAAACGGATGGTGCCGACGCTCTCCTGCGGCCATACCACGGCAAAATAATTCTGCCCCGAAGTAAACGATCCGCTGATTTTGACGGTAGGTTTGCCGCCAGTTACGAATCCCGGCTCAGGCAAAACGGCACCGTCGCCCGTTATTTTCAACTCGGATCCACCCTTGTCGTCCGCCTGTACAAAGACAGCGTCGATGCCGCTCTCGGGAACCTTGAATTCAACCAGGGAAGTAGCGTTCTTGAAGCTTACCTTGTTGGGCGTTGTGCTCGTGCCTATCTGTATCAGGGCGGCAGGATCGACTACGCCGCCGGCAGGAATAACCTGTGCGATGGGCAGCGTGAGCATGATGGCGCCTGCCGGAGAGCCGTCGGGAAGAGCAGCCTCGGACAAAGCGGAAGCAGGATAAACAAGCGTGTACGAAGAAGCTTCGGCGATGGAGACGGCGAAGGTCGCCGTAAGGCCGCCGTCCTCGATGTCATCGGCAGTGATAGGCGATGAATTGGCCCATGTGGAGCCGTTGTAGACGGCAATCACGTCACCGTCCTGCCAGCACACCTTGTAAGCGTCAAGTGTGGCCTTGACGGGCTGATCCAGGGTTGCGGTGAATAACAGGGTGTTTGATGCGGGTGTCTCGAAACCTGCCTCTTTGTTGCATGAGAATGCGGCAAACATGGCCGCTGCGACCAGTATATAATTTACAAACTTTTTCATTTTCAATGTCTTTTAAGATTATACACTAGTCGGTAAAGATAAGGTCGTCGACGGTCTCGGGGGCGTTGAATTCGCCTCCGCTGGCTTGGCAGAGCCCGAACGGGCAATCAAACGGTTCCGCGCAAATCTGCGGCGGAATGTAGGTGATCGTTTTTTTCTTCATAAGCATATAATTGTTTATTTACATTCAATTGGCCCTTCGATGGATTTGACTTTGTAGAAGTTGTTGGTATCGTCAAGCTGGAACACCCAGAATTCGTCCCCTCCGGGAGCGACACGTATCACCACATGCCCGTTTATGTGGCAGCGGTCGTAAAGATTCGCGTTGGGAGTAGAGATGACAGGGTCGATACAAGTGAAGTACAGCGACACGTCACTGCTGTAATATTTATGGTCCAGAAGGGCTTCAACTGTGCTGAGCATGGGCTGGTCGGTACGTTGCGCAAAACTTTGGGTGACTATCACCCTCGGCTGGAGTATGCTCATCTGTCCATGGGGCAGGCAATTGACCGACATGTGGTGGTCGGCCTTCATCGCCTCTACCGGCCGGCCTATCACCTTCGCCACCGGAACCGCCATATTGGTGTTGCCTCCCGCGTCTCCGGCGGTGTAATAGTCGAATTTGCCATAACTGATCAGCGAGATGCAGGATGTCCCGTTCTCATAGGGAATGCCGGAGCCGTAGGCGTCGACCATCGCACTCCCGCTCCAGTATTCGCCGTTCACGCCGTAATTGAAAATCTTGAATGACGGGTATTTGGCGGCATTGTAACAAAGCGTCAGCTGCCGGTCGGTGCCTGCCTGGAAACGCTCCATTACGAGGCCTTTCTTGCCGGTGGCGTATTTGACGAATTCGGTGTAGTCGCCGAACATTCCCGTGCTGTATTCTTTCGAGCTGTTTTTTACGAATTCGTATTCCGGATCGTCCTTGCTCCAAGCCCTGTCAATCAACTTCTTGTACGGCAGGGTGGTGAAGATGGCCATCATTCCCGTCTGGGTATACCCTTCGGAACTCTTCGTGTAGCCCTTGCCGTGAGGTGTGCCGAAATGGTCGATATGGAAGTGGCTCATCACGGCATAATCCAGATAACTGTGCCCGGTAGCCTCCAGGAAGTGCTTCATGTAGCGGCTCTGGGTGAAGTAAGGGCGGGTATCGGCATTGGGCCTCTGGACTACCGACACGGGCGAAGAGGTGGAAGTCACTATTTCGCCGGCATCTATCATCATAGACGTACCGTCGGGCATTATGAAGAAGGTACATTCTCCGCGGCCGGTGCTTATGGCGTGAATGTCCAGCCATCCTTCCGCCCAGGCGGGCAGTTTCTCGCCCACTACGGCCTCGGACGGCAGTCTGGTCTCTTCCTGCTTCTTCGGATCGTCCGGATTGTCATTAGGATTGCATGAAAGCGCCGTCAGCGCAATTGCCGCAGCACAACAGCAAATTGCCCTGAATCCTTTGGCCCCGTGTATAGAATTAATTATTTGCATATGAATGGTCCGTCACATTTCAGTATACGGTATTCAAAATCAGTGTCATCCAACAAATATACAAAAAACTCTTTACCTCCCGGCATTACTCGTATGACAATATGTCCGTTGATGCCGGCAGCCTTGTCATACAGTTCCTTGTGTAATGTTCTCTGCCGGGGTCCGATGTTGGTAAAATAGTAATGCTTGGGCCCCGGATAGACTTCGTCCGAGAGCAGCCGGGTGAGGGTTTCGATGTCGGGCTGAATCTCCCTTTCCCCGAAACTCTGGGTTACGACCACCTGCGGCCGGTAGATTTTCATCGTCTCGTCCTTCATTGTGTGGTACGAGAGGTGATGGTCTGCCTTCATGGCTTCTATATGTTTCCCGATGGCCTGCGCCACAGGCAGGGCGACGTTGGAGTTGCCTCCCGCATCTCCGCCAGTGTAGTAGTCGAAATCGCCGTAGCTGAGCAGGAAACAGCAGGATGCGCCGTTCTCGCGCATTTGCCCGTCCGCGTACACATTAACCTTGGCTTTCCCGTCCCATACGATACCGCTCGCGGCGTAATTGACTATACTGAAGTTCCTGTAACGGCAGGGATGATGGCGCAGGCGCAGCTGGCGCTTCGATCCCACTTTCATGGCCTCCGCCTTCATGCCGTCGTGCTTGCATGCGTAGCGTACAAACTTGGGGTAGAAGCCGCTGCCCTTGGATGAACTGGGCAGCAGGGACTCTTCAAACCGTGGCCATGCCCTGTCGATGAGCCTGCGGAAGGGGATGTTGGCTTCCACTCCGGCAATGCCGGTGAGCTCGTAGCCACGTACCGGGTCCGGCTCCATCCATTCCTCAATCTGGCCGATATGGTCGTTGTGGTAGTGAGTAACCACCGCATAGTCCAGCCTGCCCTTGCAGATTTCTGGCAGGAAATGTTGAATGTAGCGGGTATAGACCTCCACCGGACGGGTCAGCGAGTCGGGCCTGGACGGCACGTGCGTGAACTTTTTGGACCGGTAAGCCACCATCTCGCCGGCATCCACAAGCATCGTGGTTCCGTCGGGGAGAATGAAGAAAGTGCACTCTCCCCGTGCGGAATTGATGGCGTGAATGTCAAGGCAGCCCTCCTGCCATGGAGGCAGGGGAGTGCCAGCGACTATCGCTGAAGCAAGAATGGAAATCAGCAGTCCGTTCATTTCTTGGTGACCTTGATGTCGAACACGAATATACGCGGAGCATTCTTCGCTCCCTTGGGGCAGTCTATCTTGAGTTTGGTCGCCGAAGTAAGGCCGCTGGCCTCAAGACGTATATGCGATATGGGCTTGTCAATGTCGGCGTTGTTCCAGGAATGGGGGAAGTAGTCGTTGTCTTCAAGTTCCAAAGTGGTGTCTCCTGCCTGGAAACTGCTAAAGGTCGTGGTAGCTTCGGGGAAGTTCGCTCCGGCCTGGCTGTCGGCAGTATAGGCATCGCGGGTTATGGTGCCGGTGGTGAACTTGCCTCCGTTTTCGAGGATGAGGAACACCGGGTCGGTGGAAGATGTGGAGAAGCGGGCTATTTCTATCTCTATCACGGCGTCAGCGCTGCCCTGAACGGCGGAGAAGGCCGGCGTGGTCATGGCTCCTGCAATGGCGCCCGCACAGAGCTGCATGGCCCCGGGGCGTTCGGCGGCGTAAGCGAATATCCAGTCCTGCAGCCCGTAGGCCTGCATATACTCGGGCAAGGCTTCTGCGGCGCTGGAGGCATCCACAGGATAGTCGAACGGGAAGTTGCCCACGTTCTGGGTAACAGTGGCGGAGGCGGGGAGATATCCGTCATAGACATCTACTTTGCTGCCGATGCCTTCGGCCGGGGCTATGTAATCGCCGCCCATGGTGCAGAGGTCGAAGTCTTCATGGAAGATGACAGCGGCATCGGGAGTTTCCACCATGTTGATGGAGTATTTCGGTGCGCCCGGATCGGACAGGTCGATGCGGACATGCATCTTGCCGGGGCTCTCGAGGTTGATGGTGAAAGGGTTGTTGGCGACATCGGTGCTGGCCATGGTTCCTATAGCCCTCTTCACGTAATAAGTGCGCTTGCTCTTGCCTGCAGCCTTGATTTTTGCTACGGGAAGGGCGGAATTGTCGGAAGTGATGGTGCCGAGGCCGCCCGCTCCGGAGCCTGTTGCGAAGCCGTAGGGCGTACCGTCCAGTTCAATGGTGAAGCTGGTGCTTGCCGGCACTTCGAATTCTCCTTCGAACACGTTTGTGGCGACCTCCTGCAGGACGCTGCGGTCACCTCCTATGTTGATGCGGCACGGCGGCGCCTGGATTTCGCCGCATACTACTATCATGTCGTGCAATTCTGCCCGGGACACGCCGGTGGAGTAGTCGCTCAATGTCTGGTTAATGACTTCTGCGTCCTTGGAATCACGGAATGAAGCATTGATGACGGAGTAATCTGCGGCAGGAACGGGCAGGAAAGCGTAAACGCTCTTGCCGGCGGCTTTGACCAGCAGCTCGGCATCACCTTTTTCTATGGCATCTGAAGGGCGGATGCCACGTTCGAGTATGTCGGCCACTGCGCACTTGAAGGTGCCGCTCAGGGCTCCGTCGGGGCTGGACAGCAGAATGCGGGTGGCGTCGGCGGGGTAGTTGCTGATGGTGAGTTTGAGGAATCCCAACGCCTGCTTGAAAGCAAGGTTCCAGTCGTTTCCTATGGCAGCGACCATCACTCCGGGATAGGTGGAAGATACGCTGGCGGTGTAACTCCCGGGGACTTTAAGGCTGACAGCCGAACCGTCGCAGGATACCGCGGCGGATGCCGGATAGACCGCTACGCCGCCAAGTTCCTTTCCTGAAGGGATGGTTCCTTTGAAGATGGCGCGCTTGGTGTCGCCGGTGCCGTCAAGGGTAAAGGTTACAAGGGTTCCGTCGGTGCAGGCGACGGCAATCTGGTCTTCGCGGTCCCATGTCCCGTGACCTTTTTCATCCATGAAGGCCTTGGTCTCCAGATTCTCGAAAGTCGCAAGGAACGATACTTCTCCTGTACGGGAAAAAGTCTCGTCGGGAGTCCAGGTCTCGTAGCTGTAGTCTTTACAGCCGGCGAGCAATGCTGCTGCCGCTGCAAATATTGCAATATACTTTTTCATATTCATTGTCTGCTAGTAACCGGGGTTCTGGTCTTCCTGGTTGATTTTGGGATTAGTGCGGATTTCAGTATCAGGCAGGGGCCAGAGTTCGTCCTTTCCTGTCTGGAAGTACATGTTGATAAGCGTCCTGAGGTTGAACGGCTTGCCGTCCCAGGTCTGATTGGTGTCATAGGACACTGTCCAGTTCTCGTCGATGATCGGCTTAGCGTTCGACAGGTTGTTCTTGAAGGCAGGAGCATACTGGGGCCCGTTGACCACTTTTGCCGCAAGGGGTCTTCCGTCCGCGAGTTTCCAGCGGCGTATGTCGAACCAGCGGAAGCCTTCCGCGCAGAGTTCCACCGTGCGCTCATACCGCAGGGCGCTGCGGAGTTCGGCGCGGTCAAGGGTGGTGATCTTCGGCATCTTCACCCTCTGGCGTATCTGGTTTATGTCGTTCTGCGCCCTCTTGAGGTCGCCGCCGTCCATCTCTATGTTCGCTTCCGCGTCAATTAGGAACAGCTCGGCATAGCGCATGATGCATACGTCAAGATCGTCCTCGTAGCTTGTCGTGAGAGTCTCGCCGTAGTAGGTCTTGTCGGCGTATTTGCGCCACAGGTAGCCTCCCGGGCCCTTGGTTCCGTTGGGACCGTACTCGCTCTTGTTGCCATAGACGTCGTTGTTGTTGACCATGGCGTCGGTATTGTAGTCGCGAACCTGCTTGGCGTTGGGGTCGGTGCTGTATTCCACATTGTTGATGCGGGTGTCGGAACGCAGGCAGAACAGGTCGAGGCGCGGGTCGCGGTGGTTCCAGGGATCCTGCCAGTTGTAGAGCGGCGATTCGGTGATGGACTTGCCGTCGGTGCACTGGAAGGTATCCATAAGAGCCTGGGAAGGACCGCAGCCGGCGGCGCCGTTGGCCACGCGGGACGAATAGGTATAAACCATCGAATGTACGTTGGACGCTGCCAGTTTGTTGTACTGGATGGCCCACATCCACTCGTCACAGGTTTCGCCCTTGAAACCGAAGAGGTTGGACGCGGAAGGCTCGCCTTCGGTGAGTGCGTTCGGATAATACTTGCAGTCAAGGTCGACGAGGGAATACACGCCCTCGCACAGCTCCATTGCTATGCGGGAGTACTTGGCTGCATCGGCATAACGCCCCCAGTTCAGGCAGATGCGGGCCTTGAGGGTGTATGCGGCGGCGCGGCCCAGGCGGCAGGTGCCCCATTTGGCCTTGTCCCAGCGCACGGGCAGTGCATCGAGGAGTTCATCGTCCATATCTTCGAGAATGCGGCTGATGACCTGCTCCCTCGGAGTGCGCTCGTAAGCGTAATCGTCAAGGGTGAGGCAGTGGTCGATGAACGGAATGTCTCCGTAGAACTGGCATCCCATGTCGTAGATGTAAGCCCTCAGGCACAGGAGCTCGGCCTTGAACTGAAGGTAGGTCTCTTCGGACATCTTGTCCTTGATGTTGTCCAGCTTGTCAAGCACCAGATGAATGCGCCCCGCGGTCTTGTAGATGCGTCCGTAGAGATATGTGGCGTCACTGGTGGTCTGGGTGATGGTGGACGTGACGAAGTAGTCCCAGCTGCGGAGGCCTACGCGGTGAGTGCCTATGTCGGTTATGTTGTCGGTGAAGCGCGTAGGGAAGTTGCTGTACTGCAACTCGCTGTTCGCCAGGTTCTTGTAGCTCACGAGCACGCCGCTCAGGGCTTCCTCCTCGCTGGCGGGGAAGGTGCCGGTGGAAGGACCGTTGAGGGGGTAGCGCTCCAGGGCCTTGTCGCAGGAGGCGAAAGCGAGGACCGATATCATTATGAGTATAATGTTCTTTTTCATGGCTCCTTAGAATTTAATGTCAACTCCAAAGGTGTAGGTGGATACCAGAGGATATTTGGCGCCTTCGGCACCGGCTTCGACGCCCTGGCTGCTGGTCGTGAACATATTCTCCGGGTCGTAACCCTGCCAGTAATTGGTGAGGGTGAGGAGGTTGGTGGCATTGGCGAACAAGGTAAGGCTGCCTATCTTTGCCGCCTTCATCAGCTTCTTGGGGAAGGTGTAGCTGAACTGCAGGTTCTTGAGGCGGCAGTACGATGCGTCCGCCATCCAGAAGGAAGATGTCTTCTTGTTGAGCTCGCTGGCGTAACTCAGGCGCGGGAACCGGGCGTCGGGATTGTCGGGAGTCCAGCGGTCGAGGTGTTCCTGGCGGAACGTGCCTCCCTGTACGCATGGCTGCGTGTAATAGCCGCTCAGGTATGCGTCCACCTTGCCTACGCCCTGGATCTGGGCGCTGAGGTTGAAGCCCTTCCAGCCCAGGCTCAGGACGGCTCCGTAGGTCCAGCGGGGGATGGTGCTGCCTATAATCTGTCGGTCCTTGTCGTCAATCTTGCCGTCGGGTACGGGATTGCCATCCTCGTCCACGTCGCCCGCTATGTCTTCGTAGATGAGGTCGCCGGGTTTGGTCTCGACTCCGTATTGCGGGCATTTCGCATTTACCTCGTCCGCCTCTTCCTGGCTGCGTGCCATTCCTATGCACTTGAGGGCATAAATGGAACGCACTGCGTAACCCTCTTCGTTACGCAGCAGGCTGCCGTCGGCAGTGCCTTTCATGTCGGTAATCTGGTTGTGGACGTCGCTCAGGTTGGCATCGATGCCCCAGCGCCAGTCGCCTTTTGAATCATGGTAGCCGATTCCGAGCTCCCAGCCTATGTTGCGCACGGTGCCGGCGTTCTGGTAGGGGGCGGTAAGTCCGATCGTGGTAGGAATGTCCAGCTGCATCAGTATGCCGTAAGTGTTCTTGTAGTACCAGTCGGCGGTGATGTCGAACTTGCCCAGCAGGGCGGCGTCAATACCCACGTCGTACATTTCCGATGTCTCCCACGAGATTTCCTCGTTGGCCAGGCTGTTCAAGCCCACTATAGGGTAGATTATGTCGGCAGCGGAAATGCTGGAAATGGTGAGGGACTGGATTGTAGGATAGTAGTCGGAACCTATGTTCTGGTTTCCGAGCTGTCCGTAGGAGGCGCGTACCTTCAGTTCGTTGAGGGTCTTCTTGACACCCTTCATCCAGGGCTCTTCGGTGACGCGCCAGGCTGCTGAAGCCGAAGGGAAGATGCCCCACTGGCGGCCCTTGGCGAAGCGGGACGAACCGTCGAAGCGTATGTTGGCTTCGAACAGGTAACGTTCCTTGAAATTGTAGTTCACGCGCCCGAAGAATGATGCCAGGGCCCACTGGTAGCGCGCTCCTCCGTTTTCCTTCAGCTCGTTGTCTGCGCCGGCGTTGATTGTGTGATACTGCGGGTATGCAAAATCGCGCCTGTATGCTTCCAGGGTGCGGTTGTCCATATCTTCATAAGAAGTACCTGCAAGCAGCTGGAAGTCGTGTGCTCCGGCGAACTTCTTGTGCACTTTGGCGGTAAAGAGATAGTTTCCGTACACGGTGTTGCCGTGGCTCTCGCGCAGTGAGTTGTATTCCCTGTTCTTGATGGGCGAGACGGTGCCGTAAGCGTCGGAATAATAGGTCACCAGGTCGGTGAAGTTGCTGGTATAGCTGAGCGTCAGCCGCGGGGCCACAGTGCCTTCGAGGGTGAGCCAGCTCCAGGGCTTGTATGTAAGGGCTGCGGCGCCCGACAGGCGGTAGGTGTCGGCCGTTACCTGTCCGCCAAGCCCCTCGTCCATCATAGGAAGGAGATTCACGGTGCCTCCGGTGAATGGTGCATAGGTACCGTTGGACCATTGGGCGAGGAACAGGGGATCGCGGGCGTTCATGAATCCGAAGAATGAGTTCTGGTAGGGGCTGTATTGCCTCCGGCCGAAACTTCCGGACAGGTCGAAGCGGAAAGCGAGCTTGTCGTTGATGTCCACGTTCATGTTGTTCCGGAAATTGTAGCGGTGGTAGTCGGAACTCTTGATAATACCGTTCTGGCTAAGGAAGCCGAAACTGGTCAGGGAGCGCACCTTGCCCGAACTGGCGTTCAGCGTGACCGTGTGGTTGTGGGTGAGTCCGTTGCCGTTGAGGGCATGTTCGCGCCAGTTGACTATAGGATAGTTGTCCGGGTCCAGATAATTGTTCTTCAGGTAGTTGGCAATGTATTCGTCGGTGTAGATGGATACGCTGCCGTCATTCTCCGTGGCCTCGCGGTTAAGTATCATGTAGTCCACCGGCCCCACGGTGTCGGGCGTTGTAGTGGGTGTCTGCCAGCCCACGTAACCGCGGTAACCGACGGACGAACGACCCTTGTCGGCACGCTTGGTCGTGATGAGGATGACGCCGTTGGCCGCACGGGAACCGTAGATTGCCGAAGATGCCGCGTCCTTGAGCACGGATATCTTGTCAATCTGGCTGGCGTCCACCGAGTTCATGTTGCCCTCGATGCCGTCGATGAGCACCAGAGGTGCCGGGCTCGACTCTCCGAAGGTGCCTATGCCGCGGATGCGGATGTTGCCGGTATCGGCGCCCGGAGCTCCGCCGCCTGTGGTGACGGTTACGCCGGGAATGGCGCCTTGCAGGGCGGTGGAGGCCTGTACGATCGGCTTGTTTTCAAGCAGTTCGGATGAGACGGCGCCCACGGCTCCGGTCAGGTTGACCTTTTTCTGGGTGCCGTAGCCAACTACCACTACATCGTCGAGGAATTCGGCGTCGGTCTCCATCGTTATACTGTACTGAGCATTTTTCCCGACGGTAACTTCCTGCTCGGAAAAGCCCAGGAAAGAGATCTGCAGTATGTCTCCCTCTTTGGCGTCAATGCTGAACCAGCCGTTGTTGTCGGTAACCGTGCCGTTATTCGTGCCTTTCACGAACACCGATGCTCCGGGCAGCGGCTGCCCCTCGGGGTCCAGCACCCGGCCCTGTACCTGCGGCCGGCCCTGATTCTGCACCGTTTTGTTCTGGGTCTTGCCGCCGATGTTGCTCAAGACAATGTTATTGTCAATGATGGAGGCGCTGATGTCAGTGCCCCGGAACACTTCTTCAAGGATGGCGAGCACGTCTTTGTCCCTGGCGTCGATAGTGACACGCCTGGACTTGTCGAAGGCTGCGTCGTTGTAGAAGAATGTGTATCCGCTTAGCTGCTCAATGGTTTTGAGCACTGCCGAGACTGGCTGGTTCCCGGCCTGGACGGATATCGTCCGCGTTTGGGCGTTCAGCTGCATGGTAAATGCCAGCAGGCAGGGCAGCAGTACGCTCAAGGTTGGAATTCTAAGGATTCTTCCCATAGTGTTATTAATAGACGATTATTACTTGGCGTCCCGAAACATTGTCAGGATCAGCCCCTTTTAAATTAGTGTCGAAATGTATTTTGGTGGTGCGCTTGAAATGCTCCAGCACCACCTCGAGCCGCTGTCCGCTGAAAGTTCCGGTGTAGCGGTTGGCAAGCAGGGCCTGGTTTCGTACTAGGAACTCAACGTTGAAACGGTTTCCGATGCATCGCAGGGCATCCTCAAGGCTAGTATTGTCAAGTATGGTCTTGCCTTCCTTCCAGGCCGTTATTTCGGTGCCGTTGGCCTTGTCGAGAGAGAGCTTTCCGGAGCCTGAGTTATAAATTAGTCGCTCGCCCGGATGCATCAGGACGGTTTTTTCGCGGCCTCCGGCATCGGGGCAGTGGAACTTGACGGACCCATCAATCAAGGTGGTGCGAACTTCGGGCCCCAAGTCGGAATAGGCCTCTACGTCGAACTCGGTGCCAAGGACCTCAATTATTGCTTTCCCCGTGTGCAGCAGGAATCTCCGGCCGTCTTTTGCCACTTCGAAACACCCCTCTCCGTCAAGCGTTACTTCGCGGTCGCGTCCGAAGCGGGGCGGATAGCTGAGGCGTGAGTTTGAGTTGAGCCACACGCGGCTTCCGTCAGGAAGGGTGGTGAAGGATGTCATGCCGGCAGCTGTGCATATTTCCACAGGCGGCAGGCTTTCGTTTTGATGAAGTTTTGCCGACAATATTGCCGTGGCTATCAGCAGGGGGATGCTCAAGATGGCCGCGCCAAGTGTCACCCATTGTAGTACGCTGCGGCCGCGGGCGCGGCGCATTCTGGCGTGGACATTCTTCAGAGCCCCTTCGGTGTCACTGCTGTCAATCGATTCAACTTTTGCCTGCAGGTGCTCCAAATGGAAATACTGCTCGGCTTTGCTCCTGTTTTCTCCGCTGCGGCAGATCCATTCGTCAATCTGCCTGCCTTCCTCTTCCGTTATCCTTCCGCACGCATATGCCGGCAGCAGATCTTCTATTTCTTTTTCGCTTAACATACTTATAAGACAAGCTTGCCGGGATTTCCCCTAAATTGAAAACCGATTGCGCTGTTTGAAGCCATCGGTTTTTGGTAAGTGGTTGATAATTAGGTGTTTGCAATTCACGCGCTTGGATGGAGGGGAGAAGGAAAGTAGCTGGGGAGCGAGGATTCCGGCAAAATCATTATATTTGCGGACAATGAGACGGACTTTAACTCTTCTTGTTTCTTTGGCGGCGCTGGTGCTTGCGGCGGCGTGCAAGCCGGAGGCGGCAGGCGAAGGTGCAGGGGCGGTTTTCTATGCCGTCATAGAAGAAAGCCGGGAGTCAAAAGTCTATATGGATGCGGAGCGGCGGGTGTTCTGGAACGCCGGCGACAAGGTGTCAATATTCAACGGGACTACCGAAAACCAGGAATACAACTTCATGGGGCAGACCGGAGACAAGTCCGGGCGCCTTGAGAAGGCCGGCAGCGGCAGTTCCGGCGCAGGAAGCCCTGCAGACGGCGTCTGGGCAGTTTATCCTTACAGCGAACAAACTTCCCTGAACGGAAGCACCGTCACCCTGGAACTGCCTGCCACACAGGATTATACTGCCGGCAGTTTTGCTGCGGGAGTCAACGCCATGGTTGCGCACTCCACCGACAACAATCTGTCATTCAAGAACTTGTGCGGCATCCTGACACTGCGTCTCTACGGCTCATCGAGCATATCGTCAATCAGCCTGAAGGGCAGGAACGGCGAGTTGCTGGCAGGGACGGCGCAGGTGAGCTTCAAGGATGGGGATCCGGTGTGCAGCATGGTGAGCGGCAATTCCGGGAAGGAAGTAACCCTGGTATGCGATGCCCCCGTGCAGACCGGGGCCGGCGCCGGCGAGGCAACGGAATTCATATTCGTACTGCCTCCCGTCACCTTCAGCAAGGGAATATCGATACTGGCAACCGACAAAGAGGGCCGCAGTTACGAAGCGGCCACAGAAAGTGCGATAGAGATAAAACGTTCCGGCATAGTGAAGATGGCGCCGCTGATGGCGGAACTCAGCAAGCCGACGCAGGCCATCTTGGGTTCGCCCCTGCCCGCATGGAAACAAGGCTATCTTGATATCCATTCCATCAACGGTGGCCGCGGGGAGGCGTTCTACTACATATTCCCGGACGGCACCACCATGCTGGTCGATGCAGCCGGCGCTCCTCCAAATGAATATGGCTATGATTCGGGAATTCCCTCGAAACCGAGTGCCTCGGTAAGCTGCGGGCAGGTGATAGTCAATTACATACGGCATTTCGCGCCCGTTATTTCCAGCGGCTGGATAGACTATTTCATGGCCTCACATTACCACGGCGACCACATAGGAGCATGGCGCGACAACTACAGCAAATTCTACTGGCAGCCCGTTGACAAAGACGGGAACAGCATGAGTTACGTAAATCTGGCCACCGGCGGATTCCTGTTGAACGGACTGCCCGATGTGGGGATGTCCATCCCCATCCGTATTGTAATTGACCGTGGAGACTGGGCCAATCGTCCCTCTGTCGATTATAACGATGATGGGGGCAAGAGACGCTATGCCAACTACATCAATTTCCTGGACTGGAGCGCACGCAACTATGGTACGGAGCGCAAGGCCCTGGCCATTGGGCATACCGACCAGATAGTGCCCCTGCACGACGCCGCTGCGTATTCAAACTTCTCGGTACGCGGCATAGCGGCCGGCGGTGACATCTGGACGGGAAGCGGCACGAGCGTCAACACGTCCTACGTTCCATCGGCGGCGGAATGCCTCGCCAATCTTGAAGAATGGAGCATCAACGAAAATATCTTTTCCTGCGTGTTCCACATGAGTTACGGCAAGTTCGACTGGTTCGCAGGCGGCGACATCCAGTTCACCGGCAAATCTACCTACTCCTGGAAGGACATCGAACTGCCCATATCCAAGGTGATGAAGAAGGTGGAGGCGATGAAGGCCAGTCATCACAGCACCAAGAACACCAACAGCACCGAACTGCTGGGAGTGCTCAAGCCGGATGTGTACATCGCAGCCGTATGGCAGGATGTCCAGCCCAATCCGGCAACTATAAAAAGAGTACTGACGGCCAGCCCGTCCGTGAAGATTTTCACTACCAATCTTGCCGACAGCAATGTTCAGACGCTGACCGGGGAAGGAGTGGATATGAGCAAGTTTGTATCCACTTCCGGCCACGTTGTGATACGCGTACTGCCCGGCGGTAACTCCTACTACGTATATGTCCTGGACGATTCCGACCTTGAGTACAAAGTCAAGGCGATTTTCGGTCCTTATGCGTGTAAATAATCCGCGAGGGCAAGGCGTAACTTCTTCAGCACTTTTGAGATACGGTATTCCACCGTCTTTACTGACACGCCTCCGTCACGGGCTATTTCCTCATATTTGAGGCCATTTGCGCGGCTCTTTACAAAGGCCGTCCTCTGCTCCTCCGGAAGGGCCCCCAGCGCATCGGACAACATAGAGCTGATTTCACTTACAGACATGCCTGACACATCTTCCGCCGAATCCATTACCGACTGGCGCACAGAAGAATGGTATCGGTCGCGGACTGCAGCCTTGTCAATGTAATTTAGGCACCGGTTCTTTACGGCTGAATAAAGATATGCGCTCACATCACTCCTTATTGTCAATGTGAGGGCGTTTTTCCAAAGGTTGAACATGATGTCCTGAACAACATCTTCCGCATCTTCCCTGTTTATGAACTGTCCCGCATAGGCCACCAGCGACGGATACCACCGCCGGAACAACTTGTCAAAAGCCTCCCGGTCGCCGTTCTTGATTAAAAATAGCAGGTGTTTGTCGTCGGTCATCAGTAAGTGGTCAACCGGTACAAATATAATGATTTTTGCAAATAAAAATTCGGGCGTCCCGAAGCCGGGGCGCCCGAAAAGATATAAGTAAGAACGAAGAACCCTACAGTTCGCTGAGGCTCCTTGTGAGCTCGTCGTTCTTGGTGACGATAAGGTCCTGATACTCCTTGAGACCGGTTCCGGCAGGAATCAGGTGACCGCAGATAACGTTCTCCTTGAGGCCTTCGAGATGGTCCACGCGGCCGCGGATTGCGGCTTCGCTGAGCACCTTGGTGGTCTCCTGGAAGGAGGCTGCGGACATGAAGCTGTCGGTCTTGAGGGCCGCACGGGTAATACCCTGGAGCACGAGACGTGAGGTGGCGGGCCTTGCGGGACGGGTAACCAGGAGCTTGAGGCCCTGGCGTTCCAGCGAGCCGTTTTCGCCCTTCATCTCACGGGCGTTGATTATGTCACCGGCCTCGTAGCGGTCGGAGTCGCCGGCGTCTTCCACGATATACTTGCCGTAGATGGCATCGTTGGCGTCCATGAACTTCCACTTGTCCACAAGTTCTTCCTTGAGGAACTGGGTGTCGCCCGGATCGGTGATTTCCACCTTGCGCATCATCTGGCGTATGATGATCTCGAAATGCTTGTCGTTGATCTTCACACCCTGCAGACGATACACGGCCTGAACCTCGTTGACGATGTATTCCTGGGCCTTGACGGGTCCGAGGATGTTCAGGATATCGTTGGGGGACACGCCGCCGTCGGAAAGGGCGGTGCCGGCCTTCACGTAGTCGTTCTCCTGGACCAGGATCTGCTTGGTAAGGGGCACGAGGTAATGCTTCTCCACGCCGCTCTTGTTGCGGATGGTGATTTCGCGGTTGCCTCGCTTGACCTTGCCCATGACCACCTCGCCGTTGATCTCGGAAAGCACTGCGGGGTTGCTCGGGTTACGGGCTTCGAAGAGCTCGGTAACACGGGGCAGACCTCCGGTGATATCGCTTGCCTTGCCGATGGCGCGTGGGATCTTGACGATTATGTCGCCGACCTTGACCTTGCTGCCGTCCTCGGCCATGACATGGGCGCCGACGGGCAGGTTGAACTGCCGCACGCTCGTGCCGGTGGCGTCGAGGATATGCAGGGTAGGGCTCTTGGTCTTGTCCTTGGACTCGGTGATGACCTTGTCGGTGCTCATCGAGAACTCGTCGGCCGCTTCCTTCTGGAAGGTGGAACCTTCGATCATGTTCTCGAAGCGCACGGTACCGGCCTGCTCCACGATGGTGATGGCGTTGTACGGATCCCATTCGCAGATGCGGTCGCCCTTGGACACCTTGTCGCCGTCTTTCTTGAAGATGACGGAGCCGTAGGGGATATCGTACTGCGAGAAGGTGATGCCGGTGTTCTCGTCGATGATGCGGAGCTCGGTCATGCGGCTCACCACGACTTCCTGTGCCTCGCCGGTCACTTCGTCCACCCTCTGGATGGTACGGAGTTCCTCGAATGCGAGCTTGCCGTTGTACTTGGACTCGATGAAGGAGTCTGCGACGGCGCCGGAAGCGGTACCTCCCACGTGGAAGGTACGGAGGGTCAGCTGGGTACCGGGCTCACCGATGGACTGTGCTGCGATAACACCCACGACCTCGCCTTTCTCGACCATCCTGCTGGTGGCAAGGTTGCGGCCGTAGCACTTGGCGCACACGCCCTTGCGGCTCTCGCAAGTGAGAACGGAACGGATCTCCACCTGCTCGATGGGCAGGGAGTCGATGAGTTCGGCGTCCTTCTCGCGGATCTCCTGTCCGGCATGGAGGATGATTTCTCCGGTAAGCGGATTGAAGATGTCGTGCACGGTGGTGCGGCCCAGGATTCTCTCTCCGAGGGACTCCACAACCTCATCTTTGTTCTTGATGGCGGTCGCGATGAGTCCGCGGAGGGTGCCGCAGTCTTCCTCGGTGATTATAACGTCGTGCGACACGTCCACCAGACGCCTGGTCAGGTAACCTGCGTCAGCGGTCTTGAGGGCGGTGTCGGCCAGACCCTTACGGGCACCGTGGGTGGAGATGAAGTACTCGAGCACCGACATTCCTTCCTTAAGGTTGGAGATGATAGGGTTCTCGATGATCTCCGCTCCTGCAGCGCCGCTCTTCTGGGGCTTGGCCATAAGGCCTCGCATACCGCAGAGCTGCTTGATCTGCTGGGTTGAACCACGGGCTCCGGAATCCAGCATCATGAACACGGGGTTGAAGCCCTGCTGGTCGCCGGAAATCTGCTTCGTGACTATACCGGTGAGGTTGTTGTCCACGCTGGTCCAGAGGTCGATGACCTTGTTGTAGCGCTCCTGGTTGGTAAGGAGACCCATGTTGAAGTTGTTGCGGATACCTGCGATCTGCTTGTAGGCGTTGTCGATGAGGCCCTGCTTCTCCTCCGGCACGATGACGTCGCCGAGGTTGAAGGAGATACCTGCACGGAATGCCTGGTCGTAACCGAGGTTCTTGATGTCGTCCAGGAACTTGGCGGTACGGGTAACACCGGTGCTCTTGATGACGGTGGTGATGATCTTGCGGAGGGCCTTCTTGCCGAGCACCTCGTTTACGAACGGCACCTCGTCGGGCACGTACTGGTTGACGATGATACGGCCGGCGGTGGTCTTTACCATCTGGGTGCCCTTGGAAGGATCCTGCTTGTCTGCGGGGATGCGGACCTCGATCTCCGCGTGCATTGCGATGGCCTTCTCGTTGTAGGCGATGATGACCTCCTCGGGGCCGTAGAACTTCTTGCCCTCACCCTTTGCGCCCGGACGTATCTTGGTGATGTAGTACAGACCAAGCACCATATCCTGGGAAGGAACGGTGATAGGGGCGCCGTTGGCGGGGTTAAGGATGTTCTGGCTGCCGAGCATGAGCAGCTGCGCCTCCATGATAGCGGCATTGCCGAGCGGGAGGTGCACTGCCATCTGGTCGCCGTCGAAGTCGGCGTTGAAAGCCGTACATGCGAGAGGATGCAGCTGAATGGCCTTACCCTCGATCATGCGGGGCTGGAACGCCTGGATACCCAGACGGTGCAGGGTAGGTGCACGGTTGAGCAGCACGGGATGGCCCTT
>JAFZBM010000174.1 GCA_017561765.1 Bacteroidales bacterium | reverse complement strand
AAGTCGCCCAAGGGCCGCACCTATTTCCGTTCCCGCATATCCTGGACGCTGATGCTTTCGCTCATACTTGCGCTTGTGGTAATGGCCGTCGTGAGCGTGCTCTTCGTGTACAGGCGCAACGAGGCCAACAGCCAGGCCATAATGTCGGACCGTATAAACGCCATCCAGCTGCTTGCCCAGAACGGTATGAGGGGGATAGAGGGCCGCGACGTACTGGGGACCGCCGAGTTTGCGGAACTCATACAGTCGGTGAGCGACAATACCGGTTCCGACATAGGGGTGTACCGCACCAACGGGCACATAGTGATGTGTACCAATCCCGACGCCCTTGACCGAATGCTCCTGGGCTATCGCATCGACCCCGACGCCCTCTCGCGCATAAACGACTGGAACCTGCGCTACTGCACCATCAAGGAGCATATAGGATGGAGGCACTATTATTCCATGTACATGCCCCTGATGGACTCCAAGGGCGATATAGCAGCAGTGCTGTGCTCGCCCTACGTGGAAGAAAGCTACGACTTCGAGAGGGATGCCGTAATGCACATGATGACCATCCTGACGGTGTTCCTGCTGCTGTTCATAGTGGCGAGGCTCACCGAGTCGGCGGTGCTTGACAGGGTATTCAAGCCACTGAGCATGATGGGCGTAACCATGGGCAAGGCGGGCCAGGGACTGGAGCATATCAGCTATTCCCGCAAGGATGAGATTTCCGCGCTTGTGGATGCCTACAACCGTATGGTGGACGAGCTTGCGGAGAGCAGCAGCAGGCTGGCGCAAGCCGAGCGCGACAAGGCCTGGCACGGCATGGCACGCCAGGTGGCCCATGAGATAAAGAATCCCCTGACGCCCATGAAACTGCAGATACAGAGGCTTATACGACTCAAGCAGAAGGGCGATCCTTCCTGGCAGGACAAGTTCGACGACGTGAGCAAAGTGCTGCTCGACCATATCGACGTGCTTACCGAGACATCCAACGAATTCTCCACCTTCGCCAAGCTCGACTCCGAAGAGCACACCCAGCTTGACCTCGACCTTATGCTGCAGGAGGAGATATCCATGTTCGACAACCGTGACGACGTGAGTTTTACCTATGTAGGCCTTCACGACGCCCTGGTCATGGGACCCAAGCCCCAGCTGACGCGCGTGTTCGTTAACCTTCTGGGCAACGCCGTGCAGGCCGTCGAGGGAAGGGGCGGAGCCAAAGTATACGTGTCGCTGCGCAAGTCTATGCAGGAAGGCTGCTACGATATTGTAGTGGAGGACAACGGCCCTGGCGTGTCGGAAGAAAACATTTCCAAACTCTTCACACCCAACTTTACTACCAAGAGCGGAGGTTCCGGACTCGGTCTTGCCATTTCGCGCAGCATACTCGACCGCTGCGGCGCCACCATCAGCTATTCCCGCTCCTTCGCCCTCCAGGGAGCCTGCTTCACGATTTGCTATCCGGCCTTGAAAATTCATTAGAATTTTAAGTAAAAATTGTATATCTTTGTGCTGAAATAAATGGACGATGAAAATCTCTGAGGCAATATTCGCAGGCAGCAGCACAAGGGTTTCCGGAAAGCCTAAGAGAAAACTGCCCGAATTCGCCTTCATAGGCCGCTCCAACGTAGGCAAGTCCTCCCTCATCAACATGCTCACCGGCCGCGGAAAGCTGGCCATGACTTCGTCCACCCCTGGCAAGACCAAGGTGGTGAACCATTTTCTCATCAACGACAGCTGGTATCTTGTGGATCTTCCAGGCTACGGCTATGCGAAGCTCCCCGCAAAGATGCGGGCGGAGCTGTCGGCTATGATTCTCGACTATATCAACAATTCCGCCGAGATGCAGGTATTGTTCGTCCTGGTCGATTCCAGGCACGATATAGGCTCCATCGACATAGAGTTCCTTGCCGGACTCGGCAGGAACGGAATTCCCTGCGCAATTATATTCACCAAGGCCGACAAGCTCGGTCCGGTGGCGCTTCAGAAGCAGATTGAACGTGACAAGGCCATTCTTTCCCAAAGCTGGGCGGAGCTCCCTCCCATGTTCGTGAGCAGTTCATCCAGCAAAGCGGGACGCGAAGAGATACTTGATTATATAGACTCAATATTATGATCCACACTCATCGAATGGAACTATTCGCCTGCAGGGCCTCCAAGGATTTCGCCTGCAAGGTGATTGAGCATCTTAACGAGATCCGCAGACCGGACGAGCCCCTGGCCCGCCTCGGTGACCTCCAGGTGACGCCTTTCAGCGACGGGGAGTTCCAGCCCTGCTTCGCCGAGAGCGTACGCGGCGCTACGGTTTTCATACTGCAGTCCACCTTCCCTCCTGCAGACAATCTTATGGAGCTGCTGCTTACCGTCGATGCCGCCAAGAGGGCTTCGGCGGACAAAGTGATTGCCGTGATTCCTTATTTCGGATGGGCGCGCCAGGACCGCAAGGACAGGCCACGCGTGGCTATAGGCGCTAAGCTTGCCGCCAATCTGCTTACTGCGGCCGGGGTGGACAGGATTATGACCTGCGACCTGCATGCCGACCAGATTCAAGGCTTCTTCGACATTCCCGTGGATCACATATATGCCAGCAAGGTATTCATCCCTTGTATTGAATCGCTGAAACTGCCGAATCTCGCCATAGCGGCCCCGGACATGGGCGGAGCCAAGAGGGCCAACTCCTATGCCAAGAGCCTCGGCGGCGAGTCCCAGGAGTGCGGCGTCATCATCTGCCACAAGACGCGCGAGCGTGCCAACGTGGTTTCGGAAATCAAGGCCATCGGCGATGTGGTGGACAAGAACATCATCATAGTCGATGATATGATCGACACTGCCGGCACCCTGTGCAAGGCCGCCGACGTGCTCAGGGAGAAGGGCGCCGCCAGCGTGCGCTGCTGCGCCACCCACGGCATACTGTCGGGAAATGCCCTGGAGCGTATCCACAACTCTTCCCTGGAGGAGGTTTTCATCACCGATACCATTCCCCATCCCGAACTGGAGGGGGACAGCAAGGTGCGTATCGTTTCGATGTCGGCTGTGTTCGCCAGCATCATCGACAAAGTATATAACTACGAGCCCATCAGCCCCGGGTTCGTGTATTGATATGGGCGCCACAGTTATAGCGGCGGTCGTGGTCCTGGGATTGGGTGTGTTGGGCCTGTGCTTCAACATCATTTTCCGCAAGAAGGACTTCCCGCACTACGACGTGGGCTCAAATGAGGAAATGCGCAGGCGCGGTATCCGCTGTTTCAAGGACGAGGATGCCGCACTTCACCGTACAAACTGCCCCGGAGGTGCCTCCGAGGCCTGCAAAGATTGCAAGTTTTATGAGTCTGGTAGCAATAGTAGGACGTCCTAACGTAGGCAAGTCCACCCTTTTCAACCGTCTGGTAGGAGCCAGGCAGGCCATAGTAGACGACACCGCAGGAGTGACCCGCGACAGGCATTACGGCCGCTGCGAGTGGTGCGGCAGGGAGTTTTCGGTGGTTGATACCGGAGGCTACACCAGCAACTCGGACGATGTGTTCGAGAAGGCCATACGCGCCCAGGTGCAGATAGCCATAGACGAGGCGGACCTGGTGCTTTTCATGGTCGAGGCCGCTACGGGGATTACCGACTACGATGCCGAGATCGCCGATGTGCTGCGCCGCTCCCGCAAGCCGGTGGTATTGTGCGTCAACAAGGTGGATACCGGCGAAAAGATGTACGACGCTTACCAGTTCTATTCCCTCGGCCTGGGCGAAATCTACAGCGTTTCTGCCGCCAACGGTTCCGGCACCGGCGACCTGCTTGATGCGGTAGTGGCGGCGCTGCCCGAGGAGACTGAGCAGGAGGATCCGTACGCAGGGCTTCCCAGGCTTACCATCGTGGGCAAGCCGAATGTGGGGAAATCGTCCCTCACCAACGCCCTGCTGGGTGTGGAGCGCAATATAGTGACTCCGGTTGCCGGCACCACCCGCGACAGCATAGAGGCCCATTACAATAAGTTCGGGCACGAGTTCATGCTGGTCGATACCGCCGGTATCAGGCGCAAGACCAAGGTCAACGAAGATCTGGAATTCTATTCCGTGATGCGCTCCATCCGCGCCATCGAGCATTCCGACGTTTGCATAATGATGATCGACGCCACTTCCGGAATGGAAGCGCAGGACATGAATATCTTCTCGCTGATTCAGCGCAACCGCAAGGGATGCGTGCTGGTGGTGAACAAATGGGACCTCTTCGTCAAGGACTCGAACACCATGAAGGAGTACACCGCGGCGCTGAAGAGTCGTCTGGCCCCGTCCGACGACGTGCCCATCATCTTCACGTCCGTTGTGAACATGCAGCGTATCCAGGATGTGCTGAACGCGGCCGCTGAAGTCTACGCCAACTATTCGCAGAAGATTCCCACGGCGCGCCTGAACGAGGTCATGCTGCCTCTTGTTGAGGAGACGCCGCCTCCGGCATGGAAGGGTAAATACGTGAAAATAAAGTATGTGACCCAGCTGCCTACCAAGTTCCCGGCGTTCGCCTTCTTCTGCAACCTGCCGCAGTACATAAAGGATCCGTACAAGCGTTTTCTCGAGAACAAACTCCGCGAGAACTTCTCCCTGAGCGGCTGTCCGGTGCAGATTTACTGTCGCCAGAAATAAGTTTTTATGCAGTTTTTCTTACGGCGGATCAAGGTTGTTCTGGCGGGGCTCATCGGCTCCGTGATAGCCGCTGCGGCCAATGACGGGAACGACTTTATACCGGGCCCTTGCGGACGTTTGTCCACGGTCCTGCAGCTGCCGAAGGATTTCGACGTTTCCCGCGACAAGTGTCCCCTTGTTATAGTGATGCACGGGGTGATGTCGCACAAGAACGTGCCGCCCATGCCCCGTATCGCCCGCAGGCTCGTGCGCAATGGCTTCGCCGTACTGCGCTTCGATTTCAATTCCCAGGGGAAGAGCGACGGTGACGTGCTCAAATGCACCATTCCATCGGAAATTGACGACGCCCGCGCCGTTTACGATTACGTGCGCTCGCTGCCGTTCGTGAGTTCGGTGGTGTTGCTTGGCCATTCCCAGGGTGGGGTGGTGGCGGGAATGCTCGCCGGACGGCTGGCCCGTGAGGGGCGGGCCCCGGATGCGCTGGTGCTGCTGGCCCCCGGTGCCGTGCTCAAGGACTATGCGCTCGAAGGGCGTTTCCTCGGCGTGGAATGCGACCCCGTGAACCCTCCGGAGTACGTGCAGGTGCACTGGTACAAGTTCAGCCGTGAATATATCCTGACAGCCCAGACCCTGCCCATTTTCGAGGAATCGGCCTGGTACGAAGGCCCGGTCTGCATCGTTCACGGCACCGCGGACAAGATAGTGCCCGTCAAGTACGGCCGTATGTATCTGGATATATGGCCGTCCGCCGGTTTCTCCGAAATCCCCGGCGCCGGCCACCTCTTTTCCAACCGTCTCGGCAAGGTCATGGCCCCTGTCCTTGGCTTCCTTGCCGAACGCTTCCCCCGGTAATCCGGCCGTGATGGTGTTCAAGGTCGGAAAAGATGGGCTGGACCTTGAACACTGAATTTGCCTTTGAGTGCAGCTAGGTGCAGTTTTGCTGTTCAAGGTCCTCGCGCTGAAATCGGACTTTGAACATTGAAAGCAATAATCCGTTGTCAATTGTTTGTTGGTGTCGGAGAAAAGATTTAGCTTTGTAAAAAAGGATTTAAACTATGAGAATTGAAGTGATGCGGGAATTACCCGATGGAAGCATCAGGAACGTGATGCCATTCCATGTGTGTATGAAGGGTCTTGAGGAAGCGGTGCTCTGCCGCGACGAACAAGATTATGACATTCTGGTGAAAATCATTTTTCTTGCTGCCAGGTCTAAAAACGTAATCGTTGTCATCTATTCTGTGGTGTCCAATCATTGCCATGCATTAGTCCTCTCGCCATGTCAGGAATGTGCTGACGCTTGTGCGGCAGAGATAAAACGGCGTTATTCCATGTGGTTCACCCGCAAATACGGGGAGCGGAGAATTATGAAAGGGGTAAAGGTTTCCGCCCAGATACTGACTGACCGCTGGCATATAAGGAACACCCTCGCGTATATTCCGAGAAATGCCTTGGATAATGGACAGGATGTGAATACCTATAAATGGTCAGGCTACCGGGGAATGTTTTGCCGGGAAAAACCGCGGAACCTGCGTCGTGTCGACACTCTGTCGGTGCGTGAGGCAAGGTCTCTGTTTCACTCGGCGGACAAGTTGGATAAAGTACCATGGATGCTGGATAGTGACAATGGGCTTGAGCCATTTTCGGCATGTGATCACGCTTACCTTGAGCAAGCATTTGAAAACGACCAGGCCTTTTTTCTGAAAACCGTCGGATCAATAAATACGGCAGAAATGCACTTTGCCCTGGAGGAGAGGCCGTTCAATTTGCTGCCCGACACGGAACTGTACAAATCAGTCAACGAAACGGCGGGGAAGTGGTTTGGCAATGATATCGGGTCTTTGTCGCTGGAAAGAAAGTACAGACTCCTGCCTTATGTTTACAGGACCAGGAAAACAACGGTATCCCAGCTCGCCAGAGTCTTCGGGATAGGGCGGGAAATTGTTCGGGCAATACTCGGGCTCTGAGGTGTTCAAGGTCAACTTTTAACAAGTAGACCTTGAACACAGAAAAAGGCTCCGGCGGCACTGGGGTGGCATTCCTCCGCTCAAGATCCCCATCCTAAAATCGGACCTTGAACGGTATGGCAGCCATAGGGTTATGCGGGCCGTTACGGCCATGGTTGAAGGTCAGGATCAGAATACCGGAAAAAGGGGTAGCAAGGAATCGAAAAAGTTGTTATCTTTGTAGATATGTGGGTGAAGGATTATCTGGAACTGCTGGAGCTGCAGCAGATTATAAGGGAAGGAGTGGAGGAAGCCGTCCCAGGGAGTGTCCGCGTGAGGGCGGAAGTGGCTTCTGTGCAGCAGCGGACCAACGGGCATTGCTACCTTGAACTGTGCCAGAGCGACGGGCGCGGGCCGGTGGCCAAATTGCGGGCCATTATCTGGCGTTCGGAGGCAGGGGATATTCTTGGTAAATTCGCATCCGCCACGGGCACGCCGCTTTCCCCGGGCATATCCGTGATTTTCGAGGGCCGGATCAACTACAGCGAGTTATACGGCGCCTCCCTGGTAATAGACGATATCGATGTTGAACATACCCTCGGGGAGGCTGAACTGCGCCGGCGTGAGACTATGGAGCGGCTTGAGAAAGAGGGGCTTATGGACCTCCAGAAGGAGCTGGTTCTGCCCGCCATACCTTATTCCCTCGCCGTGATTTCCGCTCCCGACGCCGCCGGCTACGGCGATTTCCGGCGGCATCTTCTGGAGAACGAGTGGGGATTCAAATTCGATGTCCGCCTTTTCCCCGCCACCATGCAGGGCGAGTCCGCTCCCGCCTCCATAATCTCCGCCCTGTCCGGCATTTCAGGCGGCTTTGACGCTGTCCTTATTTTGCGCGGCGGCGGCTCGAGCCTTGACCTCGCCTGTTTCGACGATTTCGAACTCTGCGCCGCAATTGCACGGTTCCCGCTGCCGGTCTGCACGGCCATAGGACATGACCGAGATACCCATGTGGCGGACCTGGTGGCGAACACATCGGTCAAAACTCCCACCGCCCTGGCCGATATGTTCATAGACGCCGTGGCCGCCGAGGACCAGCGTCTTGAAGATCTTGGCCACAGGCTCAGAATTGGCCTCGCCGCCAGAGTCTCCGATGCCGGTGCCGCCCTTGACCGCATCATTCACCGCATATCATTGTCCCTTGCCGCCCGAATCTCTTATGCCGAGCGCTCCCTGTCGGCCCTCGAGGCCCGCATCGCCGCGGCCAATCCCCGCAAACTGCTGGAAAGGGGCTACACCCTGGTCTCCGGCCCCTCGGGCGCCCTGCTCAAATGCGCCGCGGACGCGAATCCGGGAGATGAAATCAGAGTATTTTTCCCCGACGGAACGTTAAATTGTACAGTCAATGGAAAAGTTTAACTACGCCAAGGCAATGGCGGAACTTGAAGAAATTGCCGCCCGCATCGAAGACCCCGCAACGGGTCTCGACGACATAGACAAATACATCAAGCGCAGCGAAGAACTCCTCGACGCGTGCCGGAAATACCTGCGTACGGCCCGCGAGAAAATTGACTCATTCGGAAACGATTAACTGAGCGATATGAAAAAGATATATCAAACCGACCCCTGGCTGGAGCCATACAAAAAAGCCATTGAGGCTCGCCACGCCCGCATTCTCGCCGACAAGCGCAAGCTGGCGGGCGACGGTCCACTGGGCGACGCGGCCAACAACCATCTTTACTACGGTCTCCACAAGGACGAGCGGGGATGGGTGATCCGCGAATGGGCGCCCAACGCCAGCAGAATCTATCTCACGGGCGATTTCAACAACTGGAAACGCACTCCCGACTATGCCCTCCAGCCCGTAGGATCGGGCAACTGGGAGCTTCGCCTGCCGGAGATGTTCCTCTCCCACGGCGCCTTATACAAACTGTGGATAGAGTGGCCCGGGGGCGGCGGCGAGCGCATCCCGGCATACGCCACGCGCGTCGTGCAGGACCCCGACACCAAGGTCTTCTGCGCCCAGGTCTGGGACCCGCAGCCGTACGAATGGAAGCACCGCCGTCCCGGTCCTCGCCCTCATCCCTTCATCTACGAGTGCCACATAGGCATGAGCGGAGAAAAAGAAGGCGTATCGACTTTCGATGAATTCCGCCGCGACGTGCTGCCCCGGGTCAAGCGCCTTGGCTACGATACCTTGCAGATAATGGCGCTCCAGGAGCATCCTTACTACGGCTCCTTCGGCTATCAGGTGTCGAGTTTCTTCGCCCTGAGCTCCCGTTTCGGCACGCCCGAGGAATTCAAGCGTCTGGTGGACGAAGCGCACGCCGCAGGCATCGCGGTAATCATGGACATAGTGCACTCCCATGCCGTGGGCAACGAACTCGAGGGCCTCGGCAAGCTGGACGGGGACGAGTCGCTCTACTT
>JAFZBM010000022.1 GCA_017561765.1 Bacteroidales bacterium | reverse complement strand
CTGCTATGTCAGATGCGTCCTGGTGAATTTACATACCGCCCTTGCGCAGCTGTTCGATCTGGGAGAGGAGGTCGTCGGTGGCATCCAGCAGGTTGCGACGGTGCTTCAGTCCGAAAACGATTCCGAGAAGGGCGAATACGACCATGCAGGCCACGAAGAGATAGATGTCGGACACTTCTGCCACATGGCTTTTCAGAGCCTCCCAAATAAATAGTCCGAACCAGACGGCAGCGAGCGGAATACCGATTTTGGGCCAGGTGGTGTAAATCTTCCGAAAGCGGACCGTTTCTGTTGCTGCCGTCACGAGGTCACCGTCAAGCCTGGGCAAATGTCTCGATGCAAGGACGGCGGCGATTACGGCGACCATCATCAGAGCGAGCGTAAAGAAAAAGAAAAGTTTCGAGAGACCCAGTTGAGGGATGACAAAGGCGAACGCGACGGCCGCCACACCCAAGGCAATTGTCAGGTTGGAATTGAAACGGAGCCTTCCGCCCGCCTGTTTCATGGATTTTTTGAGAATAAGGTCATTGACAATCTGCTGCTTATCATAACGATCCTTGAGGGCGGCATAGTCCTGACGCATCTGCTCCAGTTCCTGGTTGATATCGATTTCCGTGTTGTTCATGGTACGAGTGTTTAAAGATTTGATTTTTTGAGTTCTTCCTTGATCCGATGCAGCTGGAAAGAAACATTCTTCACCGAGATTCCCACCACGGCCCCTATCTCCTCATAGCTCAGGCCTTCGAGCCAGAGAAGGATGATGGCGCGGTCCACCAGGCCAAGCGTGTTGATGCGGGCATACAGTCGTTTTGTCTGCAGCGCCCGGTCGTTCGTATCCTCGAAAGGATCGATGTCCACGCTCAGGGGCACCCGTTCGCCACGCCTGCGCCGCTTCTTGTCGGCATTGATGCAGCTGTTGAGCGAAACCCGGTAAATCCATGTCCGGACATCGGATTCTTCTCGGAATGAGTCATAACCGTTCCAGAGCCTGATCAGTATCTCCTGGAAAAGGTCCTCGATTTCGTCCGAATCCTTCGAGAACATATAGCATACCGCATAGATGGTGCTCTTGTGTTCCCTGACCAGACGGGTGAATGATTGTTCCTTGTTGTCCATGCTTTTTCGAATCTTTACCCGTTAGACAACAAAGATCGCGAAAAACTAGAGAAAAAATGATAAATTATGTGGCGCAAGATCCAAATAGCCGCAGCGACACTATTTTTCCTGCTTCAAGCTGTCCAGCTGACGGGCGTACTGCTCGATGCTGCCCATAACCATCAGTGCAGTGAGCTTGCGCTCCTGCTTCTGCTTGACACGGTTGATAATACCGGTTGTACCGAAAGTCAGTATAATTGACAGCGTCGTTGCGGCGAATGCGACCAGCAGGTCTTTTACCCAGGTCGGGGATTTCTTTTGGGGTGCCATGTAGTGTTCCGTTTAATTACGTTCAAATATACGTAATCCTCGGGAATAATCTATCTTTAGACTTTTCGCTCCAACTTCCCGGTAGCTGCAAAGTGCCACATTTTGCACTCCGTCAGGTGCCAGAGGGCGCATCGCCCTGTCATTCTGAGGAGCGGAGCGACGAAGAATCTGCCGGGAGCCGTCTGATGCACTATTCGTTGCCGGGGCGCCTGAGCTAAAGAAGCAAATCTAAATCTTCTTTCTTCAGGTATAGTGCTTTTGCAAAGCTTTCGCATTTGAAGCCGTCACGTGACTTAAGCATCTTGGCGGCTACTTTGAGACGTGAACTGATATCCACCGCCCTCAGCGATTTACCAAAATAGCTATTACACAGCGAGTTACCTCTTTCCCTCCAGTCTTGGATGCGTCGATTATCAAGATATTGGGAATGGAATTGTTGCTTCATTAGTTGCTCATCTTCACGCCGCACATACAAGAACGCAAGGAAGGCCCTTGGGGAACCGAACAGTTTCTCTACTGTCTTTACATCCATGAAACTGCCGGGAACAAGCATGCCATATTCGTCAGTCAGCCAATTGTCGGGAAGATTAACGTTAGTGTGGAACAGCTCTCTTTTCTCTCTATATGTGAGCGACCTGACTGGTTGCCCTGCAATCTTCCTCTCAGTGAAGTATACATTGCCTGAACCAAACCGGTATTCCCATGGCATCAGGCGAAAGAAATCCATGCAATTCCTAAACGTGTATATTATCTTGGTCAACGCTTCTTTCCTTTGTGTGATTTCGTTACACGACAGGAACAATCCTTTGCCTACTTTGGTTTCTTGTCCCGTGCTTTTGAAGTATCTCATCAATCTTTTCTTGAGTTCGGCCGCAAAGCGTTCTCCGTATTCGCCCATCACTATAACATGCAAATGCGTATCGTTAACGTTTAAGCACAACACTTTGACGCCTGTGGATAACGCCACAATCGCTATGGAGTTGATGGCGAAGATTTTGTCTTCATCTGAGTAAAAGGGAATATCCGCCTGCTTCCCGTCTGAATAGACGTGCCAGAAGCCTTTTATTGATTCGTTTTCCATGACGTTAAGTTTGGTTTAGTAGTCCAAAGATAAATGTTTTGGGCAAAACAACAAAATGTCGGTAGTCGCCCAGTGCAAGATTAGTTTCACGCAAGCATAAGCGCACTTTACCCCATGAATAAAACAAGGTGGAAGTGCACTATGAGGCATAGGAGCCAGATTCTGCACTCTGCCGATACTGGGGAACCTGGCACCGGGAGTGCAGTCCTGTCCTTCAGAATAGCTGAATGACGGAGATTTTTCGCCCTGCACAGAATGACATTTTTTTTGTATCTTTGCACCGAATTAATACAGAAAGCAATGAATCTTAGAGACATCAAGAAAGACATCGACTACATCCTGAGCGCGTTCATAGAGGATTGCTCGCTCGTGGCTGCCGTCAATTCCAAAGTATCAGAGGAGAAGGCTTCCGCCCTCATGGAAGAAGCCATCGATCTCTATAACGAACTCCGCGACAAGGTGGGCAAGGTCGAAGGCCCGGCCCGCCAGTACTACAACGCCCTCCGCAGGGAGGTGCTTGAGCGCACCGACGCACTCTACGAGAAACTGAGCGCAGCCGTCAAGAAAGAGGCTTGAAGCGCTTTCTGATTATACTGGCGGCCTTGTCCCTGCTGAGTCCATGGCTCGCAGGGGGCGCCACCCGCAACACCGGAACGCAGAAACTGGTTACCGAGTATTCCCGGAAAGAACCGCTGCGTTCCGGTATTTTCGGTATTCTGGCGGTACGGGGTTCCGACACCCTCGCCCAATACAACCGCAGGCTGAAAATGGTGCCTGCATCGAACGTCAAACTGATTACAACCGGCCTGGCGCTCAAGCACTTCGGCTCATCCTGGCGTTTCTCCACCACCCTCGCCTATTCGGGGTCCATACGCGACGGCGTGCTATACGGCGACCTGTATATAGTTGGCGGAGGCGACCCGACACTGGGGGCCCGCAGTTCCTGTGCCGACTCTCTGCGAAAGACCTTCAGCGCCTGGAAGACTATGCTTGACGAGGCTGGAATAAGCAGCATCCAGGGCAGGATAATAGGCGACGGCCGCTTCTTCAAGCGCCCGACGCACGGAATGAGCTGGCAGGCCGAGGACCTGGGCTACAATTACGGCGCAGGCCCGTCAGGACTCAATTTTTTCGAAAACGCCCAACAGTTCACAGTCCGTCCCTCGACAGAAGGCAAGGCTCCTCTGGTGACGCCGCTTTATCCCGACACCCCGTGGATGAGCTACGTCAATTCAGCTGTCACCGGAGCGGCAAAAAGCGGGAACAGCTTATACTTCATCAACTCGGAATATGCCCCGGTAGGTGAATTCCAGGGCAGTTTCCCGTCCGACCGGAAGTCCTACAAACTCGAGTGTTCCAATTACTTCGGCGCCTACACCTGCGCTTACTATTACTACCGCTACCTCACCGGCTGCGGCATACCGGTAAGCGGAGGCTATGCCGACGTATCCCCTCTCGGACTCATACGCACCGACCTGCTGTATTCCGACATAGGGCCGGCCGCCGTTAGCTCCGACAAACTTACGCCCCTTGGCAAAGGATGGTCTCCTACGCTCAGGAAGATTGTGCACGACACCAACTACGAAAGCGACAACTTCTACGCCGAGACCCTTTTCAAGATGATGGCAGTCAGCCTGTACGGAAGTTCAGGCCAGGAGCTGGGAGAAAAGGCGGTATATCAGCTGCTGGCGGAGATGGGGCTCAAGACCGACGGAGCCTGCCAGCTCATGGACGGCAGCGGACTGTCCAGGAAAGACTACGTTTCGCCCGAATTCTTCGTCCGCTTCTTGCGCAAGATGTTCGGAAGTGCGGAAAAAGACGCATATCTTGCCTCCCTGCCCAGTCCCGGGAGCAAGAGCACGCTCCAGAACCGCCTGCCAAACGCCGCGGATGATGTAAAGGAGAGAATCAAAATGAAGAGCGGCTCCATGAACGGTGTGCGGAGTTTCAGCGGCTATATCCTGTCCGCCGACGGCAACGACTCCAAAACCATCTGTTTCTCCATCATCAGCAACAACATCACCGCCCCTACCTACAAAGTGGCGGCAATAATCGATGAAATCATAGAGAGTCTGGCCCTCGAACCTTAACTGCCAGTCTGGAGCGCCCTGTCGACCATACGGTAATCGTATTCGATCACGGAAGGGTCTATTTCAGTAAGTTTTTCCCAGGAACATATGTCCAGATGCGCCCTCTTGTCGCGCTTGAGGGAGCTCTTGAGCGATGCGTCGGCCATGACGGCCTTCTGCTCCCCCGCCGTGAGCGGGCGGAAATTCATCAGCAGCTGGTCGGCATTCCAGCGGTTGTGCTCGGCACGGGCCAAGGCATAGCGTGTTCCGGAAGGGTCGTTCCCGGCACTGCGCAACTTGACGCCGGAATGGCATGCGCAATAAATATCGGACCATAGTTGTGATGCGGAGGACCTGGAGGCAAGTGAAGCGCCGCTGGTGTCGATATGCAGGGCGTTGGCATCGCGCAACAAGTCCTTGAGCAGGGACAGGTCAAAACTCACGGGCGACATTCCGAATGGCTTAAGCTTGCGGAACGGCACAGACGTGACATTAGAACCGGAAGCAAGAGTCTCCGCCACAATTCCGTCTCCGGGCTGATATACCAGCACCTGCAGAGCCTTGTCATAAACCCCGGCAGGCAGGGAGACTGCAGCATCGAGCGCCTCCTCCACGCTGTCCTGACACATGGCCACGGTCAGGCGCGTGCCGGCCCTGACAGACTCGAGGTACGTCCTTACTTCGGGAGAAGAAATGCCGGCGTCGATGAACTCAAGTTCAAAATCAAGGAAATCACCGCCCAGATGTCCGGTATCCCTGGGCACCAGCCATTTGGTCCCCGATATTTTTCCTGAGCAACAGCGCCTGCGGACAAGATCGTACAAATGCGGCAACTCGGAGCGGAACTTGTTCATTTTCATCTCCATCCCGGTATCCACGAAGGATATGCGCGTACGACGGTCAGGATGCAGCACGGCATTGGGATAATGAGCCAGGCGCATTGCCTCTATTCCGAGCGCCATTCCCGCCGGAGTCATGCCGGCTATCACCAGATGAACGTGTCCCGCAGAATCCGGGCCTATACCTTCCGCACCTTCGAACGGGATGCCCTTGACAAAGATCTTGTGCGCCCAGAGGTCCAGGCTGTTGAAAGGAACAAACTCCAGACGCCCGCAGATTACGGCATCCATGTCGGTGTACTGAAATACCGAGGATGCCGTCCTCGACTCTATCTGCATATAACACGGAATCTTGCGGCCATCGGGTATCGCGGAAGCAATCATCTTCAGGCACTGCAGCGACTGTCCGTCACCCCCGCCCTCGCCCGGAATGAAGATTTCCTGGGCACGAGAGACCTGCATGCGTTTGACTCCCGAAGCCGAGGCCATGTCGCCGCGGATAATGACGACACGGCGCAACTGACTGGGAGTGAGCACGTTTACAAGGCGCGCCACAGCCTCCGGAACGCGTCCGGAAGTGATAATAAGGAAACGGCATGCCGAATACTCTCCGTTCAGCATCTGCTTGAGCAGGTCGGGAACTGAGCGGCCGAAACCGAATATGGCGATATGGTCTGAGAATTTGAAGTCGGAGCGTCCCTCCTTGAATTCGTTTGCCGCTTCGATGAAATAATTCGTAAAAATGGACGTGAGCAGGGCTACGAGTACCAGGCCTATGATCGATACGACCCATCCGGGGCCGCCTTTTATCATGTCCACGCCGCCGGCAGTGAACAGATGATAGAATGCTATGCCCAACGGGCCTTTGTCTTCAAGTCCCTGGCGGTAAGTAGTCAACGCATTCAACTCCACCGCCCCGGTGCGCAGCAGAACTGCCACCACGGCGCTGAATACAAGCCACACAACGATTGACAGTGCGACAGGCATAATAAGTTGCGTCAGGCCGCCCCCCGACAGGGCACGGCGCACGGCAAGCCTGACTGCCGACCATATTGTAATGCGGCTTGTTCTCATTCTCAGAATATACGGATAATGTTCTGTCCCCTGGAATCAGGTCCGCCGAGGGAGAAACCTACCCCCACCACGAACTGCATGTTCTGGACAGGCAGATTATAATCAAGTATCACATATTGATTCTCGATATCCTGGGACGCCGTCGCATTGGGACGGGCAATGTTGGCTTTACCGTAAAATGCCTGCACACCTGCCCTCAGGCTCACATTGAATACGGGGATACGGGAGTTGAGTTCAAGTCCGGCAAAGGCGTCGTGACCCGACATGTGGGTAAAAGTAACAAGACTCGAGACATCAGGATACCAGGCATATGTAGCAAGCAGGTTCAAGTCTATATGCTGGGTCAGGGCGCCGCCCATACGCAATTCCCCGTTCAGGAAAATTAAAGATATGGCGGGGATCATCATAACGTCCTGGTAGCCCTCGTCTCCGGGTTTCAAGCCCATCTTGCCTTTGCTGGTGTTGGGATAAATAATGTTTCCGCCATTTTCCCAGAAAAATGATGCCTTGGCCAGGCTGGTGGACAATCCGGGGAACACCTTGAACCGGAGGAAATTAGCGTCTGCGATACGCTGGTACGACTTTTCGATGCCGGTGAAGGCAAACTCGGCGGGCGGAGGTACAAGGTACCACTGGCCGGCCAGGATTGCAGGCCCGTTAGCCCAGGTAAGTATGTTGATGCGGTCGCGCCTGGGGTTACGGAAAGTAAAATTAGACCTGTATGCCCTGGTGCGGTTGCCGTTCAAAAGCTCGATATGATAAGGTTTCTTGCTAAGCGGGAGCGTTATCTCGGCCGGAGTCTTAACCTTTGACGGAGACACGAAAATCTTCTTGCCACGTGCCTGTGTGATGGAAATCCCCAGACTGTCCTTGTCACTTGCAATGAAGACCGGATACGCCTTGTCAAGTTCTATGGGCATTTCGTGGGAAAGGGAAGACAAGTCGGTGGTTATATAGTGCGTTTGAGAATAATAACCCGACTTCTCGAAGCGCAGTTCATGGCTGCCGTCAAGCAGTACCAGGTCGAGTGGCGTCGTGCCTGCCGGTTTCCCGTCAAGGTACACCTTGCAGTACAGGGGTTCCGAATAGATATTGTAAACGCTGTACGGCTGCATGGACACATTGACGTTGGCGCGCTTGTCTTCTTCTATATTCACCTCATATTCTTCGGTATCGGGCATGAACCCTTCCTTGACGACCCTGACCGAATGCTTTCCTTTCTTCAAGACCATATCGGACACGGGTATCTCGCCGGCCATCTTTCCGTCAACATATACCACGGCGCCGGCGGCATTCTCCTCATCATAGACCGACAGGGTTCCGCATATAGGCACCAGGGTAAAATCCAGCTGCTGGTTGCGGCCCCTGTCAAGGCTGATGCTCTGTGACGCAGGCTTGAAGCCCTCGGAGAAAGCCTTGACTACATACTGACCGGGATGGAGCGGAATCAGATTGTCTTCATATAAGCTATAGTAGCTGAGCTCCTGGTCGACATTGAAACTCTTGATGATGTTCGGGTGCAGATTCACCTCGTTGCCGCTTATGTCAAGAGTGGCGGGAGACTCGAATTCGTAACCGTCCGCCGGTTTCACATTCACCGAAACAGTGGCGAAAGTAGGGGACAGTTTCACTACGCACGACATTCCGTCGGCATTGGCCGGAGTTACGACAATGGTCGTGTCCTTGCGCAGATAACCGCTCTTTTCTATCATCACTTTGTGACTTCCTTCTCCGAGGGAAAAGTCCTCGGTAAGCATTCCGGGGCCGTTATCCACATAGACGATGGCCCTTCCGGGCACGGTATGGATGCGTACGGGGCACACGAAGTCCTGCCGTTTGTCCTGTGTAACGAGCACATAGGCGGTACGTTCCTTGCCCATGGTCACCTCCACCACGCCCTGGCGGGCTTCATTGCCGTCGTTGGGCTTGGCGCTCAGGTAGATGATATCGGAATCGGACCATGTGGTACACCACTCCGGGTGGGACGTTACCTGCCATGCCTTGCCGGCAGTCACGTACACGCTGTCTTTCTGGCCGGCACCGGAAAAGAACACCGATTCCTTGGAAAGGTTGAGATCGGCCATCTTCTGTTTGGATGCCTGACATTGCTTGATGAACCTCGTTGCCTTGGCGACCTGGTCACTGGTGACGCCGGGGCTCTTCTTGGCCGCTTCCAGCACCTTGATTGCCTTGTCGTATTGCTTTTGAGTATAATACTCCACGGCCTCATTGTAACGCATGTCAAATGACTTCTGCGCGAAAACCGGCATGGTGGCAAGCAATGCCAGCAGCACTAGCAGTAATAGCTTTTTCATTATTTGGATAGTTTTAGCTTCAAATCATCGAGAGAATCGTCGTCCTTTATCGACAAAGCATGTGCAAGACACTCCTGTGCATTCTGCTTCTCGGATTCGTTTCCCGTCATCTTGTACAAATTGTATGACTCCCTGGCATATTCTGCCCAGGCGCAATGCATCGAATCCAGTCGGGCATTTATTTTCCTGCGCGCCGCATCGGTATTGACATTGAAAAGGGCTAAATGTTCGTCGGACGCATGAATCGCTTTTACACTGTCGGCGGAGGACAGCGCAGTAACCGCGGATTTAAGGTCGGCGATCTGCTCGGACGTGGTCTCAACCGTGTTAGGCCGGGCGCTCAGGCCAGCCGCAGCCGACACCAGGGAATCCGCGGCGGCGATGAACTGTTCGTAACGCCTGTGATCCTGGAGTGCCGTGGATTTGTTGTCCTGCTGGAAAAGCAGTATTGCGGCAAGGGCGCAAATTGCCAGCGCCACAACACCCAGCAATATGCGCAGGGGCCATTTGCTGCGCACCTTGCGGCCTCCGATAGTGCCCGTATCGGGACGGTCAAGGACCTTGCGCAACTCGGCCGGCAGCTGCTGGGGCGGACATTTGCCTTTGTCTATCCAGTTTACATTGCCGAGAAGGAACTCCAAATCAGCAGGCATTGTGCTCTTGTCAACTATATACGGAACTATGCAGCCGCTGCGCAAATGATTGAAGGCGTAAAGTATTTCGGCCTTGGTAAATTTGGACTTGTAGGCATTTTCACTGGCAAGCAGGAGGAAAATGCGCGAAGAATCGATGGTGGAGGCCAGCACTTCGGGGAAATTCTCTCCCCCGCTGATACCTTCCTTGTCGATGAAGAAACTCATTCCGGCATCGGACAGGGCCGCGCAAATGGCTTCGGCCACAGGAGTGTCCTTGCGGGAATAGCTGATAAAAACGTCGTATTGCATCAGATTACTCTATTCGGGAACGATTATGTGATGGTTCCCAAGGGGGCTGCCGAGGAAGTAACGGCGGAGTGCGGCGTTGCCGCGTATCTGCACTTGGGTACGGCACAGATTGGGTCCGTATGTGTTGTCCAGTATTTCCACGGGCTCGTCAATGACATGTTCCAGGTCTGCGCCGATTTTGAAGATGCGTGCGGGACCGGGAGGCAGGACCCCGTGCACGGCCACGCCTATCCCCGATTCGAAATGGGTGTCATAATTGAAGTCCGATACCATGTTCAGGGGCACGGTACAATGGGCGAACAGGAATTTGTCGCCGTCGATGCGGGACAGGTTGGCCTGGAATCCGGAAACTCCGTAACGCTTGCGCACAATGGCCATGGACAGCAATGCCGGGATATCTCCCTCGCAGGTAGCTACAAAACCTTCGGAGTTCAGCATGGCCAGGGCAAGGCAGCCGGTATTCTTGAGTGCGGTGAGCAGATCGAAGCAGCGCAGGGTGAGGCCGTCAAGCCGGTACTCTTTAATTATCTGCTTGAGAGCCCTATAAATACGCTCGGAGCCGATGAAGTCGTCGCTGCTCAGCGGCCGGCCGAATGCAGAAGGGGAAATATGCCCCTCCGGAGCCACTCTTGCGCTTTCGTCGGAGCCTACACCGGAAGCCAGTGCAATCAGCTTTTCGATAGGAATGTCTATCAGTTCCACCCCCATCAGTTCGCGGGCCCTGGAATAATCCACGGCGCTGCTGATCAGCCAGTCGGAAGGCTTCCCCACCACTCCGTAACGCTTTCCGGCAAGGATGTCCGGCTCTACGAAAGGGTGTATGAGGCGCGAGCTCCCGCGGCCTGCACGCGGATAGTAGCGCAGAAGTTCCGAGGCTATTTCCTGAATGGATCCATGGATGATTTCTCCGCCGAGGCCCTGCTGGTTCAGCCAGCTCAGGATTTCCATCGATGCGGCGAGGGAGTTGCTCTGTCCGCTGGTAAGCAGCCTGACTCTCGCACCTTCGTGGCCTTCAAAGACTTGACGGAACACTCCTTCAGTACCCCCGGTCCTCACGTAGATTATGTCCCCGATAGCCCCAAAATCGGAAAAATCCGATTCCCGATAGTCGAAGGTCACGCCGATGGCGGCCTCTATATCTTTGATAAACTGTTCATTATGGGCGTTCTTGGCCAATTCGCCATGAAGGTCCGAGGTCAGAGTGTAAAGTCGCATTTGGCAAAGATAGCGATTTTGACCGAAAATTGCCATATTTGCATAAAATATGGAACTATTCTACAGCAATCATACAGAAGGCGGCGTCATTGTGCTTGATGCCGAAGAGTCAGCACATTGCGTGAAGGTGCTGAGACACAGGAATGGCGATGAGATTTCTGTTATAGACGGCTGCGGGACCCTCTTCCGCGCCGTCCTTGAAGATGCCGACCCGAGAGGGGCCAGGGCAAGGATCACGGGGAGCGAAAGCAACTTCGGCGCCCATCCTTACAGGCTCGCCATGGCAGTATGCCCGACCAAGAATATCGACCGTTACGAATGGTTTGCGGAAAAGGCTACCGAGATTGGCGTAGACGTGATTGCTCCTGTCATCGGGGACCATTCCGAGCGAAAGGTTCTGAAAACCGAGAGACTGGAAAGGCTGGTGAAAGCTGCCGCAAAGCAGTCGCTCAAAGGGGCAATTCCCACAATCCTGCAGCCGCAGAGTGTCCGCGACTTCATTCTCTCGGTCCCCGATGATGCCCTGAAGATTATCTGCTACTGCTTCGACGGAAATAAACGCACCATCGCCGAACTCCTGTCCCCGGCCGGGCCCTCTGCCGGGGACAGTGCGTTGCCGGAGATATTTATTCTGATAGGGCCTGAGGGAGATTTTTCGACGGAAGAAGCGGAGCTGGCACTGAGCCGGGGCTGGGTGCCGGTGACGCTGGGAAGCAGCCGACTGCGGACCGAAACCGCCGCAATCGTAGCCGTCACACAAGTCTATTCGGCATTTTAAGACAAAAAAAAAGGCGCGGGAAACCTCGCGTCTTCTTTTTTGCGGAACAAAAACTGAATTATTCAGCCTTCTGGCAATCATCAGCCTTCTCGCAATTCTCGCAAGCGCCCTCTTCCTGGCACTTCTCGCAAGCCTCGCCTTCCTGGCACTCGCCACAGCAAGCCTTGACGCTATCGGCAACTGCCTCAACAGCGGCAGCCTCGCCCTCGGAAGCCTTCTTACCGCCGTTGTTGTTACAGCAAGCGCAGAAGCAGAGAGCAGCAATAGCAAGAGATACAATAACCTTCTTCATTTTGCTTAATATTTTTGGTTAAACTTTAAAAACTAACCTGCAAAGGTAGTACTATTTTTCGGTATTTCAAATACTTCCATCTCTTTTACCTCTCCTTCTTCGATTTTAAAGCGCAAAGCAGTACGCATAAGCTGCCATCCCTGGAGTCCGGCGGCACCGGGATTTATGTAAAGCATATCATAGTCGGGATCCCTCATCACCTTCAAAATATGCGAATGCCCGCAAATGAAAATATCCGGCCTATGCTCCTCGATGAGCGACTTGGCAACGGAATAATAATGCCCGGGCGAGCCCCCTATATGCGTCATCAACACCTTGATTCCCTGCAACTTAAGCAATTGGGTAGCAGGATACATATAACGTATGCCAGAGCCATCGCAGTTGCCGTGCACCCCTACCACGGGCTTGAATTCCGCTATTGATTCAGCAAATGCGGCATCCCCGCCCCAGTCGCCGGCGTGCCATATAACATCGACGGGATCGAAGAACTTCCTGAAGGGTTCGCTGAAAACCCCGTGGGTATCTGAAATCAGACCTACGTACATTACTTGCGAATTATTTCCACCTCTCCCTTCAAGCCCAGCTTGATTATCTGGGAGGCACGCCCAGTGGCACCTGCCTCGAAACGGCGCGGCGCACACCAGTCAACCGCGGAAAGAATCTCCGGGGCTATCTCCGAATATTTTGCAGGAGCCGCCTCGCCGGAAATGTTGGCAGAAGTCGACACCAGCGGCCTGCGCAGACGGCGCACAAGTTCCACGCAAAAATCGTGACGGGGTATCCTGATTCCTACGGAACCGTCCTCGGCCACAACTTCCGGAGCCAGGCCCTGCGCCCCGGGGTAAACTATAGTCATGGGAGCATCGTTGACTTCCACCAGGTCAATCGCAATCGAAGGTATTTCCCGTATGTAGCGCGCCACCATATCGAGGTCGCAGGCAAGCAGCACCAGCGACTTTGACTCGCTGCGGCGCTTTATGGCGAACACTTTCGCCACCGCGGCGGAATTGGTAGCATCACACCCAAGTCCCCATACTGTATCGGTAGGATAAAGAATCACCCCGCCGCCGGCAAGGACCTTGACCGCCTGTTCAATTATCTCTTTCATAGCACGTCACGCTCGAAAAGCACTCCCCTCTTGCGCCACCACTTTATCATCAGCCAGCCTATCAGCATGCCTCCCAGATGGGCGAAATGGGCCACTCCGTCAGCAATCCCGACAACTCCGGTAAATAGCTCGATGACGGCGAAAATGACCACCATCCACTTGGCGCTCAGGGTGACGGGCGGGAAGAGAAGCGTCATCTTGGACTGCGGGAAGAGCACGGCGTATCCCATCAGCACTCCGTAAATGGCGCCGGACGCGCCAACGGTGGGGGTTGACTTCAAGGCCACTATAGACTGCAGGGCCGACTGCGAATCGGAATTCAAGAACATCTGCATCTCTATGTACTGGGTGCCGATCTGCAGCGCTGCGGCGCCAAGACCGCATATAAAATAGAACAGAATGAATTTCTTGCCGCCCAGGATGCGCTCCACCACCATGCCGAAAATGAGCAACGTGTACATGTTGAAGAATATGTGCCATATTCCTCCGTGCATGAACATGTGGGTGACGACCTGCCACCAGCGGAAATAATGGGAACTCGGATAGAACAACCCGAAAGTGCCTATCATGAAGTTCTCGTTAATTACGGTGGCTATGAATATGACGATGTTGACCAGAATCAAGTTCCTGGTCACCGGAGGAATGGATGAAATGAATCCGCCTCCTCGGTTTTCCTGATAATAATACGACATCTAAAATCTCTTTTCTATTTCATCGGCCCCCAGGATGGATACTATTCGCCGTCCATTGGATGTGAATTCTGAATTGCTGCATGCAAAAAGCATGTCCAGCAGATGATGCACGCCTGCCGGAGAGTCAGGCACCTGCGCATTTACCGAACCGAGCATGGCAAATTTGGCCGCAGTCTTCTGCTGCATAACCTCCTGAAGCGCCGTTCCGGAATCGGAGAGTATGAGCAGCAGGTCGCCTATCATGCGCTCCACCTGCCCCGTTTCGCAACTGTAGCCCTCCGGCACGCCTCCTACAGTCACGCTGTCCGGCCCAGCGGGGCTGATGTCGAAGCCAAGGCTGGAGAGCAATTCGGCGTTGTCCTCCAGCAGCATCCTCTCCTGCACGCCGACATTCACTTCCACCGGGAACAGCGCCGTCTGCGTGACGTGCTCCCCTTCCGACAGGGCCCTGAGAGCCCTCTCATAAAGTATGCGCTCCCACGCACGCCGCACGTGGACAATCATCAGGCCCGATGCGGAGCGCGTGACGACAAATCGTCCCTGCACCACAAGCGCGTCCTGTTCCTGTACCGCATGCTGGAAGAGTTTGCCATAGTCGGTACTGCCGGCACTCAGGCCCCCGCGACCATAAGGGATACCGCCGCCGGAAGCTCTGCCGCCAGACGAAGCGCCGGTTTCCGGAGCATCTTCGCGATTGCCTGTGCCTTCGGCGAACGGGCTGTAGGAAGGATCGAACGATGGCGCAGGAGAGAAATCAGCGCCCTTGTATTCGGCGAGTCCGGTTCCCGTCTGCGGAAAATCCACCGCCCCTTCGCGCTCGAAATCAAGGCTCGCGCCGAAACTGTTGCGGCCCAGAGCCTCCCGTACGCATGCGTAGAGCACCTGGAAGATAAGATTGTCGTCCTCGAACTTGATTTCCGTCTTGGTGGGATGAATGTTCACGTCCACGGAGTGCGGATCGACTTCGAGGAAGATGAAATAACTGGGAGTGAATCCTTCGGGGATGAATTCTTCGTACGCCTTCATGACCGCCTTGTGCAGGTATGGGCTGCGGAAATAACGTCCGCCGACGAAGAAATACTGGTTGCCAAGGGCCTTGCGGGCAGCTTCGGGACGTCCTGCAAATCCGCTGATCTTTACGACGGAGGTGTCGGCAGTCACGTCCACCACATCTCCAACCACATTGCGCCCGATCACATCTTGTATGCGGTATTTCAATGACTTGGCCTTCTTGAGAACAAGTATGTCCTTGCCGTTATGGGAGAGTGAGAAAGCTATTTCGGGACGAGGGATGGCGACGCGGGTGAACTCCTCCACTATATGCTTGAATTCTACGCTGTCGCTCTTGAGGAACTTGCGGCGCGCGGGGGTATTGTAAAAGAGGTTGCGGACTGCGAAGTTGGAGCCAACTGGTGCCGATACCGACGATGTTCTGGCCTCGCCGCCTTCGATCACCACCTGGGTGGCGGTTTCATCGCCTTCCATGCGCGTACGGAGGGTAACCTGGGACACTGCCGCTATGCTGGCAAGGGCTTCGCCCCGGAAACCGTATGTAAGTATGTTTTCCAGGTCGGCCGGAGTGGATATCTTGGATGTGGCGTGCCGCTCGAAGCACAGGACCGCGTCGGAGGGGCTCATTCCGGAGCCGTTGTCGATGACCTGGATCAGAGTGCGGCCGGAATCGGTGATAACTACGTCAACCTGGCTTGCACCTGCGTCCACGGCATTTTCAAGGAGTTCCTTGACCACTGACGACGGACGCTGGACCACCTCGCCGGCGGCTATCATGTTCGACAATCTGGCAGACAGTACTTTCAGGCGTCCCATGCTTTAGAGCAATGTATAGAATTTCAGGATGAAGTACAGCACGCCCACGATGAGCAGCATGGTGATTATGCCTATTATGGTGCGGGTCGTGCTCATGTGGCTGCGCCGGCGGCTGTAATTGCCGTCGCGGAGAGACCCTTTTATATATGAGCCGGGGACATATTTGCCTTCGGCTTTTTCTTTTTCGGCGGTGCCGTCAACGGCGCCGAACATCTGTTTGCGTTTCTCTTCTTCCGGGTCATAGTACCTGGGGCGGTAATTGAAGACCCGGTGCTCGTTGTCACCAAAAAAATTGAATAATCCCATAAGTTTACAAAATTAATGATATTTTTGTAAGTAATGATTAAGAGTTCGAAACTTTGGTTGATTCCGGCAGCATTTTTTGCTGTTTGTTGTGTGCTGAATCTTGTCGGGTGCCTTACTGACGGCAACCTCGAGCGCTGCGTCAAGCCGGCGCTTATGCTGCTCCTCTGTTTGACCACCGTCACATACCTGTTCCCTCGCCTGCGGCTGTCTCTGTTGGCAGGAAGTCGCTTCGCGACCCTTCCCACTTCGCCACGCTCGTGGGCCCCTCCCTCTTCCGGTGCCGAGGGTGGCACGTTCCTGCCAACAGAGACAGCCGCAGGCGAGGGTGCTGAAATAATGACCGTTCTGCTGCTGTGCGGGCAGCTTTTCGGATTTGCCGGCGATACCATGCTGCTGGGTAAAGGATTCCCTTTCTTTGCCGGAGGCATTGGACTGTTCCTGATAGGGCACGTGTTCTATATCTGCCTTTTCGGAGGCAAATCATGGAAAGGACTGAAAGCGTGGCACTGGATAGCTGCGATGGCGGCATGCCTTGCCCTGGTCGCCGGCCTGATACTGGCAATTGGCGTCAACGGCATGATGCTGCTGCCTATGAGCATCTACGGTTTTGTCCTTGCTCTCCTGATGTTCAGCACTCTGGCGGGAGCCATACGCTTCGGCGGCATCACATGGTGGGCCCTGTTCGCAGGCGCCGTCCTATTCTCCATCTCCGACGCCCTCATAGCCGTCCACAAATTCAGCGGCATCAGCTACAGCATGAGCGGCTTTGTGGTGATGTCAACATATTTAGCCGCCCAGACGCTGCTTGCGGCGGGCGGCATAAGAATCATTCTTGGAAAGGATTAAACTACCACACGAACTCCCCGTCATCCTGAAAACTTTCAAGGATGCCGTCAGGTGACTGGCACACAAGTTCCGCCGGAACTGCATGGAGCAGTTCGGCATCAGGAGCTATGTAATTTACTTTCATACCTGACAAATGTAGATATTTTCCGGAATATCTGCAAATATTACTTATTATGATATGCCTTGAACACCTCCCAGTCGTAATACGGCCAGGTGTCGGTATCAAGCGGCAATCGCGCTTCAGTGCCGTTCAGCAGCACTTTGAACAGCACCTTGTCCGAGCGTTTGGAGCGGAAGAACACAAAGTGCAGGTTAGCTCCCATCGGCACATCCTGCAAACGGCTCCATGTCGGAATGTCATCAGGATTATCCACCGCATGGCCATAGCCGTTGACGCCAAGCAACATAAGCAGGGGGAGGAAAGTATAATCGTGCCCGAAACGCAGGTCGGCACCCTTGTCCCCCGCCGCCAGACGCTCGTCAGCCTTGGCGATAATATCGTCTACTATGGGCTTGTATCCCGCGTGCGTGGGCCATATCTCCGTATAGAACTGGAAATTGTCAATCTTCCACAGCGCCACCCTGTCCTCCGGCGTAAAGATATCGTAGAAGCGCAGATCGGTGTCGAGGCTGTTCATGCCGGCAGCGTAGAAATAGAGGTATGACAGGAAGTCCCACTGTTTGTCTGACGGGAGCGCCTTGTCCACATCCTTGAACAGGCGGGCGAGTATGGGTTTGACCTCGATCGTGCGGGCAATGTATTCGTGCCATGTCTCATCGAAGGCGACCGGAACCTTTTCGGCTTTCACCCTGAAAGGGTTGCTGCTGTCCTGCGGCAGTATGGCCGGGAGGAAGTACTTGCCGAAGTTCTCGAAAATATACAGTTTCGGATTGCGCTCCTTGAGGCCGAGACAGAATGACGACATGGTCATCACGCAGCGGGTGGAGGTGGAAGTCCATGCGCGCACGTGCGCATCGCCCTTGAATACCGAAGGGAAATTGTCGTACATACGCGAGGCCAGCTGCTGCTGGTGCCACCAGCCCTTCGGAGACAGGTCTCCCACACGATAGCGCAGTTCAGGATACAGGCTGTCGAAGCGGCGCTTGTAATCAATGCCGAGGGGCGTCAGGTTATCTTCCTTCTCCGCTGCGGAAAAAACATCATTCAAACGCTCATAAAGGTCGCTCTGCCAGCCGAAACGGGCACCGTGGCGGCCGTAATGGCTGATATAAACCGGTTTGTACCCACGGGGCGCCGGCGTCAACTTTACCGCTTCCACCGGGCAGAGCATGTCCGTTCCGTCAAGATATTCGGGATGGGAAGCAAGGCTTTCAATCACATCTGCCTGCTGGGCATAGGAACAATAAGCCCCTGCAGCAAAGGACAGAGCCAGAATTAATACAAATCTTTTCATCATGGTAACTATTCTCCCGGAGAGTAATCAGTGTCAAGAGCGCCGCGATAGCTGATGTCGTCACGGTTGCGGCAATGTACATGAACGTCGGCGGTACCGGAATCGAAGACGGTCAGTGTATATGTAATGATGTCTTCACCGTTGTCGCACACGAACTCGACTATACGGCGGTCCGTCTTGCCGGCATCTTCGGCATACGCCACGATATCATCTTCGAATATCAGCCCCTTGCCTCCGCCGTAAGGCACGCTGTAAGCGGTGCCGTAGTATGGCAGGTACGAATTCAACTTGTTGCCGTCAACGGTGATGGAGTATGAGCCCGTCAACGATTTGCCGCTCCCCCTCCGGGGCATCATATAATCAATGTTGATTTTGTATTTGCGGGCGTCAAGTTTCTGCTTGACAAGTTCCGCAACCCGTTCCGCCTCAGCACGTTTCTGCTCCGGCGATTTCTTCAGGGAACCACAAGCGGCGACCAGCATCACTGATAACGCCAAAAGAATAATTTTACATCTGCTTTTCATAATTGTTCAAATATACAAAAAGCTTACGGATATGCAAAATTGTGCCCAAGGCGCTCCTTCTGCGCCTTTTGTGTAATTAATGGACAAAAAGTTGCATTATTAAATATTTTTACTTTTATTTGTGCTGATTAGTTTAGTGTATACTTTTAAAAGGTTTTATTATGCTCCAGGATTCACAATTCTGTTATGCCGCTCCGTCATTGAGAGTTATCGAGTGTTATTTGAAGCGGTCCGTTCTGGGCGTGTCCCAGATTCAAAAGGCACGTGAAGACGATTACGGCGAATTCTAACCTGTTCACATTCTTATGAAACGCTATTTATTTTGCGCAGCGGCACTGCTTGCCGCTTTGGCGTATGCTGCCGGCTGTAAAATGGAAGAGCCGGAGCAGGCCGGAATGGCCAACGCCCCCCAGGAAGTGTACCAGGTTCACTTCGTTGCCAATGAAATAGAGACCAAAACGGTCTTTGCCTCCCCCGTTGAATCAAGCGATGGATTAGACTACCCTACCCGCTGGTCTGGCAATGAAGACAAGATTGCCATTTCCGTCAACCTCTCCGGAGCCAAGGGTGCGACGGTGCTTGCGGCGGAAGACGGAAGATCGGCAGTATTCGATGCCGATTTCTCATCGTCCGAGCTGGAAGCGCCCTATGTTTTCTATGCCCTTAGCCCTTTCAGCGCATGTGTCGGCGCCACTTCAAGTCACGGCGGATATCATTTGAATATTCCGGTCGAGCAGACACCTCTTGTGAGTTCCTGCGACGAAAGCGCACAATTGCTCGCCGCAAGCAAGACGGCCGAGTCAATTGATGAATTCAGCAGCATCGAGATGGACTTTACTCACGTGACCGCTTATGGCAAACTGACGCTCAAGAACATGTGTATTCCGGACAATGATTCCATTCAGTCCATAGACATTACAGCCAGCGTTCCTTTTGCCGGACAGTTTTATTATGACTTCGGCCAGGAAGCGCTCAGCGAAAGCGCCGCTTCACGCACGGTGACAATCAGGCCCGACAATCTTACACTTACCGAAGGTGAACTTCTTCAGTTTGTTACCTACAACATGTCAGATATTTGGTTCGCCTGCGCCCCCTCCAACCTTGGCGGCGGCAGTATCACTGTTGTAGTCAATACCATGACCGGCAAACTATCAAGGACTGTCAGCATTCCTGAAGGCAGGCTTTCCTTTATCCCCGGGCACGTCTCCAAGTTCACCGTCAACATGGCCGAGGCCGAATTCGTCCGTGCTCAGGACCGCTGGGTGCTCGTAACCAACGCATCCGAACTTGCCGCCGGGGACGAAGTCATAATCGCCAATTCCGCAACCGCCGGCAGCGCTTATGCCATGAGCACAACGCAGAACACGAACAATCGCGGACGTGTTTCGGTCAGCATTGCCCAGGACTCGGACGGGAAGATGATTATCCAGAATCCCGGTTCCTCAGTAGAAGTGATTAAACTGGTTAATGGTGATTATACAGGTTTTTACCGTCTTCAAGAGGGTACATCGTCCAGCGGAAGATACCTGTATACCCGTAATGATACTAGTACTAACAATTACAATTATCTGCAGTCATCCACCAGTCCTTCTAATCAAGGATATGCCAACTGGAAGATAACTGTCAGCGACAAAGCCGCGATAATCGCCACTTACCAGTCTTACACTAAAAGCAGGCAGACATATTATAAACAGATTCGTTACAACACCGCCAGCAACAGTTTATTCTTCGCCGCTTACCGCAGCACCTCCCAGACTTCCTGGAGCAATACCGTAAGTGGGACAGGCAATGTCTATATCTTCCGCAAAGAAGCCGGAATCAACACGCTCGACGATCCTATCCTTGAGTTTGACCAGTACGGCGCGTACTTGTCAAACGGCAACAACATCTGGTGTGCCGGATGCCAGCTGAGCCGCGAGTATGATGGCAGCGGCAGCGTCAATTTCGCCATAATCAGCCCGGCCACCTACAGTATCGCCGAATTCAACAACATTCCCGCCGACCCGGCGAAGGGTGACACTTTCACCCTCAATTACAGCCTCATCACAGGCCGCAACCAGTCTGATACGGACTATAATGTAACGGTCGTCAAGGTTGACGGCCCCAAGGTCTGGCTTTCAACAGGATCCGGCTACGGTTTCATCGTCAAAAAGTAGATTGCCATGAAAAAGAACATAATTCTGACTTCCCTCCTGCTGGTTTTCGCCGCACTGAGCGCCTTTGCAGGACCGGCATATCCCGGAAGAATAATATATACCCAGCCTGACGGCAGCACAATTGCCATAAGGATCCATGGAGATGAATATGGCCACTGGGCCACCGATGAGGCCGGCAACATCCTCGAGCAGGATGAGGAAGGATACTGGAAGATTTCCACACGACTCACCAAGAACTCCCTCGGGACGCTCCAGCAGGAGGCTGCTGCCCGCAGGGCCGCTGCAAGCGAAGCGTTCAGGGCTGCAGCAGGATCTTCCGCCAACTTCGGTTCACCCAAGATTCCTGTAATCCTGATAGGATTCAAAGACAAGTCCTTCTCAAAGACCAATGAAGAATTCCAGGCGATGCTCAGCACTCCCGGATACTCCCAGAACAATGCAATAGGTTCAGTCTGGGACTATTACAATGAGAATTCCTTCGGCGCATTCACCCCTCAGTTCGAGGTGCTCGGTCCCGTACAATTGGACAACAATCTGTCCTACTATGGAGGCAACGACAGCAGCGGAAACGACAAACTGCCCGAAATGGCCCTGGTTCACGCCGCCCAGAAACTGGATTCCAGTGTTAATTTCGCAAGATACGACAACGACGGCGACGGTACCGTGGAATTCGTAATCTTTTATTATGCCGGTTACGATGAGGCTCAAAGCGGCGGTTCAAACTGCATCTGGTCCCATGCATGGTATCTGTCTTCCAGCTCCAATGCCCGCAACAGCAGGACTTTCGACGGAGTGAAGCTTGACCGCTACTTCTGCACCGCAGAACTGAAAGGCAGTTCCGGGTCCACAATGTGCTCCATCGGCACCACCTGCCACGAATTCGCACATACCCTCGGACTTCCCGATTTCTACGATGCCGATTACTCCACCAACGGCACTGCTGCAAGCATGTACAGCTTCGACCTGATGGCCAGCGGCTCCTACAACGTCAATTCCACGACTCCGCCTTACTTCAACGCCGAAGAACTGATGGAAATCGGGTGGCTCCAGAGCATCCCAGAAATAAAATCGTCCGACAGTTTCACCCTGCCCGCCGTCAATTATCCAGGGGCCTCAAGCTATTCGGCATACATGACCAAAACAAGCGTGAACAACGAGTACTTTGTGTATGAGACACGCGGCGGACAGCGTTGGGACGCCGGCATCCCCGCCGGCCTGATGGTATACCATGTCGACAAATCAACCAACCGGGTAAGCGGATCGGTCACCGCTTCATCGGTCTGGAGCAGCAACTCCGTCAACAATTATTCGGCGCATCCTTGCTGCTATGTTGTTCCGGCAAAGTCCCCATCTCAGACTACTGTATTCGAAGGCGCAGCATCTAATTTCTTCTTCGGCAGCACCTTCAGGGCTTTCACTCCCATAGCCTGGAACGGTAACGCAACAGGATTCACCTTTACCAACATAGTATATTCCGATTCGGAACATACAGTATCGTTCAACGTGGTCAATTCCAATATATTAGGCATATCGGGCGTTGTTATGGACTCGGACGGCAATCCGCTTTCAGGCGCAACCGTCACCGTTACGGCCGGCTCCGGGGAGAGCAAGGCACCGTCGACCAAGGCCGCAAAGGCGGGAACATCTCTGGTCAACACGGTCAGGATGCTTTTCAAACCGGCAAAGAATAAGAAACTGCCCGTCACCAGGGCATCGTCCTACTCAGCAGTAACCGGCAGCGACGGTTCTTATTTGATAGAAGTACCCTCCGGCACCTATCAGGTGACTGTTTCCATCGAAGGCTACGTCAGCCAGTCCGCCACCGTGGACGTGACCAGCATGATCACGACGCAGAACTTCTATCTGATGCGCGAAGGCGAAGAACTGCCGTCGGTAATATATGCGTGGCCTGCCGACATTCTTTCCGATGAAGATGAATACATCGTCGGATCCTCACTCAACTCCATTACGGCACAGAATCTCTATCCCTCATCGGAAATAGGAAAGTATGCCGGCAAGCAGATAAAGGAAATTACTTTCTTCCTTTATGGCGATCCGGCCAGCACTACTTACAATGGGGTCAATGTAATCATCGATTATGACAGCGAGCGCAAAGCCACGGTGTCAGTGGCTGATGATGATGTTGTTGTGGGAGGATACACGACCGTCGACCTCCGGGATCTGGAGCTCGTTGTTCCTAATAACAAGGACATTTATGCCGGCGTAGGATACAACAGCGGCGGTTATCTTTACAACGGCAATTACTATTCCTTCGGCGCATTCTACAAGACCGATGAGGATGAGACACCCTATGACTGGGCCGTCAACTGGCCGTTTGACGGACTTGTTTCGGAGTACAGCCTCACCTCGACTAGTGAGCGCTACAGTTGGGATGTAATTTTTGATTTCACCCTGACCGTCGGTGACTACGAAGCGCCGGACAGCGGATACAACTACATTGCCGATCCTGGCAACGGCTCCTATGCGGCTGGCGACGTGTTCGTACTGAGCCTGATTGAGACTTCCGGCTCACGCAAGCCCGCATCCGCCGTCTCATGGTATCTTGACGACGATCCTGTCACCGCCCCGTCCATCACCCTCACCCCGGGCACCCACACAATTGAAGCCCGCTTCACCACCGCCGAGGGAAAGAACAAGGTCGTTGAACTGGAAATCTCTGTAAGCCAATAATTCCTTTGTCATTTTTATTCAGGGCGGCAGTGCATTATTAATTGTGCTGCCGCTCTATTATTTTTTATATTTTTGCAGAAGCGATGAAGACCAAAGCCCTTACAGTCCTTATGGCGCTCCTTCTGATGTCCGGGAGCATGTTGAACGCGTCCGGGCCGAACGGGCACGCAGACGACTCGCTGAGCCGAAGGTCGAGGAGAAGGGAATTCATCAAGATGGTTGAGAGCGGGTATGGAATAGGGCAATACAGTCAGGACAGCCTGATGTATGACGACCCTGAAGGAGACGCCCGTCTTATCCGTCAGCTTGACACTATACCCATCAAGATTCTGTACTATCTCGCCAACGGCAACCTGCCGCAATACGAATTGCAGCGGCAACAGGAACCCTCATTCAAGATAGGCAGGACGCTGCCTTTCGACAACGATTCCCTGTTG
>JAFZBM010000173.1 GCA_017561765.1 Bacteroidales bacterium | reverse complement strand
GGAGGGACTCTCACCCTGGAGGGCTTTCCCTGGAATTCTTCAAGGTTTTGGCTTGGAAGGAATCAATGTCCATTCTGTTGGCGCGATTGTTGATCCAAGTGGAGAGATTGTTTACAAACCAATTCATGAATTATCCAAGTATATTAAATATTATTTTTCTTCAAAAGATTAGTCAATGAAACGAATACTTGTGACCATCCTTTCTATTATTGCTGTTGCCCCTACTTGGGCGCAATTTAGAAGTATTGATGGTTGTTATAAGGGTGAATATAGTGAAATACATATTAAGGACAGCTCTTTCTGTTTCATATACCCTCAAGATCATAATAACTTCTTATTTGCAAGCGATACCCTTGCAAAATGCAATATCAATAGATTGGAAGAAGAATGGGCGGAGATTAATTCGAATCCGTCATTCAATGAATTATATAGAAGGGTAATCAATACGGTGAGTATTGATTATGATTATGACGAATTGATATGTGATTCTGTGCGTGTTTCTATTCATCTTGGGACAAACAAACAAATGGAGGCATACATTTCTTGTGATATGCCCCATAAATATTACAGCTATAGTGTTCCAATAATAGAAGGAAAAGGAGAATTGACCATTAGTAAAGAGAGAATAGGAAGGATTAAAAGTCTTTCAATATGTCCAAGGTATTATAGCTTTTTCCTGACGGAAAACATGATAAGAGGAGTGGCCGGGTGAATATTGTTCTGTGACATAAATGTAAAAGATGGAATAAACTCCATAGTGATCAACATCCCCGGACTTGATGATATTTATTTTGAGAGGCACAATGTGATTGGCGAGTATCTGAGGATTAAAGGGGATACCATAATTTGGCGGGGGAAGACTTATACTAAAAAATGAATGATAGACACGATAAACGGTTTTTCACGGCAGTCTCGGCAACTTTCGGCTGATACCTACAACGCCTTCGACCTTCCGCAGATTCGATTGGTTATTTAAGTAGTTTTATATGCGTAATAGTCTATCGTTAATTATTCTCGTGGTTCTCCAGTCTTGTTCGTTATTAAGCGATGTAATATCATTATCTGATTTTACAAAAGATATTATCGACGAGTATCATTCAGCGTCTCCGGAAAAATGTACTATTATTGCGACGCAGGAGGATACATTGTATTGGTATATGAAGATTACTTCCGGAGAGCATATTAATTGGTTTTCAAATGAAGATTATATTGGAAAGGTGAAGAATAATCATTCCGATGTATATATTTATGGACTAAATGATTGTATATTCTATTCTGCAAACAGGAAGCATTTAAGGAATAATCGACCACGTGTACTTAAAAATGATATAACACCTGAAATAATTGATGAACCATGTTTCTGGCAGATTGCAATAAGAAAAGATACTACTTTTTCTAAATACAGAACATACATTGTTAATCCATTTGAAGATATTTCAATCATTCAGCGCATAGCAAATAAGTACTATAAGAACGCGCAATTATCCAAAGAAGAATTGTTCGATTATATTGAAGTTGAGCAACCCGCAGAGCCAATAGTTGGTATAAATGGAATCCGAGATATTATAAGAAAGAATTTTCGTTTCAAATCTTATGAAGGTGAAAATAGAATACCAATAGCTGTTAAGATAATAGTGTATTCCGATGGTGTAACCGAGGTTAATGGTTTTTACAAAAGAACAAATGACGAAATCTTAAATGATGAAGCGTTGAGAGTGGCAGATTTAATCATTAGAACTGGTTTTTTACCAGCTAAACATCGGGGGGAGAAGGTTAACTCGACATTCTGCATTCCTTTTGTACGAAAAGATATAGGAGAAGGCGAATAGAAGGCGCCATGATGATTCCGGTGCAGTCACTGGTTGGCGCCAGCCGGGTGGCGCTGGGAAAGACTGACCGTCAGGGCGTTACGCTGAAGCCGAGGCGGGAGAGGCCGGCCAGCACGTCCGGGTGCTTCATGAAGCAGTTCCAGAGCAGGCCCGAGCGGCCGTTCTCGATCATGACTACGATGGGTCCCTGGTCTATAGCTATGTAAGACGATGCGAACCAGGCGCTGTCGAGGCTGAAGGCGTCGCGGAAGCCGTATTCGCCCCACAGGCGGTCTCCATATACATAATAGAAAGTGCGCATGGCGTCCATGCTTTCCGACGGCAGATAAGGATAGGAGGCTACGGCTGCCGTGGGTGCTATCACTCCCACGTCATGGGTGGGCGACGATGCAGTATAGCCGCTGGGAATGTCGCTGGCTGTAAGCCCCCAGCATACAGCTGAATAACCCGCGTGCCCCTTTGGATTGGCTCGGCAGTATTCATAATTGATGCGTGCGTGAGCCACATTCTGCTCCCAGTAGGAGGCGTAGGTGTCGCTCAAACCCCGCGGATCCAGGCCCATGAAAGAATAGTGGGCGAAGAACATGGGGCCGCAGTAATCGCTTCCCAGGGGCAGGGTTATGTCGTAGTATTTGCGTCCGTTGCGTATGCCGCCGTTGCGCGCCCAGCCGTTGTCATACACCTTGCGGGAGATGGGGTGGGTGGGCGACGAAGCCGCCAGCACGTACACTATCAGGCCCTCGTTCCAGCCGTTTATTTGCATGTTCATGGCCCACTCCTTATCGGGCGACCAGTGCCAGTACAACACGTCGGAGCCGTTCCTGGTGAACCAGTCCCACTCGACTGCGCGCCAGATATCGTCGATGGAACTGCGTATATCAGCCTCCGATGGATTGTCGAAATACTGCGACACGGCCAGAAGGCCCTGGATCAGAAATGCCGTTTCAACAAGGTCGGCGCCATTATCCTTGGCGCTGAAAGGAATCACTTCGCCGCTGCTGCCGTTAATCCAATGAGGAAAGGCTCCGTGGAAACGCTGGGCCTTACCGCCGAGGAACGAAAGTATCTTCCGCATGCGTTGCGCCGCTTCCTCCCGGCTCACGAACCCCCTTTCCACAGCCACGGGAAGGGTCATTATGCCGAATCCGGAGCCGCCGGTTGCAACGGTCTCGTCCGAGCCGAGCCGCTCACGCGCGAGTCCGCAGGAGGGGTGGGCGTAGTCCCAGAAATACTTGAAAGTCTGCTTCTGGACCAGGGTCAGCAGTTCCTCGTCGCCGATGCGGGGGAACTTGTCCGCGGGGTCGTAACGGGTGGACAGGTTAATAGAATAATTGTCTATGAGATTGAGTCCGAGGTTTCTTCCTTGGGAAATGGAAAAAGAATAGCGGCGGCAGAAATCGAGCGTACCGGTCAGTTTGACCACAAGACAGTTGCCGCCTGGACCCTCGGAACACTCGAATGACCCGGCGTATCCCGATACGAAGATACCGTCCCGGTCAAGTTTGGAAAAAACTATAGGGTCGGAGAAATAAATGCTTATCTCCAACCCTTCTGTGGGCAGTTCTCCGGCAAGCTTGCCGGGAGCAATGGAACGGCCCTCCACCTCGAAGTGATCGACAAATGCATTTACTTCTTTATCGCCGCCGGCCGGGTTGCAGGAGGCAAGGAATGTAATGGCGAGCGCTGCGAGATGAAGGGCGCGTTTCATAAAAGATTAGTCGAGGTTTTCTGCCGCCCTGACTTCAGCCTGGAACAGAGCCTTGACATCGTCGGCTTTCAGGCCTTTGTTGAAGATACGGATCTCGTCGATCTTGCCGCCGAAATAGCTGAGCCAGGTCTCGGAGGATTTGCCGGTTTCGCGGGATGCGAATGCGCCGATGTACATGCAGCTTACGTCGGAAAGATTGAGCTTGCCAAGCTTGTCCTGGTTGCCCTTGTCGTCAGCGGGACCTGCCCAGCAGAGATTGGTGCCGAGAATGTTTCCTTTCTCATCGACGGGACCTACCAGGGTGCCGTTCACATAGAGGTTGGCATAGGAAGAATCCTCCTCATAGGTGTAGGTAACATAGATCCACTTGTTCTGTGCAACCTCGGGACCTTTGTAGTTGGGATAGAATCCGCCCCATTCAGTGCCGTTGTTGAACAGGTAGCCCTTGAGGGTGGTTCCGGCATCGTCGCCGCCGTCAAGGAAGAGGTCCCATGCGCCCCAGTTGGGGTCGGTGCCGCCGTCGAAGGTGATGATGCCGCCGCGGTTGCTGGGAGCGTTGATCCATGCGCCGAAGGTGAAGCTTCCGAGTTTCTTGAGGAAGTCGGTGGGAACGTTCAGTTTCAGGTATGCGCGGGTCTCATGGTTGGCGCTGGTGTTGACATAGCAACCGCCGCGGGCGCCTGCCTCGCTGAAAGCGCCGCTTCCGCCGAGCTCGGCAACGGTGATGCCTTCGCCCTTGGTTATGGCCGCATCCTGGGAATCAAGAGGGAAATAAGCCACCAGGTTCTCGGCGCCGACGGCAACGCCACCGGTAGGGTCGACAGTCGGATTCTCTTTGCAGGAAACGACTGCAAGTGCAGCAAAAGCTGCAAGGAAAAGTAATTTTTTCATCTTAAAAATGATTTTAATAATTGGGATTTTGAATCAGATTGGTATTAAGTTGAAGTTGTGTAGCCGGAATGGGGAACAGGTTGTGCTTGCCCTCCTTATAACCCAGGGGCCCAAGCACCTCGGCGGCCTTGCCGGTTCGCACAAGGTCGAGGAAACGGTCTTCCTCAAGGGCCAGTTCGGCGCGGCGCTCGTCGAGTATATTGTCGATGGTGGGCTCTACCGGAGCCAGACCGACGCGTGCACGCACCTCGTCGAGGGCCGACTGGGCGGTATAGCCGGACTTGAGGCCGGCGGTAGAGGCTCCGCGGGCCAGCGCCTCGGCATACATCAGCAGCACGTCGGAGTAGCGTATTATGCGGATGTTATGGTCGTAGCCGTAGCCGTTGTTGCTCCAGTTGTTATAGGAAGAGGGAGTGTAAACCTTGCCGTTGTAAATAGGGTTGACGCAAGCCTCGCTGATATAATCGCCCTCGGGGGTGGTGCTGCCGCGATAAAGGAAAGTAGTGGCGGCGCGTACTGTTTCACCCCTGTCGTTGAAGAACTTGACCAGGCTTTCGCTCGGGACGCAGAAGCCCCAGCCCTGCATGTTGGATGGAGTATTGCCGCGCGGCCCCTGGACATAAGCATAGGTGTTGTACGCAGCGTCTCCGGAGGCCTTGTCAAGGTCGGAACTCTGGATTTCGAACAGCGATTCGGCGCTGTTTTCCTGCTCCACCGAGAAGACTGAACGGAAATCGGACAGCAGATGGAAGCGCTTGCTGGCAATAATTTCGTCGCACAATTTCGCCACATCATCCCACTCTCCCTGATACAGGTGGGCCTTGGCCTTGAGGGCCATCGCCGAGTACTTTGTAGCACGTCCAAGATATGTCTTTGGCCAGCTTTCGGGAAGGCGTGCGATGGCGTCCGTAAGGTCCGACTCAACGGTGGCCCATACCTGCGCCGGAGCTGCGGGCTTCTGGGCCGCAAGCTCGTCGGAGCTCATTATGTCGGTGATGATCGGCACGTTGCCGAACATCGTCACGAGCCTGAAGTATGCGTATGCGCGGATGAATTTGCCGTCGCCTATACCCTGATCGGCAGTTTCCTTGTCGACATCTTTCTTGAGTTCTTTTTTGAACATGTCCATTTGGGAAATGGCGTTGTTGGCGGCGGAAACTATATTGTACCAGGCCTCCCACTGGGCCGTGATGAGCTCGTTGGCGGCATCGTATTTAAACTCGTCCATCTGCTTGGTGGATGCGCCGTCTTCAGGAGTGGAACCCTTGTCGGCATTGTCGGAAGTGATTTCCAGGCAGCCTATATAAGGGAATGAATGGGAACCGTACGAACGGATTTCAGCGTATGCGGCGCTTACCGGCTTGAAGATGTTCTCGGCCTTGGAGTGGTCGAGGCTCGCAGCCGTCGTCGTGCCCTCGGGGCGGATGTTCAGGAAATCCGAGCAGGAGGCGCAGAACAGCGCAATCAGAATAATGTATAATGCTTTTTTCATGACATCCGTTAATTAAAGTTGACTTTCAGGCCGAGGGTGTAAATAGCTTGCATGGGGTGGGTCGAAGTGTCGATTCCCGACTCGATAGGAGAGCCGCCGACTTCGGCCGTGAAGCCGTGGTAAGGGAAGTAGGTGAACGGACGCTGGGCGGACAGGTAGAGCCTCAGAGACTTTACGGAATCCATTCTGAATGGCTTGTAGAATGTGTATCCCGCCTGCACGTTCTGTATCCTTACAAACCAGCCGTCCTCCACGAAGAAGGTGTTGGCTTGCTGGGTGTATGCGTCCGTATAGGCCTCTGCCGAAGGATATTTGGCGCTCGGATTATCCTTGTGCCAGGCGTGGTCGGCGAAGTCCTTGTCGTAGTTGCCGTCGGAGAAGGTGCCGCGGTTCATGCGTTTGGCATTCAGAATCTTGTTGCCGAACTGGCCGTACAGCGAAATGCCGGCGTCGAATGCCTTCCAGTTGATGCCGAAATCCAGTCCAGTCATCAGCCAGGGGATAGGACTTCCGAGGTATACCTTGTCCTTTTCGTCTATCTTCCCGTCCTTGACATTATCCTTGTACTGGAAGTATCCCGGGCCGCCAACCGCCTGGCTGGCTTCCGCGAGCATGTATTCCTTGGTGTTGGCGAATACGCTTTCGATCTCATAGCCCCAGAAAGAACCGATGGGGTATCCGGGCTGGGTGAGGGTGGAGTAGTTGCCGCGGACGACTCCGCCGGGGATGTTGTCGCGTCCCTCGAGGCTTATCACGCGGTTGCGGACGGTGGTGAGGTTCAGGCCGGCATTGTAGCCGAAGCCGTTCTCGAACTTGTCTTTCCAGTTGAGGTTCAGTTCAATACCGGAGTTGTTCACTACGCCGTTGTTGTCCAGCAGGTATCCCGTGCCGCCGCCGGTGGCGATTGGCACATAGAACACTACGTTGTGGGTCGTGCGGTTGTAGTAATCGATGTCGCCGGTAAGCCTTGCGGACAGGAAAGTGAAGTCCAGTCCGACGTCGAATTCATTGACTACCTCCCACTTAAGGTAGTTCTGCAGGACGGTCTGGGCTCCGACGCCGTCGATAACCGTGTCGTTAAACACACCAGAGGCGTCAATGCCGGAGGCGCCGAGCACTGCGGACGAGTTGGCCGGGATGTTGTCGTTGCCGAGCAGGCCCCAGCTTGCGCGGAGCTTGAGATATTCGAACTGCGGAGCGTTCTTCATGAATTCCTCGCCCGTAATTACCCATCCAAGACCGACGGAAGGGAAGAATCCCCATTTTTCATTGTACTTGGAGGATGCGTCTGCGCGGAAGGTGACGGTAGCCAGATATTTGTCGGCGTAATTCCAGGTGCCGCGGGTGAAGAAGGACAGGCCGTTGTAGCGGTACGGGCCGGGATTGAGGTCGCTTACCGTAATGTCCCTCATGGAGCCGAGGCTTATGTAACGGGACTGTGCGTCGATGTCGGGCACATCGGTGGCGGAGCCGGAAAGGCCTGACAGTGTCTCAATGCGTGTCGACTGTCCCAGCATCAGCGAGAAGCTGTGCGCGCCGAGCCTGTCGGCATAGGTGGCGGTGTTGTCGAGAATGTGCTTGTAGCGCAGGCCGAGGGTCTTGGAGAGGGACGAGATGTTGGATCCCTGGGTGCCGTAGACCAGGTGCTCGGGCGTGTAATTGCTGGACAGCCAGCCCTGGAACTCCATGTTGTAGGCGGAGCGTATCTTCAGCTTGTTTTCAAGGAACTTGAGTTCCGCGTAGGTGGAGAATACCAGGTTCAGTCCGTTGGTCTGGTTGTCGAAGTAGTAAATGGTGGCGTACGGGTTGCCGTACGAGCCGCCCCAACCGTAGCGCTGGGGAGAATCGAAGGCCACCGGATAGGCCATGGTGTTGGCGTCGTTGTAGACCGGATATACCGGAGGATTGACGAACGCCTGGGCGAAGGCGCCGGAATTCGGATCCTTGCGGGTATAGTCGGAAAGAATCATGTTCACACCTACGTCGAGCCAGGATTTTACCTTCTGGTCGATACGTGTGCGGAAATTCATGCGCTTGTAATAGTTGTCGCTGGCCATGATGCCGTCCTGGTAGAAATAACCGAGGCCCACGGAATAATTGGTCTTGTCGTTGGCCCCGGAAATGTCGAGCGCATGGTTGTGGGTGAGCGCGTTACGCAGCAGTGCGCTGTACCAGTCCGTGCTTGCCGGGTAATCGGCGGCATTCTTGGCCATGTATTTCGGGTCGTTGGCGTTGGCTTCGTTGAGGAGCTGGATATATTGCTCCGTACCGGCGAGTTTCATCACGTTCACCGGCACCTGAAGGCCCGCATAGCCGCTGTAGCTTATTTCGGTATGGTCGGTCACGCCTTTCTTGGTGGTGATGATAATGACGCCGTTAGCTGCGCGTACGCCGTATATTGCAGCCGCCGACGCATCTTTCAGGATGGTCATTTCCTGGATGTCGTCCGTAGAGATGAATCCTATGTCATCCACGAACACGCCGTCCACTACATAGAGCGGGGTGGCGTAGCTGCCGATGGAACCGGTTCCGCGGATGGTGATGGACGGTGATGCGCCCGGGGAGCCGCTCTGGATTATGCGGACGCCTGAAGCCTTGCCCTGAAGGGCTCCGAGGGCGTTTCCTGACACCTGCTTGGCAAGGTCGTCTCCTTTCACGTTGGAGATGGGCGCGGTGAGGTCCTTGGCTTTCTGGGTGCCGTAACCTACCACCACGACCTCCTCGAGGAAGGTCTCGTCGGTGCCCAGGGTTATTACGGCCGGCAATTCCCCTGCCGTAAAGGTCTGGGTCGCATAGCCCATGCAGCTGACCTCGACCCTGGTGTCTTTGCTTGGAACGTTCAGTGTAAACCTTCCGTCAAGGTCGGTGGAAGTGCCGTTCAGGGTTCCGGCCTCAAGGACGGTGGCTCCGATGACGGGACCGAGTTCGTCCTGCACTATGCCGCTGACCTGATAAGCCTGGCCAAAGCCAAGCGTGAAGGACAGCAGCGCGGTTATTAGTAAAAGTAGTTTTTTCATTTATAATGAAATCAAAAATTAAGTCGAATCTTGCGTCTTACTCGTAAGAAAAGCCAAGTTTTTCCAGGCCTGGCAGTATTTCAGGACTGCTCATGAACAGTTTCCAGAGCAGGCCGCTGCGGTAGTTCTCTATCATAACGGCCTCCGGGCCCTGGTCTATGGCCAGATAGTGGTCCACGACCGCCGGTTCGCGAGAGGGGTTGTATGCGTCGTAGAAGCCCCAGGGGCCGAACATCTCCGTCTCATAGAACAGGTAGCGCATTACCTGCAGCGATTCGGTAGGGGTATAGACTATGGAACTGACAGCCGCCGTTGGCGATACGGTGCCGTTTTCATCGGCCGTGCCCGGGTGATGCGAGCTGTAGCCCACGTCGGGATCGTCCGAGGATGTGAATCCCCACAACTGCTCCCCGTAACCCTTGTGCTTCTTGGGGTTGTCGATTGCGTATGCCCTGTGTATGAGGGTGTGGGCCGTATTCCGTTCGAAGTAATCGGTCTTGTCGTCCTTGAGGCCGCGCGGGTCGAGTCCCAGATATGAATAGTGGCAGAAGAAAAGCGGCCCGCCGAGCTCCATTCCCAGGGGCAGGGTGATGCCGTAGTATTTCTTGCCGTTGTAGTAATAGTCCGAGGTCTTATAGGACGCTTCGTAGCACTCGCGGCTGATGGGGTGAGTGGGCGACGATGCCGCCAGCACGTAGGTGATGAGCGTTTCGTCATAACCTCTGATGCGGTGGTTCATCTTCCACTCATAGTTCTTGGACCAGTGCCAGTAGAGCGAATCGGTGCCCCGAGTGTACCAGTCCCATTCAACGTCGCGCCAGAGCTTGTCGCAGCGTGCGGCGAGACAGGAGTCTTTGTCGGCGAGCCATTGGCGTGCTGTGAGCAGGCCCTGCACCATGAAGGCCGTCTCCACCAGGTCGCCGCCATCGTCGAACTGGCTGAAACTGAATGGCCTGGACGTATCGGCATCGTACCAGTGGGCCCAAGCGCCGTGGAAACGCTCCAGGGTCTCCAGGCTCCCTATCATCTTGCCCACGCGCTCCACGCCCTCGCTCAATGGATAGTATCCCCGTTCGGCGCCGGCAATTACCGCCATCATTCCGAAGCCGGAGCCTCCTATGGTTACGATGTTGCCGTTCCGGTCGTTGTTGCGCTCGCGGGCGAGGCCGGTAGCGGGGTCGGCGAAGTCGGTGAAATACTTGATCGTACAGCGTTCCACCGTGTCCAGCAGCGCCTCGTCGCTCATCTGCCTTGCCGGCCTGGGGCCGCACGCGAGCACCAGCGGCAGCAGTGCCGCCAGCAGCAATATCTTATTCTTCATAGCTGAACGACGCTTCTTTGACATTGTCGGATGAGCCTCCGATGAAGACCTTGAAATCTCCGCTCTCGGGGCCGTAGCTCATGTCGGCGCGGTAGAAAGAAAGCGCTTCGGCGTCGATGCTGAAGCTCACTTCCGCCGACTCTCCGGGCGCCAGCGTCACCCGCTTGAAGCCTTTGAGCTGCTTGACGGGACGCGTAACGCTGCCAACAAGGTCGCGTATGTAGAGCTGTACCGTTTCCGTGCCTTCACAAGTGCCTGTGTTGGTGAGGGTTACGGTTGCCTCTATGTTGCCGTTACCGCTGAAGCTGCCGGCAGAAAGGCTGATATCGGAATAGCTGAAAGTGGTGTAGCTAAGGCCGTGCCCGAAAGCGTAGAGCGGCTCGTTGGGCACGTCGAGGTAGCGCGATTCGTATTTGGCTTCCGGATGCACGTAGGGGCGTCCGGTGTTCTTGGCGTAATGGTAGATGGGCACCTGCCCGAGATTGCGGGGGAAGGAGACGCAGAGCTTGCCCGACGGGTTCACGTCGCCGAAGAGCACGTCGGCCACCGCATATCCGCCCATGGTCCCGGGGTACCAGGCCTCCAGCAGCGCTCCCGCCATTGCCGATTCGGCGCTCAGGTCCAGCGGGCGCCCGTTGAGCAGCACTACTGCCACGGGTTTTCCAAGTGCCGAGATCTTCTCCAGCAGTTCGGTCTGAACTCCGGGAATGCGTATGTCGGAACGGCTTGCGGCTTCTCCGCTCCACTGGCAGTCATCGCCTATTACCAGCACAATCTGTTCGGCTCCGCGTGCCGCAGCGAGCGCCGCTCCGAAACCGCTGCGGTCG
>JAFZBM010000172.1 GCA_017561765.1 Bacteroidales bacterium | reverse complement strand
CTTTGCACGGGGAAAGTCGTACACGACCAGCTCCCTCAAAACTCCCCCAGGGCCGGAAGGCAGCAAGGGTATGAGGTTGTAGCGGTGCGATGTACGGAGCTTTCCCTTTTTTTGTGCAAAAAAGGGAAAGCTGTAAGGGCCCTATCCCCCTGCACCCCTGAAATAACATTGATTTGGGAGATAAATTGGCGATTTCTCTCCCAAAAACAAGCATTTTCAGGATAATCTCTCTTCTTCCTTTCCCCTCGCGGTTCTGATCAGTCTTTCTTCGTAATAATAGGGAACAAAAGACGGCGGGTCAGGGATAGAGGAGGTAGCGGGAGCGGAGGGCGGTGAAGGAGGTGACGTCGGAGGTCCAGCGGGATTTGATGTCGGAGGCGGAGGCGCCGGAAAGAATCATGTCACGGGCGTATGCGACGCCAATCTGTTTCTCGAAGTGATTGTTGGGGAGGAAGAACGAACCGTCCACTGGCGTATTCCGGTAAGCGTCAAGCAGATAGTCCAGATTGACCTGCTCCGCCCAAATCTCGTCCAGGGGCTTTGACCGCAGATCCACTCCACGGCAAACCTGTCCCAGATAGCGAGGATTCTTGGCACCGGGAATACTCTCGGGAACGAATGAGAAGCCCCGGTCCGTCATATCGGGATGCCCGTAAACCTCGAACGGAAACTCCGTCCCGCGCCCGGCGGTTACCACCGTACCTTCGAAAAAGCAGGTCGAACTGTACAGATAGATGGAACGCATGTCCTTGAGATTGGGGGAAGGAGGAACGACCAGCGTGCAATGCATTCCGTGGCGGTAATGTTCGCACGGCACAACGGTCAGTTCGCATTTCACGCCACCTTCGAGCCAGCCCTCGCCGTTCATCATCAGCGCCAGTTCGCCCAGAGTCATTCCGTGCACCATGCATATAGGAAGCGAGCCAATGCCGGACTTGAAACGCATGTCAAGCACCGGGCCGTCCACATAGAAACCGTTGGGATTTGGCCTGTCGAGCACAATAACTTTCCGGCCATAGGCGGCGCACAGATCCATCATCTTCTGCATCGTCACATAGTAGGTGTAATAGCGCAGGCCGACGTCCTGCAGATCTACCACCAGCACGTCAAAAGAATTCATATCCTCTTCCGGCACAAGAGCGTCGCCGCCCCTTCCGTAAAGCGAAAAAATCGGGACCCCGGTCTTTTCGTCAACGCCCGAGTCGACCTTTTCGCCAGCGTCGGCAATGCCGCGGAAGCCATGTTCCGGCGAGAAGATCACCCTTACGTCGACGCCATTATCTATCAGGACATCAAGCAGATGGGGGCCGTACGCAACGGGCTTTGACGGGTCGATCCCCTGCCCGAACGGTACACCTACGGACTCGGGAGTAACCTCCTCCCCGCCATTCAGGCACCAGTTATAAACCTTGTCGCCTACAATCCCGCTCTGGTTGCTCAGGATCGCCACCCTCTGCCCTTCCAGCAAAGGGAGATAAACATCCAGCCGCTCGTCACCCAAGACCACGCGCGAAGGGCCGCTGCAGGACAGCAGCAGCGATACTGTCAGGAAAAGAGCCGGAAGCCGCCGGATAACACAAGCAAACATCAGTCAAGGACGAAATCGCCGAAGAACTCAGGCCTGTGGTAGTCGGGAGACGGCGTGCCCACGGGAGCCCAGGTCACATAATGCGGATGAGCGGTAAGGTCTCCGCACTTATAGATATTGCCCTTAAGCGCAGCGGGAGCCTCATCCAGGCCAAGCACCTCGAAGGGGATGATGAGCAGCACCCTCCAGTTCCAGATTCCGCCCTCGTAGTTGACGGGTTCGTTGACCAGGGGCAGACCCTCCACCGAAGTAATGCGGACAATCTGTCCGAACGCCTCGTCGGCCAGGGGCTTGCGTCCTTCCCTGCCCTCTCCACGGGCCGCCACCAGGCGTCCTGCGGCATTGACCTCGAAATTGAAATACTCCTTACTGCCGGGCACCTGCAGGAAGATTTCGCACGCGCTATCCTCCCAGATGCGTCCCTTGTCCTCAAGGCTCTGTACCCTGAGGTCGAGTCCGCTCACGCGGAAATCCACCAGAAGCGATTCTTCAGTACGGGCTATGCGGCCGGCGCACAGCGGGGCGTAGGGATACTCCGAAGGCCAGTTGACTGTATCAACGCGGAAAGCTTCGCCGCCGAGTTCAAGGGCGGTGTCGATGTCTTGCTCCTCAAGATTCTGCAGGAGCGGAATGCGCAGGGTTTTCATATTCTATTCACGGTTTTCAAGGCGCCGGAGCGCGAGTTCTTCGAAACGGGTGCCGGGACGGCCATAATTTGCATAAGGATAGATACTTATGCCGCCTCTGGGCACAAAGAATCCGGTCACTTCAATGTACTTCGGATCCATAAGTTTGATGAGATCCTTCATGATGACATTGACGCAGTCCTCATGGAAAGCGCCCTCGTCACGGAAGCTGAAAAGATAGAGCTTGAGGCTCTTGCTCTCCACCATGCGCTTGTCGGGTATGTAGGAGATGCGGATCTCGGCAAAATCGGGCTGGCCGGTTATGGGGCACAGGCTGGTGAATTCGGGGCAGTTGAAACGCACCCAGTAGTCGTTGCCTGGATGATTGTTCTCGAAAGTTTCGAGCACCGACGGGTCATAAGTGCTCTTGTATTCCGTTTTCCGGCCCAGTGACTTAAGGCCCTCAAGTTTGCGTTCTTCCATTATATATCGCTTATTTTAAACGGGTTATACGAAATGTCGGTATCGAAGGTATCTACCTGCTCCGAGGCTTTGACCTTGCGTACAACGAAGGCGGTGACGGGCAGGATTATTATCTCATAGATAACTTTGAAACTCACTTGTGCGAGCATCATCATGGCAAGCGTTTTGAGAGGCGTGCCCCAGAATGCAATGGGCATGAAGATGAGGGAATCGAGAAATTCTCCGGCAAGCGACGAGATAATGGCGCGCACTCCGAAGCGGCGTCCCCCGTCGGCGACCTTCATCTTGCTGAGAACCATGGCGTTAAGCTGCGATCCGGCAAGGAATGCAAGGAGCGATGCCCCGGCAACGCGCGGCGCCATGTTGAACATATAGTCGAAGTGCTCGGCTCCGTCCCAGAAAGATGCCGCCGGGAGCCATACCAGGAGCTGTCCGAGGAGCACGACAAGGATATTCATCGCAAAGGCGGTCCAAATCACCAGGCGCGCCTTGCGGTAGCCCCATACCTCGGAAATGCAGTCATTGAGGATGTACGAGACCGGGAAAATGATCACGGCTCCGGGAAGGTTGATTCCCCAGAAGCTTATAACCTTGGTAGCGAAAAGATTGGATGCTATGAGGCAGACCGTGAACAGTACTGCCATCAGCAGAAAAGTGGTAGAAAATTTGTCTTTCATTTGCAGTTTTTATAGTGGTACCTGTTACACTTGATTCCGACTGTCGCGGAATCTCGCCGCAAAGATAGACAATTTATGCTTAAACGCAAACTATTGCATTGTTCCGACAATGGCTTCATAGAGCTGCGGGAAGCGGTCGGCAAGGACAACGGGGCGTCCATTTTCAAGGAAGCAATGGGTGCTGACTGCCGTGCACACCAACTTGCCGTCCACGCGCATCGTATAGCTGAAACTCAGTTTCAAATCGGTCATCTCCGCCACCTTCACTTCTATCTCTATGATATCCTTGAAAGTGGTGGTTTTCTTATAGTTGCAGTTGATGGAAATTACCGGCGATACAACGCCTTCTGCCTCCATGCGGTCGTAACCGTAGCCCAGGACATCCATCCAGTAGATACGGGCTTCCTCCATAAAACGGAGATAGTTGGAATGGTGCGTCACTCCCATTCCGTCGCACTCATAATACTTGACTTCGTGCCTGTATGGTTGAACTTGTGTCATAATCTTCCTCCTGTGTAGAGTTCCCAGTATTTGCCTTTGCTTTCGAGCAGTTCGAAATGCTTTCCGGCCTCGATGATTCGTCCTTTTTCGAGGACTATAATGTAGTCGGCATCACGCACCGTGGACAGGCGGTGGGCTATGATGAAGCTGGTACGGCCCTTCATTATGCGGTCCATGCTCTTCTGTATCAACTTCTCCGTGCGCGTGTCTATGGATGACGTGGCCTCGTCAAGCACCAGCACGGGCGGATTGGCCACTGCGGTACGGGCGATGCTAAGCAGCTGCCTCTCGCCGGCGCTGAGCGCTCCCCCGTCGCCGTCGATGAAGGTATTGTATCCCTCCGGCAGACGCTTGATGAACGAATGGGCGCAGACGAGTTTGGCGGCGTCGATGCATTCCTGGTCGGTGGCGTCGAGCCTTCCGAAGCGGATGTTATCCATGACAGTGCCGGAGAAGAGGTTGGTTTCCTGGAGCACTATGCCCAGGGAGCGGCGCAGGGAAGGTTTTTCGATGTCGTAAACATCAAATCCATCCACCGTTATCTGTCCGTCGGATATGTCGTAGAAGCGGTTGATGAGGTTGGTGATGGTGGTCTTGCCGGCACCGGTTCCACCGACGAAGGCTATCTTCTGGCCGGGGTATGCGGTCAGAGTGATGTCGTAGAGTACCTGTTTTTCAGGCACATAGCCGAAGTCCACGTCCTTCAGGCCCACCAGGCCGGTCTGCGGCACGAGCTTGTCGCCGTCGCGCCAGTACCAGCCGGCGGCCTCGCCGCTTCGCTGCGGCTGAGCAACGCCGGAGTCTTCTCCGGGGTTGGCGGCGGCTTCCAGCGTGACGTGACCGTGGTCGGGCTCGGGCGTCTCGTCCTGCAGGTCGTAAACCCTGTCGGCACCGGCGGAAGCCATGGCAATGTTGTTGGTCTCCTGGCTGATCTGGGCTATGGGGCGCGAGAAATTCTTATGAAGGGTAAGGAAGGACACAAGGGTGCCGACGGTGAGGGCCTCAGCCCCGTAACGCAGTGAAATATAAGCACCTGCGATAGCGATAAGCACATAACCGAGATTTGCGATCCCGGCGTTGATGGGCATTACGGTATTGGCAACGCGGTTGGCCTTGAACACGCTCTTGAACAGGTCGCTGTTGATACCGGAGAAGCCGTCAGTTGCCGCCTGCTCATGGCTGAACACCTTGACGACCTTCTGTCCCGACACCATCTCCTCGATATATCCGTTAACGCGCGCCATATTCTCCTGCCGGCCCTTGAAATAGCGGCGGGAATACTTGGACATGGTAACCGCCACTACCATTGCCCCGGCGGCGCAGAGCAGAGAAAGGCAGGTTAACGGGATGCTCAGCACCACCATGCTGACAAAGGTGGAGACCAAGGTTATAGCGGCGCTGAAGAGATGGGGCAGCGTGCGTCCGACCATCTGCCGGAAAGTATCCATATCGTTGGTGAACACCGACATTATGGCGCCGTGCGAATGCGAGTCGAAGTAGCGCAGCGGCAGGCTCATCAGGTGGTCGAAGGTAGATGTCCGGAGCTGCCGTATGATGCCTTGTTCAACCTTGATCATCAGGAAGTTGAACAGGAACGACGCGGCCGTGCCCACCAGCAGTACCGCCGCCAGCTTGAGCAGCGCCATGCCCAGCGGCGAAAAGTCCGGATCCGCCTGTTCCGACAGGGGCAGGATGTACCCGTCGATGAGCGTCCGCGTGAAGAGCGTCATCGCCAGCGTACAGAGGGTGGAGACCACGATCAGGACGGCTACGGTGAGCAGCGTCCATTTCCAGTCGCGGAACATATGTTTCAGCAGTCGTCTCATGGCTGATCGAAATCGGCCTCCCCTCCGGATGTCTGCATGTCGTAAATCTCTTTGTAAATGCCGCCGGCGGCAAGCAGTTGCTCGTGAGTGCCCACGCCGCAGATGCGCCCGTCGTCCATCACCACTATGCGGTCCGCATCCTTGATGCTGAGGATGCGCTGGGAGATGATGAGCAGCGTCGTGTCAGGAATGCGGCGGGCGAAGGTCTCGCGGATGTGTGCGTCGGTGGCGGTATCCACGGCGCTGGTGGAATCGTCCAGCACCAGCACTTTGGGATGCCGGAGCAGGGCCCTGGCAATGCACAGGCGCTGCCTCTGGCCGCCGGAAAGATTGGTCCCGCCCTGGTCTATCACCGTCTGCAGGCCCTGCGGAAGTTCGCTCACGAAGTCGGCGGCAGCGAGGGCGCAGGCGTCAAGGCACTGCTGTTCGGTGGCCTCGGCATCGCCCCAGCGAAGATTCTCCAGCACCGTCCCGCTGAACAGCGTATTCTGCTGAAGCACAACGCCTACCGCACCGCGGATTGCGTCGAAGGAGTACTCGCGCACGTCGTGCCCGCCAACCTTCACCACTCCCCCGCCGGCATCGTACAGACGGCTGATCAAGTTCACCAGCGTTGACTTGCCGCTGCCAGTTCCGCCGATTATGCCGATACGCTCGCCGGAACTTATGTGCAGGTTGATATCTTCCAGCGCAGGATTGCCTCCGGCGGCGTAGGAGAAGCTCACGCCGTCGAAATCGATGCTGCCGTCCCTCACCTCGGTGAGCGGTTCCGCCGGCTCCTTCATTGCGGGCTCGCGCTCCAGCACTTCCGCTATGCGCTTACCGCTCGCCACGCTCTGGGTAAGCATGACGAATATCATCGACAGCATCATCAGCGAGCTGAGAATCTGCATCTGGTAGGTAAAGAGCGACGTTAGCTGGCCGGTGGTAAGCGTACCGCCCACGATGAAGCGTGCGCCGAACCACGACAGGGCGATCATGGATGCGTAGGTGACGATGTTCATCACCGGCTGGTTGAAGCTGACGATGGTTTCGGCCGCCACGTTCAGGCGGTAGATCACGTCCACCGCGGTCCTGAATTTCAGGCTCTCGTGCTTCTCGCGCACGAACGATTTTATTACGCGTATGCCCGCCACGCCCTCGCGGACGACGTTGTTGAGGTCGTCGTACTTGCGCATGAGTTCGGCGAAGAGGCGCATGGAGCGGGACACTATGAAGTATAAGGCGACGGCAAGGAAGCACATGGCGGCGACGAAAACCAGGCTGAGCTTAAGGTTGATGAAGAAGCTCATGAACATGCCGGCGAGCACGTTGAGCGGGGCCCTGACGCTGATGCGGAGGAGCATCTGGAAAGCGTTCTGGATATTCGCTACGTCGGTGGTCATTCGGGTGACCAGGCCGGCGGTGCTGAAATTGTCGATGTCGGCAAATGCGAAGGTCTGGATCCTGGCGAACATGGCTTCGCGCAGGTTCATTGCGAATCCGGCCGAGCTGCGGGCGGCTTCACGGCCTGACATTATGCCGAAGAAAAGGCTTACGGCGGCTATTCCGACCATTATTCCGCCGTACTTCCATACGGCGTCGATGTTCCCGGCCATGAGGCCCTTGTCGATTAGGGAGGCCGTGACGTATGGAATCAGGACGCCCATCAGCACTTCTAGCGCCGTCCATACGGGGGTCATTATTGCGGAGCGCCGGAACTGCCCGACGTGGGATAAAATTGTCTTTAACACGGATTACAAATATACAATTTTTTGTATATTTAGCCGGATTTTCTAAACACTATTATTATGGCCAACAGGACTATTTTGCTTGCAGTGGACCTGCAGAAAGATTTTATAGACGGATCCCTTACCGTGCCCAATGCGGGACTGGTTATTCCTGAGATCAACCGGGTCAAGAAGGATTTCGACTTGGTGTATTTTACTCTTGACTGGCACCCGGTGAATCACTGTTCTTTCAAGGAGCAGGGCGGGCCGTGGCCGGTGCACTGCGTCCATCATACTGCAGGCGCTTCAATTCCTGATTGCGTGTTTGAGGGTCTGGACGAGAGCCGCATGCGTTTCATCCTCAAAGGCCGCCTTCCCGAGCGCGAGGAGTATGGTGCATTCGTGGGCTTCGACCCTGAGAATCAGGACCTTTTCGAGCCCGGCGACGAGGTGGTTGTGTGCGGCATAGCGGCCGAGTACTGCGTGCTGGAAACCCTCAAGAAACTCTATGAGATCAGCCTGCAGATAGGCTTCACCGTAAAGGTATTCCTCGGCGGCACCGCCAAGTTCGAGAGCCACGACACCGTGGTCGCCTTCATGGCCGAGAACGGCATAAAGGTCTGGTAAGCGAGGGGCGGTTCCTGCGCGGGCAAACAGCATTTCAGCCCGATTGTCCTTTAAACCTTGAGACGTGCAAGATTGAAAAGGAGGGCTTTTGTGGGCGGAGCACCTTGCTCGCCTTCAGGTTCATCATTGT
>JAFZBM010000171.1 GCA_017561765.1 Bacteroidales bacterium | reverse complement strand
CTCGGAGTTGATGATCGACCTGTACATGCGCGGGATAATCCCTTCATATTTGGCGGATTTAGGCCAATTGGAGGGCGGGTTCTTCAGCCGTATCTGGGGGCTGTTCAGGAACAGGTCCAGTTCCTCGGGCGAATAGTCCTTGATCTTCTTGTCCAGGTCGAACAGGCCGCTATGGGCATACCGGATCCACCGCCAGCCACCCTTGCCGAAGGCGATATAATGGATGGTATCCTCGTCATTGAGGCTCTTGTCGAAATCGACAAGCTTGTGGATGTCCAACTCCCGGATCTCCCCGAGACCGGAACACCGCGGGCAGCTCCCCTGCGGGTGGTTGAAGCTGAAAGAGTCGGAATACCCCACAAACGGCTTCCCCACGCGGGAATACAACAGCCGCATCAAGGCATAAATGTCGGTATAGGTCCCCACCGTCGACCGGGAATTCTGCGCCGGTTTCTTCTGGTCGATGACCACCGCAATCGGCAGTCCCTCAATGGAATCCACGTGCGGACGCCCATACTTGGGCAGATACTGCTGCACGAAGGTCGGGAACGTGTCATTGAGTTCCCGCCGCGACTTCGCCGCGATGGTGTCCAGCACCAGGGAACTCTTGCCGGATCCGCTGACGCCGGTAAAGACGGTAATCTGGTATTTCGGAATATCCAGGGAAACGTCCTTCAGGTTGTTCTCCCGCGCTCCCCGGATACGGATAGTGTCATTCTTCGACATGGTCAACACCGGCTTTTCCTGCCGATGCACAAAGTTATCCAAATCCCGGGACAAATCAATGCATCACCTCCGGTCGAAGCGCTTGAGATTTCGGAGGGCGATAATCCTTTCCGGCCCATTTCTCCGGACGACTGAAACACCTTCATGGCCCTATCAAACAAAGGCGAGGAATACAGCCTGATTATCAGCGAGTTACGAATCGCGTTCTAAAACTCTAAATTTGTCGGGAAGACATAAAAGCGGTAACTTTGTGTTAGCAAAAACGAAGAAAAAATGAACTACAAACTCGCCGAACAATTAAAGCACCTGTGCTGGTCTCTTGCCATTACCTGCATGTTTTCCTCCTCTTTATTTGAGAAAGGTCATCAGATAGCAGCCTTCATCCTCGCCACGGTCCTTACGCTTTCTGCTGCCACCTTGATCTTATTTGAACACAAGTTAATAATGAACCTTGACTTGCCTAAGGCCTCATTGGGGACGGATATCTTTTTCATAGTCGGAGGCTTTGGTGTGTGCCTGGAAGAATCGATGTCTTTCGGGCTTCTCACCATGCTTGCCTTGTTCGTCGCCGGTGCCGTACTGGACATTTTCCACCTGGCAGGAAAGGGAGCATTCAAGGACAAGACCTTCAAGGAGATTTTCGACGAGCAGCTTCGTTTCCCGATCGAACTTGACTTCCTCCTTCTGTTCTGGCCCATTTACCGAGGCTTCAAGGAAGGCTGGTATGCACTCGAGACAATCGAGTATGTGTGCATCGGATTACTGGTCCTTGACCTCATCCACAACCTGATCATCCTGCCGGGCAACTACCGCAAACAAAAGCAGATCATCGACGAGTATTTCCAGCAACTGGAAAATGAGAAAGAGGCCCTGGTCCGTGTCGATGCGGAAACGGCCGATCTCGACGAGGAGACCAAGAAGCTTGTCATCGACCGCATCAACCTCATCGACCATATCCTGATCGGCAAAATGGCCGGGAACACCCTCTCCAGCCGCAAGGCCAACAAGGAGATCGAGAAAGTCATTGCCGACAGGGCCTCCTTCATCGAAAGCCTCGCTCTGCAGTATTCCGTGAGCCATCCCCAGGCAATCGACCACCTGCAGCAGAGCGGCCTTTCCCGCTACGAAATCGGCCTGTGCTGCCTATACCACATGGGCTACAACGGCAAGGAAGTGAAAGACATTTCCGACACCTCGATGGTCTATCACGTCAACAGCACCATCCGCCAGAAACTCGGCCTCAAATCCAACGACATCAACCTCACCACCTTCATCCGCGAGCTTTTCAGCGCCGACTAGATGACAAGCGGTCTTTCTTGCTACCATGCCCGTTTTTTTCGTAGATTTGTGCGATCTGAAATAAGAACCACATGAAACTGATTGCCCTTTTGCTTTTGACACTATTGTCTCCCCTGCAGACAGCCCAGCCGAAAGAGATTCTTCCGGAAGATGGGAAGGGTCGCGTCTTTACAATGGACCTGAACGGAAATCCGGCGCCTCTGCTCAATGACGCCGACAAGGTCACATACGATGACGCCGGGGGCATTCAAGGCATTTCCGGGACCAATGAAGCTGCCATCAAGGTCTTTCTCCCGCCGGCAGAAATCAATACGGGTACTGCCGTTATTATCTGCTCCGGTGGTGCGCTGATGTTTCATTCCTGGGGGAATGACGTCGAAAAGATGGCTTCCTGGTTGAATGAGCGCGGTGTGGCGGTCATCGGCCTCAAATACAGGCTCCGGCAGATGCCGGCTAGGCCGCAGCGTGCAGGAAACGCAGAATCGCCCAGACCGGCAGCGGCTGCCCCGCAGATGCCCCTGCGGCTTCCGGACATCACCGGCTTCGACCAACTGAAGCAGGCCAATGCCAGTCCGGACCAGTCCGGGCGGCCAGATCAGTCCCTAGACGATGCTACGGATGATGCGCTCAGGACCATTCGGCTTGTCCGTGCCCATGCGGAAGAATGGAGAATTGATCCTCAGAAGGTTGGTTACCTCGGCTATTCCGCAGGAGGTGGCGTTGCCATCAGCGCCACGCTTAAGGCCGATGCCGAATCAATGCCCTCCTTCCTGGCCAGTTGCTATGGACCTTCCCTAACGGACGTGATCGTGCCTGAGCATGCTCCGAACCTTTTCATCGCCGTCCGTGCGCAACACAACAATGTGGCAGCCGGCATGCTCGCACTCTTTCTAGAATGGAAGAAAGCTGGGGCCAATGCTGAAATGTACATCTACGATGACGGCCAAGGCCCCTTCGGCCCCGGAGATGACACCACCACATCTGGCGCCTGGCGAGAACACTTTTTCCGCTGGATGGTTTCCAATGGATGGGTAAAGCAATGACTCCGAGTCATATGGTGGGCGAATGTGCGTGAAATGGAAGTGTCGCATAATCAGCCATTTACAGGAAATAGCCTGGGAGATTTTTCCCGGGCTATTTTACATAAGTGACTATCTTTCAGTGAGTTCCATTTCACGGCTCTAGTGCGCCGAAGGAAAAGCGCATTGGCTATCTTCTTGACTCATAGCGACTTAAACATTTTCGGGTGCACATTTACGTGCACCCGTGCAGAAGGATCTGACTGAGTGTCAATGGG
>JAFZBM010000170.1 GCA_017561765.1 Bacteroidales bacterium | reverse complement strand
TTATCTCGCAGGGCAGGTTAATGGTACTACGGGATACGAGGAAGCGGCAGCTCAGGGTTTGATGGCAGGAATTAATGCCGCGCTTTCATTATCCGGCAAGGATCCTTTTATACTGGGAAGGGATGAAGCTTACATCGGCGTACTCATCGATGATTTGATTACCAAGGGTGTAGATGAGCCGTACCGGATGTTCACCTCCCGCGCTGAATACCGTATTCTTCTGCGCCAGGATAATGCCGACCAAAGACTCACCGAACGTTCTCATTTTATTGGTCTTGCCGATGAAGAGCGCTATTCCTGCACTATGCGGAAGTATGAGTCTGCAACCAGCTTAAATGCTTTGTGCGAGGCCTCCAATCTTACTGCGTCGGCCGCCAATGATTATTTACGCTCCTCCGGCTCTGCAGAATTGAGCGAGTCGAAACGGATTTCGGATGTCGCTACCAGGCCGGAACTTACCCTTTGTGATATTCTGAAATTAGTTCCACGTGGAACGTTTGCCAGGTTTGGACTAGAAGGAATTCCTGACCGTGAAGTTGTTGAGTCGGTGGAGATTAATCTAAAATATAAAGGTTATATCCAGCGCGAAAAGCAGCAGGTTGAAAAACAGAAGCGTCTTGAGTCGCTGGAGATTCCGGAGAATTTCGATTTTGATAAACTCTCTGGACTTACTATCGAGTGCCGTCAGAAATTCAAGCGTTATGCTCCCCGAACTATCGGTCAGGCATCACGTATTTCAGGGGTCTCCCCTGCCGATATTTCAGTATTGCTGGTTTATTTTGGAAGATAATTACGTTCCACGTGGAACATCATCGTTTATGAAACATATAGTACTTTCGTTATTGTCATTTGTGGTTGTATTTGTGTCTGCCTTGGCACAAGACGCCGACAATACAATGTCATCAAAAGGAGTATTCTCCGTTGATGCGGATTTTCTGAACCGCGGCGAGGTGCGCAACGGCGGTTTGATCCTTGTCAAGGAGTCCGACGTTGCATCCTTCATTATTGAAAGGACGATTCTGGGTGCCAGTTATGAACACGGGATACTTAAAACCCGGGTTTCGGCGCAGCATAGCGGTACTTGGGGCAGTAACGAGGCCGGAGCGTTGAGCATTTATGAAGCATGGGTGAACATCAACACCAAATCGGGCTTTTTTGCTAAGATAGGTCGCCAGCCCCTGTCATATGACGACCAGCGCATTTTCGGTGCCGATTCATGGTCTATGACCGCAATGTCGCATGATGTGCTAAAACTGGGATGGGAAGGACATGGGCACAAGATACATTTGTTCGGTGCATATAATCAAGATGTACGGAATATCTACGGCGGAACGTTCTTTTCCGGGGGAATTCAGCCCTACAAGGCAATGGAGGCTTTATGGTATCACTACGATGTCCCCTCCTTCCCCCTTGGAGCTTCAGTTGTGTTTATGAATACCGGCATGCAGAACGGTGACGATGCGAGTAACACCACAGTATTCCAGCAGCAGATTGTCGGTTCTTATGTGTCTTTTACTCCGAAGAAATGGTCGGCAGAGGCTGCTTTTTATTATCAATTCGGGCACGAGGAGCATGGTATTCCTATTTCCGCCTGGATGGCCAGCGGAAAAACCACGTTAAGCCCTTCCACTTCTGTCAGGTGCAGGCTCGGCTATGACTTCCTCAGCGGCGACACATATTTGGTTACGCCGCAAGCAGGCGGACTGGGGCTGATCAGGCACGATTTGGTCCGGGGATTCAGTTCGCTGTATGGCTCGCACCATAAATTCTACGGCGCTATGGACTTCTTTTATGTTACTACTTATGTGGCAGGATTCACTCCCGGCCTCCAAAATCTTTACTTTGGTACCACGTGGGCTCCGGTCAAAAAATTAACGACAGATATAGCATTCCATTATCTTGCTACGGCAACACAACTGAAGAATGCAAAAAAGAGCCTTGGCCACGAACTAGAGTTATCTGCCAGTTGGAAATTCGCCAAAGATGCCGCGCTGAGCGCCGGATATACTTACATGAAGGGCACGGAAACCATGGAGGTGCTTAAGCGGACAGGTAACGATCATCACCTGCACTGGGGGTGGATAATGCTTACGGTCACACCCACTATTTTCAAAGCATCTGCAGCGCAGACTTTATAATCTGCTCCACGCTGGCCTTGGGGTTTGCTTTCAGTATAGCCTGAATTGCCTTGTTGATGTTGGGTTTGGTGAATCCAAGCATCTGCAGGGCGCCTGCAGCCTCGTCGGCCGCAGCGTTCTTGTCCGTCGCGAACAGTACGTCCGAACTTGCTCCGTCGCCTTTCACAATCTTGTCTTTAAGCTCCAGAATCATGCGCTGGGCGCTTTTCAGGCCTATGCCTTTGACTGATTTCAGCGCGTTTACATTCTCCGACAATATGGCTTCGCGGAGTTCGTCGGCAGTCAGCGACGAGAGAATCATCCGCGCCGACGCCGCGCCCATGCCCGACACTCCCGTAATCAGCCGGAACAACTCCCGTTCGTCCTTGCCCGCGAATCCGTAATCCACCTGCGTACCGTCGCGCTGGTTAAGTTGCGTCTGAATGTATATAGTCGCTTCCTTTTTGCCCTCCAGCGCCTCATAGGTCTGGAGCGATATTTCGAGACTGTAGCCAAGGCCCTGGTTGTCGACAACCATCCTGGTGGGCGTGAGTTCCGCGATGCGGCCGGTGATATAGTCTAGCATACTGTAGGTAGTTTTTACAAAGTTACTTAAAATTTGTAAATTTGTAATCCAGTATTTACAGATCAAATGAAGCGCAGGGAGTTCATAGGTGCATCGTTGGCGGCGGCCGCTGTCGCCGGCATTTCGTCGTGCCATATTGTACCGCCAAGGCAGTCGCGCTCTAAAAACGGGAGCGGAGCTAAAATGTCGCTGCGTTTTTATCCATACGAACTGCAGCTTGCCCATACATTTACCGTATCCAGCTACAGCCGGACCACCACGCCCGACGTACAGGTGGAGATAGAATATGACGGATTCACAGGCTACGGAGAGGCGTCGATGCCGCCCTACCTCGGTCATACGGTGGAGAGCGTCTGCGCCTTCCTATCTCAAGTAGATCTGGGCCAGTTTGAAAGCCCATTTCTGCTGGAAGACATAATGGCCTATCTGGACACGCTTTCAGAGGGTGATTCTCCAGCAAAAGCCGCCATTGATATCGCCCTGCACGACCTTGTGGGCAAGCTGATAGGCGAGCCGCTATTCCGGATCTGGGGCTACAACCCAGTCAAAGCGGGCCCGACAACATTCACGATAGGCATCGACACTCCGGAAATTGTGCGCGAAAAGACCCTGGAATGTGCCGGCAAATACCGTATTCTCAAGGTCAAAGTGGGCCTCGACACCGACGAGCAGATGATAAGCACGATACGCAGCGTCACCGACCTGCCGCTTGCCGTTGATGCAAATCAAGGCTGGAAGGACCGCAGCAAGGCGCTTGACGAGATATTTTGGCTCAAGGAACATGGCGTCGTGCTGGTTGAGCAGCCCCTTCCCAAGGATCGTCTGGACGAGACTGCATGGCTCACCGAGCGCAGTCCGCTGCCCATAATTGCCGATGAGGCCATACAGCGGCTGAAGGACATCCCGCGTCTCAAAGGAGCCTACAGCGGCATAAACATCAAGTTGATGAAATGCACCGGCTTGCTGGAGGCACGCAAGATGATTGCATACGCAAGGGCCGAGGGTATGAGCGTGATGCTCGGATGCATGACGGAAACGTCCTGCGCATGTACCGCCGCGGCCCATCTGGCCCCTGCCGCCGATTTCTGCGACATTGATGGTAATTTATTGATAACCAACGATTTATTTAAAGGTGTGACGGTTCGTGACGGCCTGATGGTGCTGCCTGACGGACCCGGTCTCGGACTAACGAAGTTATGAATCTGAGAGATAATTTTCCGCAGCTTTCGCGGACAGTATATGGCAAGCCGCTGGTGTACCTGGACAATGCGGCCACATCCTTGCGCCCGGTCAGCGTAATAGAACGCT
>JAFZBM010000021.1 GCA_017561765.1 Bacteroidales bacterium | reverse complement strand
TGCGTCGTTCCTTGAGATGCTTGATATTCTGAATGAGCAACTTATACGCGAGGGATGCGACCCCGTGGCGGTCGAGCGCGGCTGCCAGAGCAGCGGTCCCGTGTCTTTCGACCACGATTGCCGCGAGGGTATATGCGGAGCCTGTTCGCTTTATATTGATGGCCGCGCACATGGTCCGGACGACCATGTGACTACCTGCCAGCTTTTTATGCGCCATTTCAAGGATGGCGCCACCATTACCGTGGAACCTTGGAGAAGCGCAGCATTCCCCATTATCAAGGATCTCGTGGTGGATCGTACTGCGTTTGACAAGATTCTGCAGGCGGGCGGCTTTATTTCCGTACGTACCGGTTCTGCGCAGGATGCCAATAATATCCTGATTCCGCACGACAGGGCGGAGGATAGTATGGATGCGGCGGCTTGCGTTGGATGCGGCGCTTGCGTGGCTACCTGCAAGAATGGTTCGGCTATGCTGTTTGTGGCGGCCCGCGTGAGTTCGCTGGCTCTTCTGCCGCAGGGGCGTCCTGAGGCAAAGCGCCGCGCCAAGGCTATGGTTGCCAAGATGGACGAGCTTGGTTTCGGTAACTGTACCAATACCCGCGCCTGCGAGCTGGAGTGCCCGAAGGGTATCACGGTAGCCCACATTGCCCGCCTTAACCGAGAGTTCTTGAAAGCTAAGTTCTCTGATTAACTCTTCGCGGGCGCTGCTGCTGTCCCGGGGACCGTGCCACCCTCGGCATCGGAAGAGGGAGGGGCCCACGAAGTGGGAAGGGTCGCGAAGCGACGTCCCCGGGACAGCAGCAGCGCCCGCGAAAAAGTTACCAGAGGAAATTATTGAACGGCCAGCGGCCTGCGTGAATTTCGGCAACCATCTTATAGATGTCGGACCGGAGTTTGGGCAGGCCTTCGCGGCTGAGGGCGGACATGAAGATGCACGGCACCTTCTTTTCGTCAATCCACACCTTCTTTATACCATCCAGCGTGCGGTTTTCCTTCCCTTTCGGCTTAAGTGAGAATTCGTCGTAGGGCTCGTACTGGTAATTATCTATCTTATTGAAGATTACGTATTGCGGTTTATCACCTGCGCCTATATCTTCAAGCGTCCTCTTGACAACGTCCATCTGCTCCTCGAAGTCGGGTGCCGACACGTCCACCACGTGCACCAGGACATCGGCTTCGCGCACTTCGTCCAGCGTGCTCTTGAACGCCTCTATCAGCTGTGTGGGCAGTTTTCGGATGAATCCGACCGTATCGCTCAGAAGGAACGGGCAATTCTCTATTACCACCTTTCGCACTGTGGTGTCGAGCGTTGCAAACAGTTTATTTTCAGCAAAAACGCTTGATTTACTCAGCAGGTTCATCAGCGTGCTCTTGCCCACGTTGGTGTAACCTACCAGCGACAAGCGAACAAGGCTGCCGCGATTGCCGCGCTGCGTCGCCATCTGCTTGTCGACCTTTCTGAGTTGCTCTTTCAGGCGCGCTATGCGTTCGCGTACTATGCGCCGGTCAACTTCTATCTGGCTTTCGCCCATGCCGCCGCGGGTCCCTATACCACCTCTCTGACGCTCAAGGTGCGTCCACATGCCGGCGAGCCGGGGGAGCATGTAATTGTAGCGCGCCAGCTCCACCTGCATTTTTGCGTAGGATGTTTTTGCCCGCTGCGAGAAGATTTCCAGAATCAGGCTGGTACGGTCGATTACCGATGCCGTTTTTATTACCTTTTCGACGTTTCGCTGCTGCATTGCAGTGAGTTCATCGTCAAAAATGACGTACTTAATCTCGTTTTCCTCGCAGTAGGAGGCTATTTCGGCCAGTTTTCCGCTTCGAATGTAAGTAGCCTTTTCCGGCTTGTCCAGCTTTTGGATAAACTTCTTATCTCCCTCTACGCCTGCAGTATCGGCCAGGAACTCCAGTTCGTCCAGATATTCCTGGATCTTCCGTTCGTCCTCTCCCTGCCTGATTATGCCTACAAATACAGCTCTTTCTTCCATATAAATTTATTTTTGAAAAAGTACTGTCTGCAGCAGACAGCAGTACATTTTCAATCATTATTCATCGAAAAAAGGCCATCCTGTTGGGACAGCCTTTATAATACTAAGTGATGTTTTTATCTCAGCTGGAAGATCACCGGGAAGGTGTAGGTCACCTTGACCTTGCGGTCGCGCTGCTTGCCGGGGGTCCACTTGGGAGACTGGGACACAACGCGCACGGCTTCCTTGTCGAGAGAGGGGTCAACGCCACGGAGCACCTTGACGCCGGATACGCTGCCGTCGGTTCCAACGGTGAACTGGAGCATCACGCGGCCCTGTACGCCGTTTTCCTTAGCTACCTCGGGATAAACGAGCCTCTGGTTAACCCATTTTGAGAAATCATTGGCATCGCCGCCCTGGAACTTGGGCTTCTCTTCTACCAGCTGGAACGGGATGGTCTCTTCTTCCACCACCTCTTCCTTTACTTCTTCTACATAGTCCTGAATTTCGACACCCAGGTTGGAATCGTCCTCAAGGTTGAGGATATTGTCGTTCACCTTGATATCGTCGTCGATAATGTCGATCTGGTCGGACAGGATGGGAACCTTTGCCAGTTCGGGAGGCGGGGGAGGAGTCTCCTGGGTGATAGGAATGATCTCTTCCTCAACGATTTCATTGTTTTCTGCCATCAGGCCGGAATCTGCCTTCTCCTTGCTGCTCCACTCGAAAGCTCCGAGCACGGCCAGGAGGGCTACTACGAATCCAATCTCGACGAACAGCAGTCGCTTGTTCTCGAGGCTGGCCTTTTGTGATTTCTTGACTTCCATATCTAGTGTAATTTTAATTCGTTCAAGCGGTAAAGATATGAATTATTAATTTCAATTCCAATTTTTGTTGTAGATTTGCTATGTTTTTAAGTCATTGCAAATGGTACGTTATTATTTAGAGGACATTGAATATAAGTACACGGGCCGGCGTTTAAACAACGCTTGGCTCCGCAGGGTAGCTCAGCAGGAACAATGCCGACTAGGTGAAGTCAATATTATATTCTGCTCCGATACGTATCTGCTGGACATTAACTTGCAATTTTTAGGCCACGATTACTACACAGACATCATTACGTTCGATTATTCCGAGAAGCCCGTCGTTTCCGGCGACCTGTTCATCAGTCTTGATTCGGTGCGGGAAAATGCGGCTTTTTACGGCGCATCATTCGACGAAGAGTTGCACCGGGTGATTGTTCACGGGCTGCTTCATCTGATAGGTTATGACGATCATACTGAAGAAGACCAGAAACAGATGCGCGCCAAGGAGAATGAATGTCTGGAGTTGAGGCGGTCAATGATGGTTTAGCATGGACGGGAGTTTCGATGTAATAGTGGTTGGCGGCGGACATGCCGGTTGCGAAGCTGCAATGGCGGCTTCCGGGCTCGGCGCAAGCGTGCTGTTGCTCACTATGGACTCCCTTTCTTTTGCTAAAATGTCCTGTAATCCGGCCATGGGCGGTATAGCTAAAGGTCAGATTATCAGAGAAATAGATGCTCTTGGGGGATTCTCCGGGCTGGTGACGGATGCTGCTACCCTGCAGTTCAGGATGCTGAATAAATCAAAGGGGCCGGCCATGTGGAGCCCTCGTGCGCAGTGCGATAAAATCCGTTTTTCGCTGATATGGAGGGATTTTCTTCTAAAGCGCTGTAATTTAACGATTTGCGAAGATACGGCTGATTCTTTTCTCTTTGAGAATTCAAAAATTTGCGGCGTACGTACACTTGGAGGCCGTATTTTTAAGTGTCAAAGGCTTATTTTGACCGCCGGGACATTCCTTTCGGGCCGCTTGTTCGTCGGAAGAAAGCAGCTGACCGGAGGGCGTATCGGAGAAAGGAGTGCCGACAACATAACCGATCAGCTGGTAGAACGTGGTATAATGACCGGGCGCATGAAGACCGGCACTCCCCCGAGGATAGACATCACATCGGTCGATATTTCCGTGCTCTCCCGCCAGAAGGGTGATGAGGTTCCCGGACGTTTTTCTTTTTTGGATATCCCGTCCAGGATCCAGAAGTCGGGAAGTCAGATGGACTGCTTTATTCTTCATACAAACGAAGAAGTTCATAATCGCTTGCGTGAAGGTTTC
>JAFZBM010000020.1 GCA_017561765.1 Bacteroidales bacterium | reverse complement strand
TCCCGTGAAATACGGTCTGTCTGCATTTGACAACAGTAAGTCCTCGTATTATTTCGTCAAGACCATCAACTGGGACGACTACGCCCACCTCAATGGTGAGACTTATTCTTACACAACGGAATTCCCTTGCTATTTCAAGACTACACTGGATGAGGGAAACACTACCAAAATAAGCCTTCAGGACCTCACGGCGACAAAAGCAAATCAAGTCAATGATGGCAAGTACTTCTATGAGATGAAACTTGATTTGTTAAGTGAAGGTATTTCTGTATCACCGGAGATCCAGTTGATTAATCACGACGTAACCAGCGCAACTGTTCACGTGGCGGCTAGTTCAACCTGGCAGCTTGGCGCACACGAGGGCCTGACGGTAGCCTCCGGGAGCCCGACCTTCGGCGAAGCAGGTTCTTATGATATAACCTTCAATTTCTCAGAAAACAACACGCAGAGCCACCAGTCTTACACCGCCACGTTCACAATGGGAAGTCTCTCTGCGACGGCAACCATAGAGCAGAGAGCCCTTGTGCCGGTTACCCGCACGATAGACGCGTTCTACAATAACTTAAATACGAGTTATGTTTATACGGGAGATTTCGCCTCCGAGCTTGAGATGTCGTTTACCGGTGCGACAAATAGAGGAAGCTATTGGGATAATTATTTAACGATCCAACGTCGAAACGGTGGTGGCTCTGTAACAATTAATGCAAAGAAGATTACCAGTATAATATTGACATGGACAGCCAATAATCGTTCTGGAAATACATCAACAATTGCATCTGGCGACGGAAACATTAATTACAGTAATCCTAGGACTACTTGGAGTAATGACTCCGGATCCAATTCCGTGAAACTCAATTTAACTACTAGCAATAATAACGATATGCGTTTATCATCCATTGCTGTAACATACTCGATAGAGCAATAGCAGTCCTCTTAGATAGTTTCGACCTTTTATATGCTTTTCCGGCCCCGGGTTCCTTCCCAGGGCCGGAAATTTTTATCCGTCCACTCCATCTCTGTTTGCTTAGGGCAACTTGAACTATTTTTAGCGGAATCGTTGAATAATTTGCAGATTCCGCTAAAAATAAATACATTTGAACAACAAATGTGACGACTTATGTTGATAGGCAGAAAAGATGAAATACGTAGGCTGAAGGATGCATATTCATCCGAGCAATCTGAGTTTGTGGCCATATACGGCCGCAGGCGCGTGGGCAAGACCTTCCTCGTACGCGAAGTGTTCGATTACAACTTCACTTTCCAGCATGCCGGTATATCAAATAAGCCGCTCAAGATTCAGCTTACCCGTTTCCGCGCCTCGTTGGTTAAGCAAGGTTACCCGGACTGCCCCAAATTTGCAGATTGGTATGAGGCCCTCGATGCCCTGGAGGTGCTTATTAACCGTTCAAAGAGTAATAAGAAGGTCATATTCCTGGACGAAGCTGCCTGGATTGAGACCCCGAAATCGAACTTCGTGTCGGCCTTGGAAAACTTTTGGAATGCCGTGGCCAGCAACCGGAAGGACGTTCTGCTTATCATTTGCGCATCTGCCACCTCCTGGATTGTCAAGAACATACTCAAAGACCGCGGAGGATTACACAATCGCGTGACACGTAAGATACCGCTTGCACCGTTCACACTGAAAGAATGCGAAGAGTACGCATCCAAGAAGGGCCTTCGGCTACCACGCCAGCAGATAGTGAACCTATACATGGTAATGGGAGGCGTAGCCCTGTACTGGAGCTTGCTCGAAAAGAATCTTTCTGTTGCGCAAAACATCGATGCCCTGTTCTTCGGAAAGAACGCGCTATTGAAGGGAGAGTTTAACGAACTGTATGATGCTCTCTTCAAGAAACCAGAACCGTATAAGAAGATCATCACTGCGCTTAGAAAGAAAATGGATGGCATGACCACGGCCGAGATCAGGAAAGAAAGCAAGATATCCGACGGCGGTGTCCTTTCCGACAGGCTCAAGGAATTGGAAGAATGCGGTTTTATCATCTCTTGCCGTAGTTTCCACAAGGCGAAGAAGGATACAACCTACAAGCTCATAGACAACTATACTATCTTTTACTTCAAGTATGTCAAGGACAATGAGAATACTGAGCATTTCTGGACCAGACCGATAGACCCCGACAGTATTCGTAGTTGGTCCGGACTTGCCTTTGAACGTGTCTGCATGCAACATATTCCTCAGCTGAAGCAGGCGATGGGGATTTCTGCAGTTGCCACCACTGAATACGCCTGGCGGTCGGACCCTAAGAAGAAACGCACGGAAGATGAGACCGGAGCTCAGATCGACCTCCTGATTGAACGTGGGGACGGAGTAATCAATATTTGCGAGATGAAGTGGTCGTCCGGAGAGTTCACAATTACAAAGAAAGATAATACAGAACTTGGGAACAAGGTAGAAGTCTTTCAATATCAAACGGGAACCAAGAGTGCTATTATGATTACAATGGTCACCGCATTTGGCGTTAAGCATAATATGTATTACGATACTATTCAGTCTGAAGTGACCATTGACCAGCTATTTGTTTAGCAACTATGAGGCATCCTATTATTGACTTTATTTTTAGCGGAATATGCCGTCTGGAGTAAGATTCCGCTAAAAATACGACACACGGAAAGCATGGCGAACACTGTTTTTCCAACAAACATTTACATATTATATATTGTTATGATTATAATAGAAATACTTAGATATTTCAATCTAAAACGAACCGTATCACTTCTTGCCGCTGCCGGGTTGATTCTTCTCGTAGCCGGCTGTAGCAAAGACATCGATCCGGACTTGAAGGTCCGGGTGAACGGGGTCGACATTGCGCCGACATCGCTGACGCTTACGCCCGGAACGGAAAGTTCGGTCACGGTTTCCCTGACGCCAGTGGACGCAACGGAGCAGCGCGTCTGCCTGACCTCTTCCAACAGCGAAGTGCTGCTTCTGGGCGCCGAAAGAGCGGGTACCGTAACCCTCAAGGCCGGGGAGATTCCGATACTGGCGATGGCAGCGGGGAACGCAACCATTTCCGTCACAACCCTGGACGGCAGTTACAAAACGTCCTGCACGGTCACGGTGAAGGAGGGAGCGGTTCGCGTGACCGCCATCACACTGTCTCCGAATCCACTCTCCATGCGGATGGGCAATGCTCCCGTAAAGCTAACGGCGACCGTCTCGCCCGCGAACGCCTCGGAAAAAAGCCTCTTCTGGACAAGTTCCAACGAGAAGGTTGCAACGGTACAGGACGGCCTCGTCTCGGCGGTGGGCGAAGGTGAGGCGGTCATTTCGGCCATTGCCAGGGATGGCAGCAACACCAGAGGCGAATGTCATGTCGTCGTGGAGGCGGATCTTATGGCTGTCGACCTCGGCCTCAGCGTCCTTTGGGCAAACGTCAATGTGGGCGCCGATGTTTCATCTGAATGCGGGAGTTATTTCGCCTGGGGCGAAACGGCCTCCAAAACAAAGTACACCTGGGATAGTTATGGCTTCGGAACCGAATCGGCCCTGACAAAATATACCGGGACGGGGCCGTCCGTGCTCGAAGCAGACGACGATGCGGCCCGAAAGAACCAGAAAGACAAGTGGAGGATGCCTACGGTTGAAGAGATGAAAGAACTCAGGGAAAAATGCAGCTGGGCCTGGTCGTCGAGGAACGGACAGAACGGCTTCCTTATCACCGCAAAGAACGGAAATTCCATTTTCCTTCCCGCCGCCGGATCCTGTCTCTCATCCGACAAGCCCAAACCCGGCAAAGAAGGTATATACTGGACATCGTCCCGCTACAGCGCCGTACCTTCGAGGGCCTGGATGCTCTCCTTCACCGCCTCCGAAGCCAAAGTCACCTATAGTGACCGCTGTTACGGCCATTCAGTCCGGGCCGTAATGGATAAATAGAACTGAAACGAGGACCTTGGCAATATCTGCAAGGTCCTCGGCTGTCCGATGGATCGATTATTGGAATCCTGATCCCTTACTCCGGCATCACCCTGCAGGGATAGGCGACCAGGTCAGGATCCGGGGTAGGATAGGGATCGGGGTTCTGGAGCATGTAGGAGCCGCAGGGATCGGTAAAGACCAGGCAGATTCTGTATGTACTGGTGAGTACGGGGGCAAGATAATCCTTGCAGTTCTCACGAGTTGCCTTCAGGACGGGCTGCTCGCCGAAGTGCTTCTTGAGCACATTGGCCCAAATCTGGATACAGCGATGGAGGGCGCGGCGCTCGAAGGTACGGCCGTCAGGAATAGAAATCATGGGCGCTACCTGGTTCAAGTCTGTCGGTATGGTCAGGAGGTGATCAAGAATGTCTATCACGTTCTGAAGAGAATCGGTGAAGGTGTAGCATACTCCGGTCTTAAGTCCATGTTCCCGAGCCTGCTGGACATTCTTTTTCAATATGGCAGTATCGCATATCGGGAAAGGAATCTCGAAGTACACGTATGTGACTTTCTTATCTGCGGCAAGCTTATCCCAGTCAAGGACATGCTCCTTGGCGGTGGAGAGTATGAGTCCGTCGTAAACGAACTTCTTTTTGGGGGCTGCCGCAGAGGCGCATAGTGCGATGATGCTGGTTGCCAGAAGGACGATATATAGTATACGTTTCATAATCATTATAAGTATCCGTTACACAGGCGCCAGACAAACTGGCTCAGGCGGGCGAAGGGAGACCATATCACTTCTCCGGGGAAGTATTTGAAATTGGAGAAGACGCGACGGTTCTTCCGCACGAAACGCCGCCAGCGCGACTCGTCGTCACTGCTGTAGTTCCGTTTATCCAGAACACCAAAGTTCCCCATTCGTATAATGTCGTTCACGAGCTTTTCTCCGTATTCTCTGTCTGCGGGGCACAGGAGGTATTCATCTTCCAGTCCAAAATTGAACTGTACGAAACACATGACTGCTGCAGTGAACTTACCCATGCCCAGCCTTTTAAGCGTATTCAAAACCTGTGCCCTGTCTTCCGGGCGGAGTTCCCGGAGCACATAGTAGTAGTCAAGCATCTGCCTCATGCCTATGCCTCCGACCAGATAGTGCCGGTACATGTGCGCCATGCAGAATACCGCGTTGAAACGTGCATCTGGATATGTGAGCGTGCCCTGGAACGGAGCGTTGTCCCAGAAGAACTTCTGCAGACGGGAGTTCATGAAGGGGTTGTTCATCTTGCTGGGATGAAAGTGGATTTCCACCTCCGTATCATCGAACAGGTCCACATGGGCCTCCTGATAGATGATGTCATGGAGAGGATATCCAATCCCTTCAAACGCCTTGATGATGCTTTTGTGGGTACCTTCCACCCAAAGGTCAATATCACCGCACATGCGCCGCTCCGGCTTTGGGTACAGGCGGCTCAAACCGGTACCTTTAAGTATGCAACCTCTCAGCCCCGCCCGCTCCAGAATAGGCTTGAGCTCCCATATGCGCTCCTGATGACGGCGGTAGATATCTGCGGTCATCTCCGCAAGTTTCCGCCATTTTTCCATTAACGCCTGCGGCGGCCGTTGATGCTCAGGCAGCCTCAGAATGCCATCATAAAGGAACCCGAGCAAGGACTGCAGACGAGCCATGTTAAACAGCATCCCCCACACCTCCGGGTTAGGATCCTTTTCGAAAGAATCGGCCCGCCCCATCGAGATGAGCAGGAGGTTACGGAACGGATGCATGGGGAATCAGCGGTTGTCTGTCCAACCGAAAGGATGAGGAGAGAGAGGAAGTTTAGCCAGAGGATGGTAATCGCCCTGGAGCCCGATGGGTTTGGCGTTTCGTATCTGGCTGACGATCTCGATGCAGGGACGTGCCTCGCTGATGCGGAAACCTTCGCCAGCAAGAATCTTCTGGTAGCTGAGAGTGTGAAGCTCG
>JAFZBM010000019.1 GCA_017561765.1 Bacteroidales bacterium | reverse complement strand
GGCGCCGAAGCGCAGGTGGTTGTAGTCGTTGGGGAAGAAATCGACATCGTACTTCACTCCGGCGTCCGAGACCGAGCAGATATTGTCGTCCTGCATCTTTATGCGGTACTCTTCGCCGTCTTCTTTGGAATTGATGTCGAACTTGTATCCTATGTCGGAGCCGCTGCGGCTGAAGTACGTAATCAGTTTGCCGCTCAGGCGGTCAGTGAACTTGTATTCCCAGTTGCCCGACAGAGCCAGGGTACCCCAGGTGCTGCCAATGTCGATGCCCGTGGTAAGGTTCGTCTCTTTCTCCTCAAGTCCGGCGCCCAGCTTGTCACGCCCCCAGAAGGCAATTATGTTGCCTTTGCTGCGCGGGGAGAATATGTGTGTCAGGCGTGCGTTGATGTCCTGCATCGAGTATCCTCCGTGCACCGTGGGATTGTTGTTGTTCTCTTTGTTGGCGTAGGCTATGGCGGGTATTGTTATGACATCCATCCAGGAACGGCGCAGGCCCAGGTTGAACGAGGTCTTGTCCTTGATGACAGGGCCCTCAACCTGAATTCTTCCGTCTATGAGTCCGAGGGAGAAATTGCCGTGGTATTCCTGCATGTCGCCTTCCGAAGTCTCCACGTCCACCACCGATGAGAGCCTGCCTCCGTAGCGGGCTGGGAAGCCGCTCTTGTAGAAGTCCAGATTGTCCACCACGTCGGTGTTGAAACTGGAGAACAGGCCTCCGAAGTGGGTAATGTTGTAGAGGGGCACGCCGTCAAGCAGGAAGAGGTTGTCGTTGCCGTCGCCTCCGTGAACGTACAGGCCGCTCATGAGTTCGTTGCCCGCGGCTACGCCGGGGAGCGTCTGGAGCTGCTTGATAATGTCGGGGGATCCGAAAACGGCCACTCCGCTGCGCAGGCGTTCGCCGTCAAGGTGCATAAGACCGGTCTGGGTAGTATTGCGCATCTTCTCCTTGACCGCCGTAACCCGGGCGCTGTCAAGGGTGTCGCGGCGCTCCACGACTTGCGCAAAAAGAGTTTCTGCCGCCAGGATGACGGCAGAAACTACCAGGACTAGTCTTTTGATGCGCAATTCTAGCGGTTTACTTGGAAACGAGTATTGCCGGTGGCAAAGTAATCCACTATCTGGCGTGCTGCGGCCAGGCCGGCGTTGATGTTGGCCTCGGCTGTCTGGGCACCCATTTTCTTGGGCGTGGCGAACACGCGCAGGCCGAACTTCTCCTGAAGCGCGGCATAATTGTCCGGCATCACGTCGGTTATGTACTTGAGGTCGGGACGCTCTCCCAGGGCGCGCATAAGTCCTTCCTCGTCAATGACTTCCTTGCGTGCGGTGTTGACCAGCGTCGCTCCCTTGGGCATACGTGTGATGAGGTCGTATCCTATGCTCTTGATGGTGGCGGGAAGTGCGGGAATGTGGATGGAGAGATAGTCGCTGCAGGCATAGAGTTCCTCTACGGAGTGCACCGGATCGGCGCCGCCTGCGATTATCTGTTCGTCCGTGAGGAAGGGATCCAGGGCGCTGATCTCCATTCCGAGTGCGCGGGCCTTCTGTCCTACCAGGCGGCCGACGTTGCCGTAAGCCTGAACTCCCAGGCGCTTGCCGGAGACTTCGCTGCCTGTGGCGGGGGTGAACTGGGTGCGGGCCATAAATATCATCATGGCTATTGCAAGTTCGGCAACGGCGTTGGAGTTCTGGCCCGGAGTGTTCATGACCACGATACCGCGGGCGCTGGCCGCGGCAAGGTCCACATTGTCGAATCCGGCGCCTGCGCGCACCACAATCTTAAGCTTGGGTGCAGCGGCAATCACTTCCGGAGTCACCTTGTCGGAACGGACTATCATGGCGTCGGCATCGGCCACGGCCGCCACAAGGTCTTCCTGGGCCGCATATTTTTCGAGCATCGCCACTTCGTGTCCGGCAGTTTCGAGAATCTCTTTTATGCCGTTGACGGCTGCCGCCGCAAATGGCTTCTGGGTTGCTACAAGTATTTTCATATCATTTAAATGTGAAGCTTTTCGAATTCTTGCATACATGCCACCAGGGCGTCGACATCTTCCTGCGAGCAGGCGTTGTAAAGGGAGGCGCGGAAACCGCCCACGGAGCGGTGTCCCTTTATGCCTATCATGCCGCGGCTCTTGGCGAAGGTGAGGAATTCATCCTGCAGTTCTTCGCGGCCTTCGGCCATGATGAAGCAGACGTTCATGATGGAACGGTCTTCCTTGTCGGCAGTGCCGCGGAACAGGCTGTTGCGGTCGATCTCGGCATAGAGCGTGTCGGCCTTCTTCTGGTCAATGGCGTGGATGGCGTCCAGGCCGCCGATTCCCTTGAGCCACTTGAGAGTCTCGTTCATAACGAAGATGGAGAACACAGGGGGCGTGTTGAACATGGATCCCTTGTCAATGTGGGTGCGGAAATCGAGCATGGTAGGGATGTAGCGGCTCACTTTGCCGAGCAGATCTTTCTTGATGATGTAGAAAGCCACGCCTGCAGGGCCGGCGTTCTTCTGGGCGCCGCCGTAGATCATGGCGTATTTGCTCACGTCCACCTTGCGGCTGAGGATGTCGGAGGACATGTCGGCGATGAGAGGCACCGGGCAGTCGTAGTCGGTCTTGATTTCCGTACCGTAGATAGTGTTGTTGGTGGTTATGTGCAGATAGTCAATGTCGGTCGGAATTTCGTAGCCCTTGGGAATATAGCAGTAGTTGCGGTCCTTGGAGCATGCAATTGCATATGCTTCGCCCAAGCCCTGCGCTTCCTTGAGCGCCTTGTGGGCCCAGACGCCGGTATCCAGGTAGGCGGCCTTCTTCTCCAGGTAGTTCATCGCCACATAGAGGAATCCGAGGCTTGCGCCGCCGCCGAGGAACACAACTTCGTAGTCTTCGGGGATATTTAGAATCTCTTTCCATAAGGCGCGGCATTCATCCATCACCGACTCCCATTCCTTGGTGCGGTGGGAAATGGAGATAAGCGACACACCGGTGCCTTTGAAATCTTTCAGCGCATCGATGGAACGGTCGATGGCTACTTGGGGCAGGAGGCAGGGCCCCGCATTGAATACATGAACTTTGGTCATATTGTTAGTGTTATAAATAGTCTACAAAGGTACAGATTGTACCGGTTCTTTCCAAAAAATCTTCTTTGAGCGAGTCCCGGACGCGAACCTCAATGCTGCATTCAGCGCCGAAGTCGCGTTCCCGCTGCGGCAGGTCGAGGTCTTTGAGGACTTTCATCACCTGTGGCATGCGGTCATAGCCGAAACCGATGCGGTACCAGTTGCCGGCTACTTTCTCGATTACCGTGGCATCGGCCAGGGCGTCGGCGGCGGAAGTTTTGTAGGCGCGGATAAGCCCCGGAATGCCGAGCTTGATGCCCCCGAAGTAGCGTACCACCACGACCAGCACATCGCTGAGCCCGGCCGAATCTATCTGCCCCAGGATGGGGCGTCCGGCACTTCCGGAGGGCTCCCCGTCGTCGTTGGCGCGCCACGTGCCGCCGTCCCGCCCAATGCGGTAGGCGTAGCAGTGGTGCCGCGCGTCGTGGTATTCCTTTTTCAGCGAGTCCACTATCTCCTTCACCTCCATTTCGGATTCCACGGGCCATGCCGACGCTATGAAACGGCTGCCGTTGTCCTTGAACAATCCTTCGCCGCGGGTGGAAATACTTTTGTAAATATCGCTCATCAGGGACCAAAGTTAGCGGTTTTTTTGTATCTTCGCGTATTGATTTCATGAAAAGACTATTATGGTGTACAAGTACAGGGTTACCTTGGAAGGTATAAAAGGTTTCTACAGAGTTTATAAGGTGGACGGGGAGAACTCTCTTTACACATTCCACAAAAGGCTCCGCGCCGACCTTGAGTTTACGGTCGACCAGCCCATATTGTTCAAGGCTTTCAATGAAAAAGGCGACGTGGTTGCCCGCTACGCCCTGCAGGACCTCGGCTCCGGCACCGTGGACGCCGTATCCATTGCCCGCACCGTGGCCGACGGCATAGTCAAATTTGTCTATTTCTACGATATAGCCGCCCGCAAGAGCGTGACCATTACCCTCGAAGGAGAGGAGCAGGGCTCCGTTTCTTCCCCTGTCATCGTGGACACCAAGGGCCCCGTACCCCTTGAGTTCGAAAACGGCTACGTGGCCTTCGAAGACCTGCCCCAGCAGCAGCGCAAGATTCCCGGCCTGGGCCTCGGAGACGACGAGGATGACGAGGACGATGAGGATGACGAGGATCCCGTCGACGAAGACAAGGAGGAAGAGGAAATCATCTACGACGAGAAGGAATAAGGGGATTTGCTTTTTATATTTTTTATTCGTATCTTCGGAATATAATCTGAATTCCTATGGTACGAGTAAAACCTTTTGCAGCTCTCAGGCCTCCGAAAGATATTGTGACCGAGGTCGCAGCTCCCCCCTATGACGTGTTGAACTCCGAGGAAGCCCGCAGGATGGCGGGCCCCAAGTCGCTTCTGCACATTACCAAACCCGAGATTGACTTCGAGCCCATCGCTGGCGAGCACGAACAGCGCACCTATGACCGTGCGGTGGAGAATTTCAAGACCTGGCAGAAGAACGGCTGGCTGGTCCGCGAGGATAAGGAAAAGTATTATGTCTATGCCCAGACCATGGGCAAGCGCACCCAGTACGGCCTCGTCCTCTGCGCCCACACCGACGACTATGCCAACGGCATCATAAAGAAGCACGAGCTTACCCGCAAGGACAAGGAAGACGACCGCATGATTCACGTCCGTATCCAGAACGCCAACATCGAGCCTGTCTTCTTCGCTTTCAAGGACAATGCGGAACTCGGCGGCATCATAGCCCGGGCGGCGGCCGGCGTTCCCGAATACAAGTTCGTGGACGAGAACAAGTTCACCCATACTTTCTGGGTGATTGACGACGACGCCGTGAACGCCCGCATCACCGAAATCTTTACGAAGGATATAGACGCTTTCTACGTCGCCGACGGCCATCACAGGACCGCCGCCGCCGCGCGCGTGGGTGCCGAGAAGAAAGCGCAGAATCCCAACCATACCGGCAACGAGGAGTACAACTATTTCATGGCCGTTTGCTTCCCGGAGAGCCAGCTCGCCATAATCGACTACAACCGCGTAGTCAAGGACCTCAACGGATTCACCGAGGAGCAATTCCTCAATGCGCTGGAAGAGGACTTCGATGTGGCGGTTGCCACCAAGCCCCGCTGCGGCCGTCCGGCCAAGCCGTTCAGCCCCACCGGCCTGCACAACTTCTCCATGTACCTGGGCGACAAATGGTACACCCTCACGGCAAAGCCAGGCAGGTACGATGATAACGACCCCATCGGCGTGCTCGACGTCACCATCCTGAGCAATCTGGTGCTTGACAAACTCCTTGGAATCAAGGACCTCCGCACCGACAAGCGGATCGACTTCGTCGGCGGCATACGCGGCCTCGGCGAGCTCTCCCGCAGGGTCGACTCCGGCGAGATGAAGGTCGCTTTCGCTCTCTATCCGGTCTCCATGCAGCAGCTGATCAACATTGCCGACACCGGCAATATCATGCCGCCCAAGACGACCTGGTTCGAACCCAAGCTCCGTTCAGGCCTTGCGATTCACACATTAGATTAACCCCCGATGACAATAGATTCCGCCACCATCCACAGGACGCTCAAGGAGTTCTTCGGATACGACACGTTCAAGGGTGACCAGGAACGGGTCATAAGACATTTGCTTGACGGAGGCGACGCCTTCGTGCTTATGCCCACGGGCGGAGGAAAATCCCTCTGCTACCAGCTGCCCGCCATCCTGATGGATGGGACGGCTATAGTCATCTCGCCGCTGATCGCCCTGATGAAGAATCAGGTGGATCTGCTGCGCGGCTTCGAGGCGGGCACGGGCACGATCGCCCATTTCCTCAATTCTTCCCTGAACCGTCAGCAGATCGAGGATGTACGTGCCGACCTGCTGAGCGGCAAGACCAAAATATTGTACGTGGCGCCGGAATCCCTTACCAAGGAGGAAAACGTATCGCTGCTGCGGGAGGTCAAGATTTCGTTCTACGCCGTGGACGAGGCGCACTGTATCTCGGAATGGGGGCATGACTTCCGTCCGGAGTACCGCCGTATACGCGCCCTGGTGGACGAAATCGGCCGTCTGCCCATAATAGCGCTCACCGCCACCGCCACCCCAAAGGTCCAGAGCGACATTCTCAAGAACCTTGGCATCCAGGATGCCGCCGTGTTCAAGTCCTCCTTCAATCGCCCCAACCTGTATTATGAGGTGCGCGACAAGCAGGACGTGGACAGGGATATGATAAAGTATATCAAGCAGAACCCCGGAAAGTCCGGCATCGTTTACTGCCTGAGCCGCAAAAAGGTGGAGGAGATAGCCCAGCTGCTCTGCATCAACGGCATTAAGGCTCGCCCATATCACGCGGGCCTGGACGCCAAGACCAGGGCGGAGAACCAGGACGCATTCCTTTCGGAGGAGATAAACGTCATAGTGGCCACTATAGCCTTCGGAATGGGCATCGACAAGCCTGACGTACGCTTCGTCATACATTACGACATTCCCAAGAGCATCGAAAGCTACTACCAGGAGACGGGGCGTGCCGGCCGCGACGGAAAGGAGGGCCGCTGCATCGACTATTACAGCTACAAGGACATACAGAAGCTGGAGAAGTTCATGCAGGGCAAGCCCGTGGCCGAGCAGGAAATCAGCCGCCAGCTGCTGGGCGAGGTTGTGGCCTACGCCGAATCCAACCAGTGCCGCAGGAAGCTGCTGCTCAATTATTTCGGGGAAGACTATCTCCCCGACAACTGCGGCGCATGCGACAACTGCGTACATCCCAAGCCCGTGTTTGACGGCCGCGAGCAGATGTGCCTGGTCATCAGGCTGATAGAGTCCCTGCCCGAGCATTTCAAGATAGAACATCTTGCGGGCATCCTCACCGGGGCGTCCAACGCCATGATCAAGTCCTACAAGCACGATTCGCTGCCGCTCTACGGCAAGGGATCGGACAAGAGCGACAAGTTCTGGTGCACCGTGATCCATCAGGGCCTGATACTGCATCTGCTTGAAAAAGAGATAGAAAGCTACGGCCTGATAGGAGTGACGGACAAGGGACGCGAGTTCCTTGCGCATCCTTATGAGCTGATGATGGTTGAGGACAGGGTGTTCACCGGCGGAGATGCCTCCGACGATGAGGAAGACGAAGAAACCCTCGCCGCCAATGCCGCCATGCGCAGCGGCGGCGCCGGCGACCCGGTGCTGCTCGCCATGCTAAAGGATCTCCGCCGCGACGTGGCCTCCAAGCTCAAGCTACAGCCATGGATTATATTCGGCGACCCTGCCCTGGACGACATGTCCATACTCTATCCCATTACCATCGAGGAACTCAAGGGCTGCCAGGGAGTGGGTGACGGCAAGGCGCGCAAGTTCGGCGCCGAGTTTGTCAAGCTCATACGCAAGTATGTGGAAGAGAATGACATATCCCGTCCCGACGACTTCATCGTCAAGTCCGCTCCCAGCAAATCGGCCAACAAGATTTTCATAATCCAGAGCATCGACAAATGCATGTCGCTGGAAGATATAGCCGAGGCGCGCGGGCTCGACATGGAAGACCTGATGAGCGAAATAGAGGCAATTGTGTCCACCGGGACATCGCTCAACCTCGATTATTACATACGCGAGAATCTCGACGAGGATATAGTGGACGAGATATACGAATACTTCAAGGAAGATGCGGCGTCCGATTCGGTTGCTGACGCCATTGCCGAACTTGGAAGCGACTATGACGAAATGGAGATACGCCTGGTGCGCATCAAGTTCTTGTGTGAGATAGCTTCGTGATACCCCAGGAGACAGTAAACCTTATCCTCGATACAGCCAGAATTGAAGACGTGGTGGGGGATTTCGTGACGCTCAAGCGCCGCGGGGCCAACTATGTGGCCTGTTGCCCCTTCCATAACGAAAAGACTCCGTCGTTTTACGTTTCGCCATCGAAGGGCATTTACAAGTGTTTCGGCTGCGGCAAGGCGGGCTCGGCGGTAGGCTTCGTCATGGAGCATGAGCATTGTTCCTATGTCGAGGCCCTGCGCTACCTGGCCGCCAAATATCATATCGACATTGTTGAAGAGGAGGAAAGCGCGGAAGAGATTGCCCGCAGGCAGCGCCGCGAGAGCCTGCTGCTGGTATCGGAATATGCGCAGAAGTTCTATGCCGCACAGCTTCAGACTCCCGAGGGACGTTCGGTGGGCCTTGCCTACTTCCGCAAACGCGGGCTCGAGGATGCCACCATCGCACGCTTCGGCCTGGGCTGGGCGCCTTCGGGCAAGACGGCATTCATCGATGCGGCCCTTGCAGCGGGCTACAAGATGGAATATATCGTGGCCGCAGGCCTGGCGGTACAGCGCGACGACGGCAGTTATGCCGACAAGTTCCGCGAGCGTGTGATGTTCCCCATCCATTCCGTGAGCGGGCGCGTTCTTGCCTTCAGCGGCCGCACCCTCCATGCCGACAATCCGGCCAAATACGTCAATTCGCCGGAGACGGAGATTTACGTCAAGAGCCGCAACCTGCTGGGTATCTGGTTCGCAAAGGCCGAGATTTCCCGCAGCGGCAAGTGCATCCTGGTTGAGGGCAACGTGGACATGGTGACCCTGCATCAGCTCGGAATCACCAATGTGGTGGCCTCCTGCGGCACCTCCCTCACGGTGGAGCAGATACGGCTGATACACAAGTTCACCGAGAACGCCACTATCATGTACGACGGCGACAGTGCCGGAATCCACGCCGCCCTGCGCGGCATCAACCTGTTCCTCGCCGAAGGGCTCAACGTTAAGATTGTGCTGCTTCCGGACGGGGAGGATCCCGATTCCTTCGCACGCAAGCATACTCTTGAGGAGATGCAGAATTTCATAGCGGAAGGGGAGAGGGATTTCATAGAGTTCAAGACAGACCTGCTGCTCTCCGACGCGGGCTCCGACCCGCTCAAGAAGGCGGAACTGATTAACGATATTGCCGATACTATCGCTGAAATCCCCGATCCCGTCAAGCGTTCGGTGTATGTCGACACGGTGGCCCTGCGCTTCGGCATAGAGCCGTCCATACTTTTCCAGCGTATTGCTGCGGACAGGCGGCGCAAGCAGGAGGAGGCGCTCCGGGAGCGGCAGCGCAATGAGTCCCGCAATTCCGGAACCCCAAATGCATTGGGAAATGGTCACGGTGAATCGTCTGATGCTTCGTCAGGAGTTGACAGTGTCTCCTCCGGCCCCCTTTACCCCAATTCTTTGGGGGCCGGAGGAGATACTGTCAACTCTGATGAGGCATATCTTGAGAATCGGATTCTGGCGCCGGCGGAGGAGGATTTGCTGTACTACATAATGACTT
>JAFZBM010000018.1 GCA_017561765.1 Bacteroidales bacterium | reverse complement strand
TATCGTGATTTTCCCGTACTGGATCGTATACAGCGGTATCGAGATGTCCGGCACGCCCTTGTTACCCTCCACCGGATAGTTCACCGCATCGTGCAGCGCCGCTGCCTCCGGAGACAGAGCGATGTAGTTCACCTTGTCCAAAGAGATGGGATCCTGGGCATGGAGTGCCGGAGACAAGAATAGAAGAACCGACAATAGTGTTATCCGGATGGTTTTATCCAAGTTTAGGCAGTTTGGCTTCATGGTGTTAGAGTTTAGGTTACTAGATGGGTTTTCTTAATAGTAGGATACGTCTTTGGAAAGGCTGTATGCCCGATACTAAGCATTTCTTCTTTTTGATCTTTTATAATAAGCTTTGTGCAGATAATGTCGTGCTTCTTTATCAGTTTTGCGACCATAAACTACAGTGTTTTTGCCTCGAAATCTTAGTGGCTACATTAACCCATCGAATGGTATTTCTTAATTAGCGAAATGGATGCTAATGACATATCCTGCCATTGACGTGATGTCGATATCTATGTTTGAATCCTTGACGTTGATATCAGAAGGAAACTGATAGGCAATTATCCGCACTTCCCGGATCAGTTTGTTCTTAACTTCATACACGTCTTGATTCATTTGGATGGTCAACTTTGATGTTGATAGTCTCACAATCACATAGACCCTCTATCAAAAGAACAGAAAGAGACTTATTTTGTTTTTCTTTCATTATTCTTCATTCATTAAGAAGAACAATGATAAATCCTCGTGCGATCATCGAAGACTCGGTCGAGAAGCCAATCCGATTTGTACGCCATAACTCGGTATGAGTCTTTGTTTATCGGAAATCGTATTTCGCAATGAATCGAACATGACCACAAAACCAACGCGAATCCCAACCGATTTCATATTGATCTGAAGGCCCAAGGAACAGTCAGCAAAGAATCTTTGGAATTGCATGTACGCATCCCTAACACTCTCTTTTGTAAGAAAGTTATAACCAGCCTTACACGCAAAAAAAGGAGACAGGTCCTCAGTTGAAGACGATAGATATGCCGACACAAAGACGGGCAGAGACTGCTCTTTGAATAAACTATTTAACCCCTTCTGCGCCATTCTACTTCCAGCAAGAGACTCTCTGCTCCTACTCTCGTAAAACCTATACCCGACTCCTGCACCCAGATTTAAAAATCGGGTTGTGGGCAGTCCTACGCCAACACTAACCCCTGTCATCAGAGCGCCGTCATGAAGTAATGAAACTCCCGTAACGTCCTGATTGATGTTTCCTCCTGTCATAAATGCCCCCGCCTCAACTGAAAACAAAACTTTATCATATACGGGGCTCTCTTGTGCAGAAAGATTTTCAATCAAAACGGGCCATATCAAAACAACAATAATAAAATGCTTCATTTTCTTTTCTTCTGATGCACTTTGATTGAAAAACATTGAGTCTATTCATCTGCAGAAAAACCATATATCATCTTCTGCTGATATTGAAAAGTATATGTAGTATCATTTAAGTGTACTTGAAAATGATTACTGTTTGTTGAATAATACGTGTTATTGAGCGACTGTGGTTTTAAGCCCCAATTCATTCTAAGATATTGTTCGTGTATTGTGTCTCTAACAGTCATTATCTCACCATATTGATGTACTCCAACTTCTGTGTGAGAATTCCAACGATAAGTACAAAGAAATATTCTATAAACATCTTTATAGTCATCAGCAATAAAAGCATGACCATCCGAATATGTCGTCAATAATCCAAAATAGCTCGTAGTTTTTGTTGCATGAGCTGCAATTATGGCCGGCATTTCTAACTGTTTAATGCTATTAAAAATAGTTGTCGCATTATATGGAGTTAGTGAGGATTGTATTCCCAATGATGACAAAAAAGGAGGTAAACTCTCAGGTTCTGCCCAAGAAAGGAAAGTGGAATACTGCATACCCACAGATTTACCCACATACCCAATAAGAAGAGCGCTCAATGTATCCGAGTGGTTCCAATCTTGCTCATTGATTGCCATCGCAGGCCATGCAGAAGAATTAAAGTTATAAAAGAATTGAGAAAAATGAGTCGTATCCGATAATTGTGTAGAATAACCTGAACAATATCCACTAGTTGGGGCCGTTAACGGTAGTCCTATTTTATTATGGAGATAGTAAAGCATTTGAGCTCCTGCAACCGCCTGACAGCCAGCCGGGTCACGCAAATCTGACGAAGGCCCCCATAGCGGAGAATAAATATTCCAAGGATCAAGTTGAAACCAGTTAGTCGTAATTAAATGACCAGAAGTTTCTTCAAATCCATCTATCTCAATCATACTAACTAGTTCCCAATACTTTTCGTCTTCTTCAGGGTCCCCTTCAGCTTTTGTAACTATAGAAGGGACTCCAAGTATCCTATTCCAAAAAGATATGTTTTTTTGCGCAACCGTATCTTGCTCAGAAATTGAGATGTTCCCTTTCTTTAGATCTTCAATAAACGCTAAATCATTTGAAAGAAGCACCCTTAATCCATTGTTTTCAAGAGGGAAAATGCCTTGATTATCAAAAGCAAGAACGGGAGATAAGCGTTTATCCGCGGCTATGAGTTCCCAGCCATTTACAAATTGGACAAGATAGGCAAGAGTTATTCCTTCAGAGCTAATAGGTAAAATACTTATAGGCTCAGCTTTTGTGGACGGATGACTAAAACTAAAATAAACTTCAACATCCATCTGACTAATGTCAAATGAAGAAACCGACCCCTTTTCTTCATCTGTGTTACTTTGTTTTTCCACAAACGTTAAGCAGGAAACTAATATAAAAGCCATCGAAAGAAAGACTGTGCATCTTATCAATTTTGTTCTTGAAATCATAATAGTATCCTTTAACATTTTTAATATACAATGAAATAACCTGTATAACTAGCGCCAACAATAACCAAATTGATTTGATATAAGCCCACCCCGTTTGTAACGGGTATTATACAACTACCAAAATTAGAATCAATTGCCATATTAACACTTGCGTTATTGTATAGATTCGTAAGTTGAATGGCTACCTCACCTATATATGAGAGGAATTGAACATTAACATGTGAAAGCGTCCTATTGAAACTGGCTGCGACAGGTACAACTATAGGTCCCCGAATAATTGGATTTCCGCTTTCGCCAGGATCATTGAGTTCAATGGGGATAGGCTCGCCCTCAGGATCATCATTCTTGGCATTAATTGTAATGCTCATGGTTGACGCCAAAAGAACAACCAAAATGAGTGTCAAATGCTTTTTCATAATAGTACGAATTTGTTAATTCAAAGTTACTTGAAAAAGCAAGCGAAAGTCCCGTCCAAAATCTTACAAGGGCAATTTTATACCCTTGTAATTTAATGGTAATCAGCCGATTATTAAATCCTTGAAAAAAACGGTCTTACATCAACAAAAAAAAGATGCGAGCAATTTCACAACTCCCTGTAATTCAACATTTTACCCCCCCCCCCCGTCACAATCCGAATAAAAAACGCTTTTAAAAAAATAGTGATAACAGGCTGAAAACCATCGTCTTACAAGCTGATATACATCTGATATTGGTCTTTGTATGGACTTTCCAGATGACGAATCCGATCTTTTAAGCGGGATCTACGGGTATAGACGTTGGCGGGGGATATACCCAGCAACATAGAGATGGTATTCGTATCAAAACCAACAATGGAATAGCAAAGGAAACGGGTATCCATATCTGTAACTATGCCGGTTTTGCCTAAATCGGATTTCAAGTGTTCGACTACATTATCGAGATACCGGTTTACCTGATACTCAAATCGGGAATACTTTTCATCGTCCTGGGCTATTTCATTGACTATTTTTTCCACTCTTCTGTAGACCGCTTCCTTCTTTCCTTCATCCTCCCTGCCCCTCGCCTTGAGATACGACTCACAGAGAGATCCTATCCGCTCCAACTGATCCTGATAAAACTGGGCGAACGTCTTTTGAAGGACAGCAATGTCCGACTCCAGGGAAGCATTTGTCTGTTGCAGGATCCGGTTCGCTTGCTCTTCCGTACGGACCAGTTCATCAGCAGCCTGTCTTTCTCGAACTCTCTTTCGATTGAGCAGATATGCTACAACTCCTAATAGGGATAGCAGGAACAATACCGCAATGCTCCAGATAAGCCGGTGGTTGACCAACTGGCGCTGCGATTCAGAAGCTTGTTTTTCATAATACTCCTGCAGCGTCTGGGCTATTGAATTGTCCAGCAGCTCATAAACAGTTGTATCCTGCTGTCTGTATATGCCTTTCAGCAAATCGAGCGCCTGCTTGTAGTCTTCATTATGCTCTGCAATCCGATACGACATATAGCGGGCTTGCACGCGACGGTTTTCCGGTTGACGGGACATCATCGAAAGAATCTTTTCACTCGTACTATCGTCACCCCGCAAAGCAGAAGCATAGGCATAGACACCATAATCCCGCATCGACAAAGGCATGCCGTATTCTGAAGAGATTATGGCCAACAAGCTAATCGCGCCTTCAGGATCGGGTTCAGGCTGAATGATTTTCATCACTGCATATTGCGAAAGATATATCCGCATATATGCCGTATCCTGCTTCAACTTCTGCAAACACACTTGATACAGAGAATCTGCCTTACACCAATCCTGTTTCTCCTGAAAGGCCATAGCAAGTCGTCCGGTTGATAAATCAAAACGATGGGTATCACCAGAGGCAGAAAAGCATTCCCTTGCCTTCATTGTATTTTCCAATGTCTTGTCAACACTATGGACTTCCCGATAGACATTCGCGATTCCCATGTAGAGCAAGCCCTTGAACTGCTCATCGATAGATCCTGTGGAAACATCCTCGGCTATTGTGAAGGACAAGATGGCCGCCGTGTAATCGTGCAGGTTTTCCTGAATTCTGCCCAAATAATAATTCGCCTTCATTTTCTGGTCAGCCGATCCATGCCGGCCGTAGTATTCCACCGCGGGCATCACTACGTTCACATCCGTCGTATCGATCCAGTTCTTGTCGAGCGCCATGGCGTGCAGCAGGGCGTAGTGGGCGCGGAGGCTGCGGGTTGTGAGGGTTGAAGTGTCAATTGCCCTAATGGTGGCCAGGGCGCTGTCGGGGCGAACCTGAATATAAGTCTCGACGTCGTTGAGAGTGGTGGCGGTACGGCGACTGGCGCAGGAAACGAGAAGGACCACCGCCAAGACAAAGGTCAAACAATGCATGGGGTGACTGACGGGAAGAAAGCGCATACGCAAATATCTCAAGGATTTGACACAACAAATATATAAAAAAGCCTACTTGGCCTTCCAGGACAGAGCGGCAACTGAGCGTGTTGCGGCGGTGACCTTGAAACGGTCGTCGATGCGACGGCCGAGGATGGCGACGATCACTTCGTCGCCATTTTCTTTTTGCATCGTGACGACGACCTCCCGGCGTTTCTGTTCTACGTCGAGCTTGAGGTCGGTGAAGAAATCGCTCAGGAGTTTTGTGCCGCGATGCATCCCGAAGGGACGGAAGCGGTCGCCTTCGCGGGGCGGGCGTGCCGAAAGCGGCAGACGCACGAGATCTGCGTCAACAAACAGAACATCATCCGGTTTCTGCTTCGGATCGAAACCGGCCGGAACGCTGAATGTCCGCACGTCGAGCCGCGCTGTCAGGTCGCCATCGCCCGGGCCGGGCAACGGATAGATGCGCAGTTCCCTGCGGTCTTTCACAAGCCGATGTGTCGGCGAGAGGAATTCCTTGCCGCTCAGAGCATCGAGCGAACGCTCGATCTGCGCAAGCTGGTCGGCGTTGAAACCGAAATCCGACAGAATCCGGTAGAGCCACCAGTCCGTCTGCCCCTTACCCTGCAAGGTCGGAATATCTATGTGGATAACCCCTTCCCGCTCTGAACAAAAATCCTTTCTGCCAGCTTCATATACTTCATCAAGCAGGTGCTGGGCCTGGGCAAAATGCTTCATTTCGGCCTGGAAGGTCCGGAGGAACGAAGGGTTGATGGATGCCAGTTGTGGAAAGATATCGTGCCGGATGCGGTTGCGCGCAATCGAAGTATCGGCATTGGTCGCGTCCACATGGAATTCCACGCCGGCGCGGACGGCGTAGGATTCGATCTCCCGCCGGGTGAAATCCAGCAGCGGTCGGATCAGGCGCACGTCCTCCGCGCCGGGCAGCGGGACATCCTCCCGGATGCCCGCAAGCCCGCGCAGGCCCGTGCCGCGCAGCAGATGCAGTAACAGCGTTTCGGCGCTGTCGTCGAGGTTATGGGCAACAGCCAGGTAAGCAAAACCCTGTTCCCGGCATAGCTCCGCGAACCAGTCATAACGCAGTTCGCGCGCCGCCATTTCGACGGATAATCCGCGTTCAGAAGCGTGTTTACCCGTTTCTACACGTTTAACGAGAAAAGGGACACCGTTCTTTTCGCACCAGCGCCGCACCAGCGCTTCGTCCCCGTCGCTCTCAGAGCCACGCAACTGAAAATTGACATGCGCCACGGCCAGGGGAAGCCGCAGCGCACTGTGCAAGAACAGGTCCGCCATCGTCATCGAGTCGATGCCGCCGCTGACGGCCAGCAGCACCCTGCCATCAGGCCGTCCGGCAGTCAGCCGCGAAAGCGCCTTGTCGAAACGGTCCTGCATCGGTCGCTATTTCTTCTTCTCTCCGAAAGTATAGGCGAAGCCGATGGAGAAGAGCTCCTTGAACTGGATGCCCTTGCCGTCGTAGTACTCGTTGGTGGTACCTTTCTTCAACTTGGGAACCAGCACGTTGTCGTCGTAGATCATATTCGTGCGGAGCGTCACCGAGAAGAACTTCGTGATCTTGGCCTCGGCGTTCACGTCCCACAGCACCTTGATGTTCTGCGGCTTGTTGAGATAGTCGGAGAAGAGGACCAGCGTGGTGCCCACCTTGAAGTTCTCGACCTCGACCTTGGCGTCCACCTTCAGCTGGGCACCGAGTTCGAAGCGGGCGAACTGGTCTTCGGCATTGCCGTAACGCGCACGGAGTTCCTGGGGCTTGACCATCGTGACCTTGCCCGTAAGAGGAGCGAAGTTGATGGAAATGTTCTTGGTCGGCGTATAGTCGATACCGAGACCGAGGGAGGTATAAGCCGGCGCGAAGAAATCGGAAACCAGCTCATCGCCGCTGTAACCAGGGGCAAACTGGGTCCGGAAATTATAGACCGCCGACAGATAGAACTTTTCCGCGGCCTTGTAGCCCAGTTTGCTGTCGAAAATCAGCCGGTCGTCGCTCTTCTTGAAGCCGGTCTCGAAGCTCTCAATGAAACCGTAACCAGCCTGCAACTCATTAGCCCAAAGGATCTTGCCTTTGGTCATGTTGGCGTAGAGGTCAGCATAGGTATTGAGCGTCAGCTGTCCGGCGCCGCCGGCCGCCCACTGCATCAGAGACAGCTGGGAAAAACCGACGGTCGTGGCGATGCCCTTGTTCCACTCCGCCTTCGGAACCTGGGCTTCCGCCTCCGCGGCAGGCGCCGCTTCCTGGGCGAAAAGGGACAGGGTCACAAAGATGGCACTAACGGCCAGAATCAGTCTTTTCATGGTATGTCAGATTAATAAGCTCTTGCAAAAATGACTCTCCGGTGCGAAGGCTTGCCGCTGTACACGCAGGTGCCTTCCTCTTCGCAGACGCAGGAATCGATGGGGATGCAGCGGATCGTGGCCTTGGTCAGTTCCTTGATCTTCTCTTCGGTCTCGGGCGTACCGTCCCAGTGGCAGAGCAGGAAGCCGCCCTTTTCGATTTCCACCAGGAACTCTTCCCAACTGTCCACCTTGCGGATATTCTCGTCGCGGAACTTGAGGGCCTTGGCATACAGGTTCTGCTGGATCTCGTCCATCAGCGCGGCAATATGGTCTGCCAGGCCTTCCTGCGGGATATTCTCCTTGGTCGAAGTGTCGCGGCGGGCGAGTTCCACATGGCCGCCTTCCAGGTCGCGCGGTCCGATGACGACGCGCACCGGAACGCCCTTGAGCTCCCATTCCGCGAATTTGAAGCCCGGCCGGAGATTGTCGCGGTCGTCGATCTTCACGCTCAGGCCCTTTGCCTCGAATTCCGACTTAAGTTCCTGCATGCGCGCCAGAATCGCCTCCCGCTCCTCATCTTTCTTGTAGATGGGAACCATCACCACTTGGATCGGGGCGAGGGCTGGCGGCAGCACGAGGCCGTTGTTGTCGCTGTGGCACATGATCAGGGCACCCATCAGACGCGTCGAGACGCCCCAGGAGGTGGCCCACACATACTCGAGCTTGCCTTCCTTGTTGGCGAACTGCACGTCGAAGGCCTTGGCGAAGTTCTGGCCCAGGAAATGCGAGGTGCCGGCCTGCAGGGCCTTGCCGTCCTGCATCATGGCTTCGATGCTGTAGGTATCGAGGGCGCCGGCGAAGCGCTCGGTCTCGGACTTGTGGCCGATGACCACCGGCATGGCCATGAATTCGCGGGCGAACTTCGCATACACGTCCACCATCTTCTGCGCCTCGGCCACGGCCTCTTCGCGGGTGGCGTGGGCGGTGTGGCCTTCCTGCCAGAGGAATTCGGCCGTGCGCAGGAACAGGCGCGTGCGCATCTCCCAGCGCACCACGTTCGCCCACTGGTTGCACAGGATGGGCAGGTCGCGCCACGATTTGATCCAGTTCTTATAGGTGTTCCAGATGATGGTCTCGGAAGTCGGACGGACGATGAGTTCCTCTTCGAGCTTCGCGTCGGGATCGACCACCACGCCCTTGCCGTCGGGAGACACCTTGAGGCGGTGGTGCGTCACCACGGCGCACTCCTTGGCGAAACCTTCCACGTGCTCGGCCTCGCGGCTGAGGAACGATTTGGGGATGAAGAGCGGGAAGTAGGCATTGACATGTCCCGTCTCCTTGAACATGCTGTCGAGACGGTGCTGCATCTTCTCCCAGATGGCATAGCCATAGGGCTTTATGACCATGCAGCCGCGCACGGCCGACTGCTCGGCCAGATCCGCCTTGACCACCAGATTGTTGTACCACTGCGAATAATTGTCCTCCCGGTTCGTGACCTCCTTGTTCGAAACCTCTGCCATAGTTTTTTATTGGTATAAAAATTGATATATTTGCAATTAATTAAACGGACGGGCAAAAAACGCGTCCAAGCAATAGAACGCAAAAATACGTAAAATTCATTAATAAACTGACACAGGAGGTAAAAATGAAAAACAATCGAATCGGATTCCTGATGATCCTTGCTTTTGCGGCACTTGCCAGCTCTTGTGGAACGTCGGCGTACTATTCCTCATCGGTGTACAACGACGGGATTTATTATCGCCCTACTGCAGAATCGCGCGCCCGCATGGTCGCCGAGCAGCAGGCGCAGCGTGAACAGCAGCGGCAGCGTCAATACGATCAATATCTTGCAAAAGACGAGGACGGCAATCTCTACGTGGTAACGGAACTGCTGGACGGCGAGACCTATGAGTCGCGTCTCCACAAGTTCGACAGTCCATGGTACACCAACTCCATCTGGTACGGCGGCTGGTACTCACCCTGGTACAACCCCTGGTGGAGTTCCTATCCCTACTACGGCAACAGCTGGACCTGGGGATATGCATGGCTCGACAGCTACTACGGATGGGGCTACCCTTACTACTATGGCCGTTACAACCCGTACTACTACAGCTGGGGCGGCTGGTATGATCCCTGGTACTGGGGCGCCGGCTATGCAGGCTGGTACGGGATGGACCGCTGGTACTATCGCCACTATTGGGACCATGCCTACTACAACCCCGGTCCGGGTCCCCGTTCCGGCAGAAGCGGCAACATGGTCTATACGCCGCGCAACTCGGCGACCGGCAGCGGCATGTACCGCACCACCGGCACGGACAGCGGCCGAGGCATGTACACGACGCGCCGCACCAGCAACGGTGGTAGCGTGAGCACACGTACCTCTACCGGCGCCGTACGCTCCAATTCAGGTTCCGGCAGCCGGCCTACCCGCACCGGAGCCAGCGGCGGCGGCAGCTACTCCCGCTCG
>JAFZBM010000169.1 GCA_017561765.1 Bacteroidales bacterium | reverse complement strand
CCTGATGCTGGAACTCGACGTGTCCCAGAACCTTCTGGGGCTTCCCGGAGCCAAGCCGGGGGATATCCGCACTGTGCTGAGCCATCCCCAGGCCCTGGCCCAGTGCGCCAAGTTCGTGACTGCGCGGGGCTTCGAGTCCAGAGAGTGTTCCAATACGGCCCAGGCAGCCAAGATGGTGGCGGAATCGGGCGATAAAACCCTCGGTGCCATCGCTTCGCGCGAGACTGCCGTCCTGTACGGGCTGGAGGTGTTGGAACCCAACATCAATTCTTCGGTGTCCAACACCACACGTTTCGCGGTGTTCTCAAGGGCATTGAACAAAGCTACTCTTCCGGGCATGGAAGGGGAGCACTTTATATTGGTGTTTACTGTGCGCAACGAAGCCGGAGCGCTTGCCAAGATATTGAATATCATTGGTTCGCACGGCTACAACATGAGCAGCCTGCACAGCCGTCCGGTGGCGGGACCTTTGTGGAACCATTATTTCTTCGCCGAACTTGAAGGATCGGTTGAAACTGAGAACGGCAGGGATCTGCTGCGCCAGCTGGAGACCGTGTGTGACAGGCTCAAGATGGTGGGGTCGTACCATAGCCTGAAGGTATAGTTTCTATGTTGCTCCGTTTCGACTCCGGCGGCACCGCCTATGACATAGTCATCGGGAAGGATTGTATTTCCGATGCTTCCGGGCTGTTCAACCTTGACCGCAAGGTGCTGGTCGTCACCGACGACGGTGTGCCGGAAGCCTGTCCCCGAGCAGTTCTTGACCATTGCCCTGCGGGTTCCCTTCTGGTCCTTCCTCAAGGCGAGGGCTCGAAGAGCATTGTTAATCTGGAACGCATCCTTGGCACTTTGCTTGACGGTGGCTTTACCCGCAGCGACGCCATCGTGGCTGTGGGCGGCGGCATGGTGGGCGACCTTTCCGGCTTTGCGGCGGCATGCTACCTCAGGGGCATTGATTATTATAACGTACCCACGACCCTGCTGTCGCAGGTGGATTCTTCCATCGGCGGCAAGACGGCGGTCAACTTCCACGGAGTCAAGAATATAGTAGGTGCGTTCCATCATCCGTCCGGAGTGCTGGTCGATACTTCAGTGCTGGAGACCCTGAGCCCCAGGCTCTTTACCGAAGGCATGGCGGAGGTAATCAAGATGGCCGCCACTTCCGACGCGGCTCTTTTCCGCCTGCTGGAGTCGGCTGAAGATGTGAGGCCGCTTTTGCCGGATATAATCGCGTCGGCTCTCCGCATCAAGCTTGGCGTGGTTATGCGCGATCCCTGCGAGAAGGGGCTCCGCGCCGTCCTGAACTTCGGTCACACCATCGGCCACGCCATTGAGAGCGCCGGACGTTCCTCCGGGGATATGGGAGATGGGGCAGGGACCGTGGTCGCCCGTGACCACGTGAACGGGAGGGGCCCACGCGAATGCGTGGGAGGGATGAGCGAAGCGAAGTCCAATGCCCCATCTCCCATATCCCCGGAGGAGGGATCGTTGTTCCTGCATGGAGAGGCAGTGGCGGCGGGAATGACCTACACGTCGTTCGGGGAGGCGCGGAGCCGTATCGAGACACTGCTGCGGAAGTTCGGACTGCCGGTGAGCGACCCCTTCAGCGCCGAAGAACTGATGCGCTTCGCCCGTTCCGACAAAAAGCGCTCCGGAGAACTCACGCGTCTCATAACGGTCGATACAATAGGAACTTACAGCATCCGGGAAGTAAACGACACGGAACTGCTGCAACTAATTCAAGCACGAAAGAATGAAAAATAGCATAGGCACCAGCGTAATCCTCACTCTGGCAGGCGAGTCCCACGGCCCGATGATTTGTGCCGTACTCGACGGCCTCGCCCCGGGAATTCCCGTTGATGAAACATATATCGCTTCAAGGCTCTCGCTCCGCCGCTCTCAAGGCCCCACGGATACTGCACGGCGCGAGCAAGATGCCTTCAGCATAGTCAGCGGCGTATTCAACGGCCATACCACCGGAGCGCCCATTACCATACTGATCCCCAATGAGGATGTGCGCAGTGCCGACTATGAACGCGGTCTTGCCCGCCCCTCGCATGCCGATTATACGGCTCACGTTAAATACGGAGGCTTCGAGGACTGGCGCGGAGGTGGTCATTTCAGCGGCAGGATAACTGCCGGCATAGTGGCTGCCGGAGCCATAGCCCTGTCGGCCTTGGGCCGCAAGGGCATAACCATTGGCACTCACATACTTGAGTGTGCCGGAGTGCGGGACGAAGGCTTCTCGGAAACCGATTCCGCAGGGCAGATCGAAAAACTGCAGGATATGTCTTTCCCCGTGCTCTCCGATGTGCGCGAAGCCATGGAAGCGCGTATTCTGGAAGCAAAGGCCGCTCAGGATTCAGTTGGAGGCATTCTTGAGACGGCTGTATGCGGTTTGCCCGCCGGCGTGGGCGAGCCTTGGTTCGGCTCCGTCGAGGGCGTGCTTGCAAATGCGATAATGTCTATCGGAGGCATCAAGGGCGTAGAGTTCGGAAGCGGCTTTGCCCTGGCCGGCATGTGCGGTTCCGAAGCCAACGACGCTTTCTGCGTCAAGGAAGGGAAAGTGCTTACCAGAACCAACCATAACGGGGGCGTGAACGGCGGTATCTCCAACGGTATGCCGCTGATATTCAGGGCGGTAGTGAAACCGACGCCGTCGATAGGGAAGCCCCAGCCTTCGGTGGATCTCGACAGTTGCACAGAGGCGGAATTGCAGATTCGCGGGCGTCACGATCCCGCAATTGTCCGGCGCGCGAGCATAGTGGTAAGCAGCCTTACGGCAATAGTGTTATGCGACCTCCTGGCTCAGCGTTTCGGAACGGATTACTTGAAATAGAATGCTTTACGGACTGATAGGCGAGCACCTCGGACACAGTTTCTCCCGCGAAATCCACGGGAGACTTTCTTCCGATCCCTATGAGTTATGTGAACTTGCTCCGTCGGAACTTGCCTCTTTTTTGCAGCGGCGCGATTTCCGGGGCATAAATGTGACCATTCCTTACAAGCAGGCGGTGATGCCTTATCTGGACGAGCTTGGAGAGTCCGCCAGGGGAGCAGGAGCCGTGAATACCATCGTCAACAGGGACGGCAGACTATATGGATATAACACCGATTACGACGGCTTCATAGCCCTTGCAAGACATGCCGGGGTGGATTTCAGCGGCGCCAGGGTGGTGATTTTGGGCGCCGGCGGGGCGGCAAAGGCAGTGGCTGCCGCGGCCCGCTCGCTGGGAGCGGCATCGGTTGTCAACGCCGTGCGGCGGCCTTCGGAAGGGCAGCTGCAGATATCGGACGCCGAGAGCTACCGCGGCTGCAATATTATTGTCAATGCCACTCCTGTG
>JAFZBM010000168.1 GCA_017561765.1 Bacteroidales bacterium | reverse complement strand
ATCCGTCAGCTTGACACTATACCCATCAAGATTCTGTACTATCTCGCCAACGGCAACCTGCCGCAATACGAATTGCAGCGGCAACAGGAACCCTCATTCAAGATAGGCAGGACGCTGCCTTTCGACAACGATTCCCTGTTGAACGATTGCGCCCGCATCATGCGCGGCAATTTCCCGGCCATCTTCCCCGTCATCGGCCAGGAGCACGAATGGTCACCGGAAGCAAGGGCATATATGAATTACGGCTTCTGGCACCGCCTGGGACGACATGTCTCGGGCCTGCAGCAGGATTTCCCATGCCCACTGTTCCTGCGGAGTAAGCTATTCCTGTGCCTGGCATGCGGCTGGACTTCCCGCTATTGTGCCACAGGACAGGAGAAATATCTTCTGGAACGTTTAATGGATTATCCCGACGGAGGCGTCCGCCTGCACGATGCGTTTGCCGAAAGTTATGTCCTGAACAACGGCAATATCTACCTGACTTTCCTGACCTGCGAGAACGTTCTCGCCAACCGGCCACACAGGAAAGGCCGCGAGTATGACCCGCTCCAGAAAAAGCTGGCCTACATACGCCATGACTCAGAAGAACTCGGGGACAACTACGGCGCCTGGTATCATTTCTTCGGAATAGCCCTGTATGCCCTGGTCAGGACGGGGGCGGAAAGCCTGCTGGTAGCCGACACGGAGAGTCTGGGCTCCTTGTTCATGGAGGGTCCCGACAGGCAGGAATACCTGATCAACCACTACGGAGCCATTTTCGGCCGCAGGTTCAGGGAAATGCTGGAAGACGGCAGCTGGTGGCTGAAGGCGCCGTCAGCGGAATCATAAATCCTTTTCCTGATAGGTAAAGTTGGTCTGGCCTATCTGGAAACGGCTTCCGTGGTAAAGTTTGACCGGCTTGTCAACCTTCAGCTTCTTCCCGGACATCGTAACGCCCTCCTCCAGCGGAGTAAGGCGCAGAATGCCCTTCTTCATTGTTATCTCCGCATGCACTGGCGCCACATTGCCCTGCAGGTCCCAGCTAAGTTGCAAAGAACAGTCAACCGACTTGCCAAGTGTCACTACAGCATTGGGATTTGCCCTGAACCATTTGTAAAGGGCAATGTCCATGGTCTTTACCGCTCCTTGGGCGTGAAGGAAATAATGTTCCGACTTGGGCGCTGCGGACGCAATGGAAAGGGCCATGCCTATGGCATAGATCATATAGCTGAAAAGCAGCAGCACACGGTAGTCGACAGCCAGCAGCATATAGAGCGAGGACCACATGTACATCGATATCAGCGATACTCCCACGGCAACCAGAAGGATGGATTTCTTAAGTTTGATCCGTGTGCCATACGTACCTACCACGGCAATAATGTAGCTGGACAGTATCCACGGTATGAGATTAATAAAGAAACTGGCGGCTTCCAGGTGCAGCGTAATACATACCACACTGACCAGCAGGAAAAGCACTGCCGACACGACGGCAGAAATAAGAGCCCTGAGGAAAAGTCCCATGAAAGATCCGAAACGCTTCCTCGGGATAGCCAGGAAGGCCACCCCCAAGGTGAGGAAGAACGCTATCATGAAGGCGTAGGAAGGCAACTGATTCAGATGCGTACCGAACTGGTCCACATTTAACTGTTCCGACGGGAGTATATACTCAAGAATGTGCTTCGTGGCAAAATGGGACCACACCGAAAAACTCACCCAGGCGCAGATGGAAGCCTGAACCGCCATCAACAGCCATCTCATATAGAACGAAGCGTTCCGCCTGTCGAAGAGATGCTCTTTGTTGTAGAAGTGCGAACCATGTTCGCAATGCCGTCCGCACTCGGGGCAATGATACTCATTCTCGTCCCAGCAGGATTTGTGCATTGTGTGCTCGCATTTTACCACAACCTTGTCGCCCTTGACGAAAGGCGCCTTGCAGAGGTAGCATGTCTGGCCCACGGCCACATCGCCCAATACCATATTGCCGCCGGTATGCTCCACTACATATTTCTTGAGGAAAATCCTGTATCGGATGTACGGGACAATAAACTGGCCTACCAGATAAATGAGCAGCAGGATTATCAGGCCAACGCTCAAGCCCTGGAGAATAACCTCCCACAAGGTCTCTCCGTGCACTATAATGGGCCTGAAGAGGGTCCCTTCCCTGATATTTGCAGTAGCAGTTGCAATAAGCTTGTCGTCCTTGATGCTGAAGAACTTGAGTTTAAGCTGGTTGTTGTCGCCGCGGTACACCTTCCTGTCGGGATTCACAAAATCGAAACGGTTGGATGCGAAGTCGCCGTCGTTACCGTCCAGCATAGTATTTTCAAGAACTATCCAGCTGAATTTCGGTAAATATGCCCCTCCAGTAGTCTCACAGAGTGAGGTAAGCACATTCGTGGCGTCTCCTTCATCACCGTCCGCTACGCTCCTGCCGAAATTGACATAGGACACGCTGACATTGCCGCCGCCAGTGACGTCCGAATGCAGCATCTCGGTTTCCATCTTGAAATGGTTGGGATCAATGGGCTCGTCGTTGTCGTCGTAAACCCTCCCGTCAGAAAAGACAACCAGGTCCAGTTTTTCCGCACCGGCCCAGAATTCACCTCCGGCGGCCATTTCGCGGGCCTTTTCAAGGATGGACCGGTAGAGAAACTTGCTGGATGACTCATGAACGAAATACTGCTTCAGGATATAATCGGTAACGGCTCTTGTCTGGCTTACGGAATTACCGGACATAAAAGCCACAAAGAGATTGTCCTGATTCAGGACGGTCAGCATTTCCTGAACGGCCTCACGCTGTGCATCAATCTGGTCCTGCGACAAAGACAAATCGACCAGCACCAGCACTTTAAGACCCAGTTCCTTTATCTGGTCACTCTCGGTGTTCCAAGCCTTGACCAATTTCGGCTGCACCCGACGCGAAGTCCTGACCCCGTCGTCATACTCCTCCACTTCAATACGGACGTCGCTCGAATCGGTCAGGGCATAAGGGCCTATGTCATTCACCACACGCGTCCATATGCTGAATGTCTTGTAGTCCGGGGCGAACTCCACTTTGTTTACGACCATTTTCTCCTGTTTGCCCGCATCCGTCCTGCCGACGATGGTGCCGACAGACTCGAACAGGTCGGCAGGATTTTCCACGCCAAGGTGGGCAAATATCCCCTCGCACGACGTCAGTCCGAGAGCCGCCGCGAAAAGCAGCAAATATATTTTGATTCTTTTCATCTCTGCAACGTTACATTATATGGTCGGATAGTCATCTTTACCATTCAGTTTCAACGTATCTTTGTATTTCTTCATGTTCTCGCGCATCTCCTTGGCCGCTTTGATCTTGGCCTGCACCATATTCACGAACATCAGCAACACCGCCACTGCGGCAAGCCCCAGGAGGTAGTCTTTGATTCGCTGGATGAGGGGCTTGTAAGTCATGGCCTGTATTGTGTCGGACTTGTTTTTCAGCGCCGCATAGCTATCCTCCAGCGCCTCCATGCGCTTTTCCGACACCAGATGGAACTTTTCAGCCTCCTTTGCCTGGTCGAATTTCTCCTGTACCGATGCGAAAAGCAGTTGTTCCTTCATCTTCTGTTTCTCAAGCAGCGGTGCCGTCTTTGATGTCAGGGAAAGTTCGAAAGCCCTCTTTCCCATGGAATTGTAGGTGCTGTCCACACGCGCCATGAAAGACTGAGCCTCCGAAAACGCCTGCAGCGCCGCCACCATCTGTTTCCTGACTTCCAGCGAATCGGATGCCTCCTGCTTCATCATCTCATACCGTTCCACATAGTCCATCAGCCTCTCGTCCTGGGATATTTCCCACTGCTGCATGGGTATGTAGTTGTTCCACCGCACATCAAGCGATTTCATGTTCTGCTCGATGGAGCGCAGACGATGATTCAGCATTCTCAAATATCCGTCTGTGAGCTGCATGTCATTCGACACCGGCAACTTTGCCTTGCAGGAAACATATACCCGTTCCATATTATCCAGGAACTGGGTGAGACGGCCCTGAATCTCAAGCCGGACTCCCGGGTCAAGATGCTGGGAAGCCTGCTTGTCCTGGGCGCCGGCTCCGAAAGGGAGAAGCGCCAGTACAAGTACCGTCAGATATGAAATCAGTTTCAAGCGCATATACTATTGTCTGCAAGTCCTCCTGAAATACTGCTCCGCTTCCCGGTATACTTTCACGGCCTTCTGCTCGGCGGGAGTCAAAGATTTATGCCTTTGAATCATGGCCGACATGTCCTGTATGATGTCGAGGCATTCGGTCACCAGGTCCTGACGCTCAAGTTCATCCTTACTGACAAGCCAGCGGGCAACCGCCCTGTCAAGCTGGCGGGCCTGGGAATACACCATTTTGGTATCCAGGCCCTTCCCGTCATCCCACACCGGACTGGCCTCGGCAGGACGCACCTTGCAGGTCATCGAAGCGATGGAATCCACATAATTATTGTACTGGTCGATGGTCTCGCGTATATCCGGGCACTGCTGTACGTTCTGCCGCGCCGGGAACTGGGTGAGCAGCAGGCCTTGAGTCTCACGGAACGTCTTGAGAGCTTCTTCAGATGGCACCGAACCGCCTGCATAGGTGTTTTTCAAAGTCTCATAAGCCGCCTTTACGTCCTCATATATCTTTCGGGCCGCCTCAAGCTCGTCTTCCAGGCCCAGACACGGGTTGCGGCGTATCTCCACCTGGTATCTCATGTTCAGGTCCCGGCCCTCGAGCAGCTTGTACAGATCGGGATCATTGGCTGAACGCTCCAGCACATACAGGTCACGGAGCGTCACTATTACATAATTCCGTTTCTGGAGAATGTCGAAAGACTGCTCTATATAGTCATTCACCATCTTGTATTCCGAAGGAACAGGCTGCAGACCTTCGTACTCTATCCAGCGTTTGAATACATATTCCCTCCTCGGCCGTGGCAGAGACTTCTTCAAGGACTTGGACAATTTGAACCTGCTGTCGGGGTTGTATTCCACGACGTATGGCAGCAACTCGGGATGAAGGCGCCCGCATTTGACAACCATAGGATAACGTGCAGCCTCCCTGAACACGAAAAGACTGCGATATGACAAAGCGCTGACCGTCAACACGTTCTTCTGTTCGTCAAAGACAAATTTGATCAGCACGTCCATATCCCTGGAGTCGTTTGCCAGGGACACATGGTCGGTGTACGAAGCCCCGTTGCTGACGGCGATGGTCTTTATGGTCTGGGCCGGGGCAGGCCATGCCGCCAGGCACAGCGCCACCAGAGCCGGAAGAAATCTTAATATAATACTCTTAATCATGATCAGTCTTGGTCAAAATAAATCCACTCATTTGGTTCTCCCTGGCGTATCACCCATGCAGCCACCTGCATATCTTCCGGGTAAGGAGGTTCAGCCACGGCATGATACAAATCGTAGCGCAGATAACCCGCAATCCTGTCCACGCCCCATGCAATGTCAGTATAACTGTCATCCATGTTCAGGCACACACGTCCGGCCATATCCCCGAAAAAGCGGATGTTGGGATGCCAGGGATGCGGAAGCGGAAGTCCTTGCGAATCGCTTACCAGAAAGCGGAACACAGGAGCGCCGTCGACGCACGGATAACTGGCCGGAAGGTCTATCTCCATTTGGAAAGCGTCGGCGAAAAGCGGAGGGTTCGACACACCCTTTTCACCCAACTTTTCAACTTGCTCCACACCGCATATGCTTCGTATGTGATAGTCAACCAGATAACGCACGGGAAGCCCATCGGCGTTGGTACGCGACACCGATACATCAATGTCATTACGCCCGCCGAACCGATCTTCCAGCGTCCGCCATTCGTAGAGCAGACGACGGTTGCGCCCGCTCAGATGCTCCGGTATGTAACTGTCACTCCTCATTATGTTTCATTAACCCGGGAAGGGGTCGGGAACGAGGAACAGCGTGTCCCCATTCTGCACATTATAATCGGCCAGCGTCTGGTCGGTCCGCCCTATTCTGGGACGCAGCACACGCACCTCGTGCACCGCAGGGTCTTCCACCCCGAAGAAATAGTCCATGGGAGCTCCCGTATCATCGATGGAAGGGAAATCGAAAATCAACCTTCCGTCACTGCCGATTGCATGGCGCAAATTACTCATCAGCTGGCTGATGGGGGCATTGGGATTCACCACCTTGAACCGCACTTTCTTGTTTTTGTAAACAATGTCCAAAAAGAAATCTTCCATATTTCAATTACTTATCTTCTTCAATTGCAATACTGACTTGTATCGGATAGATATTGGCACTTCTGACTTCTATCATCTTTTGAAGCAAAAGTTCCGCCATAGGGAGTTTGTCGGCGAAATTACGTTTCACGAACGAACTGTCGGCGAGCGTTATTTCAGCTACAATCTCATACCCGCATCCTGCGGCGTCACGCTGCAGCCGCTTGTCGACACGCAAATGCCGGATCATTTCGGCGCTGATTCCATACTTTACCATCAACTCCTTGATGCAGAACAACTTGATATCAGCCATCGTAACAATACGGTCGCCGGTCACCATATAGTATCGCAACATGCTTCCAAGTGCCGCCTCGTCGCGGATTTCGTCCGTCCCCGGCACGGGAGCGGCTACGCTGCGGGTCGCTGATGGATTAAAACCGGACGGAACGGAAAATGTGCTGTCTTCGCGGAGGATGGAATTCAGTGCAGCACCGGCCGTGGTCAGATATTTTACATTGAGGCTGAACTCCTTTCCTTTCATCTTTGCAAGTCCCCTCGGCATAAGGTAAACGCCTGAGACGCTTCGCAGCAGGTTCTGGGTACTCTCCTGTTTGAGACGCGAAAGGGCCGTTTCCAGCTGGAACATTGCGTTGTCGGCCGTTACGCCTTTGATGCTTTGGAAAGCGTAGAAATCGGAGTGATACTTGGTAATGATACACTGGAGCAGTTTTACCAGGCTGCCCTGGTTAAAACGGTCGCCGGCCACGCCCCTGACCTCAAGTTCGAGATTGCTGAAAAGCTGGCTCTCCAACGGACGCACAAGATGCATGAACTGGCGTTTGCTGATTTCCGCATCGCTGCCGCTTCCTTCTCCGCCGGCAATACGGACAAGCGGAGCGGCCGATGACAGGGTCGCTTCGTTGACCTGGGCATTGACGAGTACTACCGGATTCAGCAAGATACAGTTCTTGTCGAAATGGAAATCATCGCTGATACCCATAAATTCAAATACCAGATCTATCTTCTCCGTTTCAGAGGGCACAAACTGCCTGGGCGAGTGACAGTCTATAATGTAGTACCGGATATTCTGCCTTGCAAAGAGGTCCATCGGAAGTGAAGAGAGCATTTGCTGCTGTCCGAGGTTATAGGTCATAGACTCCGGAGCAAAACAAGATACAAGGGGGAGTTCCGCGTACTGCCACGGACGTATGAGCGGCAGCGGTTTGCCTTTGACAGTCAAGACAATATCCCTGAAATTTACATCCTTTACAGCGAAGGCGAAGCGTGACAGGTCGGTGACAGGCTGATTGAAACCGAGCGACACCTTCCAGCGGCGCCCGTCAAGCCTGACCACGCTGCTTACTTCGGCGTTCAGAATGCGTGTCTCCAAAAGCGGAATGAATGGATACTCGGAAGAGAGTTTGAAAACCTGGCTCTCACCCATCGTCATTTCGGGGACGTTTTCCTGAAGGGCCGTCTCAACCACAGCCGTAGCCGGTATGGCATGCCCTTTTTCATATGGCACGAGAAGTTTGGCGAAGTCCTCCAGGACTTCCGTCTTCAGGCGCTCAAGTTCGCTGTCCAGTTCATTCGCCTGATAAGCGAGCGCCATCATCAGCAGCGAGAAGACAGGATCTTTCTCGATGCCCTCAAGAGCATCCACCTGATCGCTCTGACGCCAGATGGAAAGGGCTTCCCTGAGCAGTTCATCGGCCTTTTGGCGCGTTTCAAAAAGCATCTGTTTCATCTCTTACTTCCAAACGTTGATGATGGTTAAATACTGGTACTTCGCCCCGGTCTCCACAATCACCCCTTTGACCGTTACGTAAATTTTGCGCTCCTCGCGGATATATGTCATAGAGACATTGATGTCCTTCAGCCGCTTCTCATAGGCTTCTATGGTTCTCTTCAGCTCAGATGCAAAGGTATTGAGGTTATTGGACGAGCCGGATATTTTCTTGTCGTAAAGACCGTCCCAGCCCTCGAGGAACCTGCGCGTGCCGGAGGAATTGTAAACGACCCCTTCGTTCTCGTCGAAGATCTCGAAGCGCAGATTATTGAAGACGAAGCCGTAATAAGGATCGGCAGCCGAGCTGTAGCAAGGCGTGGTCATAAGCAGTGCAAGGGCGCTGTCGATAGCCTTTTTAGGATCCTCGGTCCTTGTAAGGGCGCCTTTGTCTATTTGCAGTGGAATAGCAATACTTCTCATAGGCGCTTACAACATGGGATAAAAAACTTCTTCCGCCTCTTCCGGCACGTAGAGGGCATTGTAAAGGGCCTCATAAAGCTCATTGTACAGCCGCTCGTGCAACGAAGGATCGAGTTCTCCGGAAAGCGTGTCGTGAAGTCCGGGCTTGAGTTCCCCGTTGATGAAATTCATCAGGCTGGAAGACAGTTGTTCCCTGAGCTCCTCCCGCAATTCTTCCTTGATCTGGAGCAGGAGCTGCTCACGGAGTTCGGGATTCAGGCGCTCGTAAAGTTCTGCTTTGGCCTGGGCGAGCAGGGCTTCGTAGTCGATGCTGTGGTCTTCCAGCACAACGGTGTCCATTACGCTTCGGGCGGCGGACAGGTAATCTGACAGCCACTTTAGCCACTGCTGTATGTCGTACTGATTAGGGGAAGGTATGGCGACAGGCGCCTCGGTATGCGGAGTAACTATATAATAATCAATCGCCTGGGCAATCTCCTGCGTGAGCTGCACGAAATCGCGCACGCTGCCGTCCCAACGGTAGCCCTTGAGCAGGAAAAGATACCTTAGAAGGGCCCGTTTGCATTCCCCCTCCTCCATGCTGGCGTGCTCCGCAAGCGCCTGCAGCTTCACCGTATAATCGGCGCCGAAATCCGCAAAGCGGGAGTCGGAATCCAGAAGCAGGCAAGGCGGGATGTAGTCGGAATCCACAGAGAACACCCCTTCGGACACACTGAACCGGGCCACCGGGAAGAGGTCTTCCTTCCCGAGCTCCTCCAGGGTGTGGATGGCATAAACATTATTGGCGGAAACATACGGGACATCCTCCTTTTCGAAACTGCGTTCTTCCCTGCCTCTGGCGGCTGTAAGATAATACCGGTCTCCGAACAGCAGGGGAATTGTAATCGTAACCCTCTCGTCCGCGTCGAAGATACTCCCGGACGGCAGTACGGCCAGGCAACGGAAACGCTCTATTTCGTAAGTGTTCTTTACAAATACGCCATTGCAGGCGAACGGAGCACCCGGCAGGAGGCCGAGCCTGGCGGCACCTATTGCCGCACGGACGGCAATACTCTGACGCATGTCCAGATTCTCGTCCAGTTCCTTGAAAGTCTGGGCGGTGAGCTCCATGCCCGGCATCCAATTGATTCTCGAATTAATATCCATAGCCACCTTTGTTACAATTCAGTATTATAGTCCAGGACGCCCTCAATTGATGAGGTCCGGGCGGCCCGGGGTTGTTTGACCAGCAGTTCCAAATGCACCTCAACCGGCATGAACCACTCACTCAGAAAGTCCCGGAGCGGCTGGATGTCACGGTTCAGGTCACGGAATTCCCCGGCAGTCAGCCCGGGAATAAAAAGTTCGTAACGGAGTTCGGGCAACCACTGCCTGCTGCTGTCCGACTGGCTGTAGCGACGCTCCGACATTTTTACTTCGCAGTTAAAAACCGACGCCAGAAGGCTCCGGATCAGGGCGAAATCCCCCCTGCGTTCCCGGATGCAGGGCAAAAGCACGGCAAATTCCCTTACATAGGGATTCTGCTCGGCCTCAAGGTCATATCCGAAATAGTTCTTGAGAATGTAGCTTAATTTATCACCGAGCAAATCTTCCACGCCCTTCTCCGCCTTGAGCAGGCGACGGAAAGCAAATGTATCTATAGGCAGGAAGGCCTCCGACAGTATCTTGATCCGCCTCTCCAGTTCCTTGTGCTTCTCACTCCAGTCGCCTTTCTTAAGGTCTTCCTCCCCTGACAGCACGCCCTGGGGCAGCAAGCCGAGCAGACTGTCGCGCGACAGCCACACCCGGCCTTCTTCAAGGCTCAGCGACAGCACATCCTGGTTGTAATTACGATAGAAAGTCCCGTCGTGATGGGCAATCCACTTCTCCTCCAGCTCCGGATAGAGCAGGTTGAGCAGCATCTCGGCACCAATCTCCGGTATTTGCGTATTCACATTCATGCCATTTCCATATAATAATCTCCAGTCGGGGCCGATACCGGCAACACATCCCGTGAGGGGACGCCAAGCTGGCCCAGCGTTAGCGACTTGTACGGGAAGTCTGTATCTATCTCCCTGAATTCATGCTGGTAAAGCGCGCTAAACGGCAGGCCTCCAAGTTCATCGTCGTGCTCTACCCAGGCCTCCACTTTCCTGCCGGGCAGCATAACCTCCCGCCGGACGTCATTGTCACGGCGAAGCACATAATCCACGAAGCAGTCTCCCATGAGGTGCAGAGTCACCCGGGGGTCTTGCAATTCATCCGCAAGCATGACGAGCGCCTGTCCCACGGGCATCGAATCCGATACCGCCGTCTTACGCACGGGCTCCCATCGCCCGTGAACCGGGCAATCGGGATCGTAGGCACGGAAGTCAAGCAGCCGGGTGGATAACCGAGCTCCCTCGTAGTAAAACATCTTGCCGCAGAGCGATGTCAGCTCACCTTCGGCAAGTTGCTCAGGGTAAAGGAGTTTCAACGCTTCCTGCACCTGGACGGCCCCTATCACCGATGCGATGACGGAGGTCGTGGGAGCCTTCCCAGCCTGCTCGCTGCGTCTGATGACCCCGGAACAAGGCATACGGAATGCAAGGTCTTTCAGGCCCTCCGGGCCAAGGTTGCAGGCGTAGCAGTTCTTGCCCGGGGCAAAGACACGCACCGTCCCTTCAAGAGTATCGATACCCCCGTCAACCCATGGGATACCTGCCCGCATGCACAAACGGTTAATGCAGTATCGCGCCCAACGGTTGTCAACGCAGCCTATCACAACATCCATTTCCCGGATAATGCCAAGGCCCACGTCGTATGCTATGTCACCGCATATGGTACGCACCTCCAGACGCGGATTCATTTCGCGCAGGCGCTCCGCCGCCACATCCACTTTGAGACGTCCTTTGTCGGCATCTTCCTTGCGGAACAGGACGGAACGGCTCAGGTTGCCGTTTTCCACCCGGTCGAAGTCGACCACGGTCAGGTGCTCCGCCCCCATGAGCGCGAGATTCTTGAGCACCTCGTTGCCCAGGGCGCCGCATCCTACCACCATAATTCCGGCGTTGGATATCCTTTCTTGTATGAAGGGACTATTCACTTTCGGGTGTCCATTTCATCTGTTGTGCGGCCTGCTCATTGCGGGCGGCCACTTCTTCTTCAAATTTTGCCTGCTTCTCTGCCTTTTCCGCAAGGAATTGCTGATAGGCATCCTCGATTTCCTTTTCCTTTGCTGCGCGGAACTGCTTGCATAAATCGTCGTGACTGTCGTGGACCTCCTGCAACGCGTTCTTGGCTTCATCAAGATCCTCGGCAGAAGCCCCGACAAGTTCGAGGGGAATCTGCGCTGAATAGTAATCGAATGTTGCCTTTATCTTTGCGTCACACGCGTCAGAAAGGACTCCGATTGCATCTGTAAGCACATCGTGGCGTACATCATCCACCGGAGGCATGGTGGCCAGGATATACTTGTTTTCAAGGTCTTCCTCGTCGCCGTCTTCAAGGTCCTTGATCTCAATCTTGAACTCCGGATGCACGTCCGCAATGCCCTTGACAATGGGAAACAGCCAGTCCTTGTCGAGAGGGTAAATCTCAAACTGGTCCTCGCGGCCTTCCGCATTCCGGGCCTTGGCCACCTGCTCAATCGGCAGGAGTTCACCGCCCACCTCCACCTGCACGGGCAGCAGGGCTTCAGGACTGGCCAGGACGCACAGGTTCATCAAACGGTAATTGAACAAGGCCGCATAGCCGCTCATCTTCTTCTTTGCGCTGTCGAGCAGTTGTACAATGGATGCTTTCATATCCTTTTTTTCTTTAATTTCATGTAAACTTCTACCATGTGGTTGCCTCTGGGGGCGACTTTCCGGGAAGTGCTTTTGTAACCGTCCTTTGAAAGGGTTACTTTGTAGCGACGGGAGGCATCAAGCCTGACGATACGCGGCGCCTCGCCATAATCGGTTCCGTCTATATCGATGCCGGCGCCGGAAACATTGCAATGTATATTAAGCAATCCGACACCGATGCCGGAGGCCTTAAGGGTAATTTCCTGCGGGAAATCATCTTCAACCCAGACACTTGTCGGCTCCGATTCCACACCGTCCTTCAAGGCAGATACCATATGGAAGCCCTGCGGCAGCCAGCCCTCCCACTGACCCTTGCCAACGCACTCGCGGTCGAGCCATATCTCAGCTTCAGGGTCGGCCGAAAAGAGTTTGACTACGGAACCGCGTAACGGTTGTTCCCCGTTCTCCAAAGACTTTGGAGGATTGACCGGTACCGGGTCAGTTTTGCGGAGATCGCGGGGATACATATCCTTTTCCGTCAATTCCAGCACCTTTTTCTCCGCCTTGGCCACGAACAACAGGGAATCGTAAAAGCAGCGCTCGCCCCAGAAAACGGCTACCCTGTGGTAGCCCTCACCGAGGCGCATGCTTGTGGCTTCTTCCTTGCTCACCGGGTTGTTGTCCACGTACAAATCGCCTTCCGGCCCCTGAAATTTCACGGTCAGGAAGGAGAAGAACGGCTGCAGGTTAAGGGCTATATCCATCCTGGCGCTGTCAGACAAGTTGAAACTCCCCTCCTCCACTTCATAGAACGGAGCTTCGGCCCGGTAGCTGTGCGTGCCCACAGGCAGATAATATTCCACGACGTCACTGCGGACAGGCTTGATTATGGAGTCTACCTGAAGCAGCACATCAGCAGGGCTCAAGTGAAAAACTACCCATTGGCTCGAAGGCTTGTAGTCTTGTGCAGGATTGCCGGCAAACAGATAGGCCCTGTAGTGCCGGTTGCGTTTCAAGTGCTTCCCGCCAGGCACCTTCCATGCCAGATGGCCGAACTCAGGGTGCTGAATAGCCGCCCACGTAGTCCTGTGAGGCATTTTAACCGTAATAATGCCGTCACCCTCTTCGACCTCGGTGGCTTTATTCCCGTTGGCAAGAAATTCAAAGCCCTTTTCCTCGGTGACGAAATCCATCAGCGCGCAACCCTTGTCAAGAGTCACCGACTTTGGGTTCCAAAATGGACGTTTGAGTCTGGAAAAGCCCTCGACGCTCATCTGCTGGGCCGCAAGCGGCAGCAGCTGGGCGAGAACCAGGACAAATACCAGACTCCAGCGTTTCATGACTATTTACCTTCGGCCAGGCATACATTGCCGGGCATGTTTACACTTATATTGCCGCCCCAGGCGCACATACATTTGCAATTATCCAGCAGGGCGGGCATGTTGGCCACCATCTCCTTGCCTCCGGGCACCCAGGGGGCGACGATAACGGGTACGCAGGGCATGGGCGTAAGCGTGCCCATCGCCGCTGCCGTGGCTGATGCAACAGTAGGATTCGACATCGACTGGCACATTCCGAAGGGCATGATGTTGGCCATGGGCTTCATGTCCGAAATATTCGCCATCGGTTTGTTCTGGACCAAAGGGCGCGTTGGATCGGGCACCATGAACGTTGACGGTGCCATTCCGAAACTGCATTGGAGCACTGCTCCCGCACATACAAACTTTCCCATGGCCTTATTTCTTTTCAGGGGCGTCTTCCGCCTTCAATTTGGTACTCAGGTTTGCACTTGACGGAGCGCCTGGTATGGCTATGCCGTCGCTGATGTTGGACGACTTGAAGGAAGTCTTGGCTTCGAGATTGTCGATGGTGGCCTTGGGCGCCTTCAGTTCGTCCTTGACCTGTGTCTTGCCGTTGATGGTGCTCTCACCATAAATCTGGACCTTGCTGCCGGACACGGAAGCATTGCCGCCTGCGAGCTGCACCACGGCCTTGCCGCTGTCCTGCTGGAGTTCCAGGGTTTTGTCGGCAAATGCGCCCAGCTCCTCGCTGACGGCCTGGAATTTCTTCGACTTGTTGTCCTTGTTCTTGGCACCGAGGAACATCTTTTCGGCAAGCAGCAACATGGAACTGCCGGCCGCAAGCTTGTCGTCGGTACGCTTCTCTTTGTCCACATCCATCGAGCGCACGGAGAGTTCCTTCGCGTTGAGACCAATGCTTCCCGTAGCCTTGCCTTCGGTATCGGTAGCGGAAACATCTACCTTCTCCGTACGGACTGTGAACGCGCTTTCCTTGGTCAGGGCTTTTTCCTCCATTTTCCCGTCCTTGCATTCCTGATCGACAGTCTCAATCGCCACGGTCTTGGAGCGCAGTAGGATATCTCCTTCGGCGGGATATTCGCCGCTCTGGAGTTTGCCCTTGTCGTCGTATTTCTCGTCCTTTGTATTCGCTGTGGAAAGCTCGACGGACATGGCGTGCAAACTTATCTTGCCCTCTTTCTGAAGAGCGTTGGTTGCATCGATAGATTCAACGGAAACATTATTTGCCAAGATGCCTACGCCCGCTCCTTCATTGTCGCGCAGGTTACCGTCACCGTCGCGGGAGATCAAGTCTATGCGTTCGCCCACTACGGATATAGCCGAGCCGGTAGCTTCTTT
>JAFZBM010000167.1 GCA_017561765.1 Bacteroidales bacterium | reverse complement strand
GGGCGGCGCCGGCTCCGTGGAGGACATCCGCCGGGTGCTGACCGAAGGGCGCGCCGACGCCGCCCTCGCCGCCAGCATCTTCCACTACGGACAGATCCCCATCCCCACCCTCAAACAGGCGCTCCGCGCCGCAAACGTCAACGTAAGAATCTAAACGTCATTCCGGACTTGATCCGGAATCTTCATACCAGAAAGATGAGTAATAGTATAAAGTTTTCAGATTTCCAATTAGACAAGACCGGCGACGGACTGCTCCCGGTGATCATCCAGGACGCGCAGACCCTGAAGGTGCTGATGCTGGGGTACATGAATGAGGAGGCGTTCGAGAAGACGGTGGAGACCGGGCTGGTGACCTTCTGGTCCCGCAGCCGCCGGACGCTCTGGACCAAGGGAGAGACCAGCAACAATTTCCTCCACGTGGTGGAGATGTACGGGGACTGCGACGCCGACACGCTGCTGATCAAGGCGCGCCCGGACGGCCCCACCTGCCACCGCGGCACCACGGCGTGCTTCGACACGCCGGAGGACGAGGGATTCATCCGCACCCTGCAGGGCGTCGTGGCCGACCGCCACGCCAAGATGCCCGAGGGTTCCTATACCACCAAGCTCTTCATCAAGGGCCCCAAGGCCATCGGCAAGAAGGTCATCGAGGAAGCCGGCGAAGCGGTCATCGAGGCCGTTGACGGCAATCGTGACCGCTTCGTCTACGAGGCTTCCGACCTCATCTATCACCTGCTCGTTCTGCTCGAGCAGCAGGGCGTCAGCCTCGCCGACCTCGAGCGCGAACTCGCCTTCCGGCACCGCTAGGCCCTGCTCTTCTTTTCTCCGAAGACGCACCAGCGGACCACGGGAATCCGGTGCAGGATCTCGTACAGCAGCGGAGAGAGGGTGAAGACGGCGACCGTCAGGATCACATACATCGCCACCGGCGGCAGCTGGGTGTACATCTTCATCATGTAGCCCAGGCTGGCGATGACCAGGTAGTGGACGATGTAGAGGCCGAAGCTGCTGCGCGTCATGTAGCCGGCGAACTTGCCCGTGCGGTCGAATTTCGCGTTGAACCAGCCCATCAGGGCCAGGCAGGCCAGCCAGCCGTAGAGGCAGTTCAGCGGCGTGCCCATGTACTCCGCCGACGTGTTGTTCTGGCCGAAGGTCGTGACCGTCAGCACGGCGCCCGCGACCACGGCGCATCCCAGCAGGGGCTTCCAGGCGTTCTTCACCTTCTCCTGCACCTCGTCGTGCGAGAAGACGAACCAGCCCAGCAGGAAGCAGATCAGGTAGAAAACCGGCTTGTACAGATTATACAGACCGTCCAGCGACTCCGGGCGCGGGTTGCGGATCAGCGTCTGCTCGCCCAGCCAGAAGAGCACGCCCAGCATGATGATCCAGACGATGTTCGCCTTGCCGCACCAGGTCCAGAACCTGTCCTTCTTGTCGAGCGCACGGACGAGCAGCAGGACCAGCGAGAGCAGCCACAGCAGCTGGATGAACCAGAGCGGGCCTATGCCGCTGACCGCCATGATCCCGTATTTCACGAAACCGGGAATGCCCTCGAAGACCCCCGCCCGGTCGGCTACGACCGTATTGAAGTAGCCCACCATCCAGTGGAAGACGAACAGGCCGACGGTGCCCGGCACCAGCAGCTTGCGCGTGCGGGCCCTGAACCACTCGCCGGCGCTCTTGCGCTGCAGCGCGTAGCGCGCGCTGACGCCGGCCAGGATGAACAGCAGCGGCATGAACCACGGGTAGAGGATATACATCACCACATCCTGATACTGCGGCGTGTCCGGATACGGGCCGAAGCCACCGATGCCGCCGAAGACATCCTTGTTGTTATAGAAGTAAATGACGTGATAGAACAGCACCAGGAGCACCGTCACCCAGCGCAGGTTGTCGATCCAATGCTTTCTCATTTCGTAAGGCCCTCCATGGCCTGGTCTATGACCGCCTGGAAGATTTCCGTTTTCAGCAGGGCCATGCCCTTCTGGTCTCCCAGCAGCATCAGGGCGTCGCCCGGCTCGATCTCATAAACATTGCGTGCGTCCTTGGGGATGACGATCTGTCCCTTGTCCCCCACCTTCACCACGCCGAAGATGTATTTTCCGTCTTTCTCTTGCATTTGTAGGAAATGTTAGAAATTTCCCACAAATATAACAATTCTTTTCAAAACAGTGCACTGCTTATTCTTTCTTCAGCTCTGTCGCCGGGTTGGTCCGGGCGGCTTTGAGGGTCTGCCAGAGAACGGAGGGCAAAGGCGACGAGCAGGATCAGCACGACAGCCGTCACATAGATCCACCAGCAACCGCTGCACCAGCACAACACTCACCGGCAATTTGGGTCGGAAAGGGCTGATTAGCCTTGCGGAAGTAATATTTTAACATTACCTTTGTGAAAAAAGACGAACGATGGGCCAGATTTATTTTGAAGCAAAAGGAGAAGCGCTACTAGAGCGAATAGGAATGAGCAAGAGCGAGTTTGCCAGGAGAATGGGAATCAGAAAACAGAATGTTAAGGCTCTGTTCAAGACCAAGAACCTGGGGACCATCTATAAGGCGTCAGAGGTACTGGGCGTGCCTTTTGAGATGCTTGTGGGATACATTGAAGAGCCAGAATTGAATAAAACGCCCCTTGAGCCATTTGAGGAGGGTACTGAAGTCTTAGATGGCACCGGTGGGAATCTTACCTTCGATTCATTGGTTGGGCGTATCAACCTGATTCAGGATGCGCTGCAAGCGCAAGCCGCTCATGCCGTAAATCTTTCTCTGACAGCGCGCAATTGGTTGGTGGGATACTATATTGTGGAATTCGAGCAGAATGGTGAGGATCGGGCCAAATATGGAGAGAAACTCATCAACCGATTGGCTGAGAGGATAAATCGTAAGGGTTTTGAGCCTAGAAGCCTTCGGGTTTATCGTCGCGTGTATCTAGTCTATCCTCAATTAGGAACCGCCATCGGGTCTTACCTTCAAAAGAATGGTTCGTCTCTGTTTAATTATGGTAATACTGCGATTTGGCAATCAGTGATTGCAAAATTCCAAATATCAGGAAATCAATCAGATGAAATATGGCGGTCAGCGCTTGCCAAATTGGAAGATTGGTCAACTCCGGCTGACAGACTCTTCTATCGTTTGAATTACACTTGTATTGCCTATTTGACAAGTATTGAAGACCCTTTGAAGCGTGCCTTCTATGAACAAGAAACTATTCGTAGTTGTTGGACAAGCCGAGAACTCGACCGCCAGGTGTCTTCGCAGTACTACGAACGCATGGGCATGTCCAAGAATAAGAAAGCCCTGCAAAGGCTTACGGCAAAGAATGCGCAACAGATAACGCCGAAGGAGATTATTCACAATCCAGTCACGCTGGAGTTCCTGGGCATCAAGCCGTATGAAGATAATACGGAAACCAAACTTGAAACTGCCATCCTCAACAACCTGCAGCGATTCCTGATGGAAATGGGCCGAGGGTTCTGCTTCGAGTATCGGCAGAAACGCATCCTCGTCGACCAGGACTACTTCAAGGCCGACCTCATCTTCTACCACCGCATCCTGAAATGTCACGTCATCATCGACCTGAAGATTGACCGTTTCCGCCACGAGTACGCCTCACAGCTGAACCTCTATATGAACTACTACAAACACGAGGTAATGCAGCAGGATGACAATCCGCCCATCGGCATATTGCTCTGCACTGACTATGGCGAAACTACCGTTCAGTATGCCATCGAGGGCCTTTCGCAGAACATTTTCGTGAGCAAGTATCGCCTGCAGTTGCCTTCCGAGGACGACTTCCGAAAATATATGCTGGAAAACATTACCGAAGAGGACTTTAAGAAGTATAAAGAAGAAAAGCAGGAGGCCGAATGACCTCCTGCAAATAAAACTATTCCTTCTTCAGCTCGGTCGCCGGGTTGGTCCGGGCGGCTTT
>JAFZBM010000017.1 GCA_017561765.1 Bacteroidales bacterium | reverse complement strand
TCCCGGTACAAATCCATCTTGTTGAGGGCAATCACGGCTTTGACGCCGTACACCTCGCAGGTCACCAGCAGGCGGTCGAGAAAAGGAAGCTTGATTTCAGGGAAGTAGAGCGTTACCACCAGCAGCGCCCTGTCAAGGTTGGCGGCGATCACGTGCGACTGCCTCGACAAGTTGGTACTGCGCCGGATTACGTAATTGCTGCGCGGCAGCACTTCGGTAATGACGGCGGGATGAAGCTCGTCGGCTATATCGCCGTCTAGGGCAAACCGTACTTTGTCTCCTACGGCCACGGGGTTGGTGGCTCCGGACTTCTCCAGCCTCACCTTACCCCTCAGGACCGCCGGGAAAGGCGCCCATCGGGGCAGTTCACTCAGCAGGAAATGGCTGCCGGCATTCTTGACGACGGTGGCTTCCATCATTTGGCCCTGCCTACCAGTTTGTCGGCGAAATCACGCAGGGATGTGGTGTCTCTCTTGATTGCATCAAGCGCTTCGAGCGCCCTGCCGGAGTAACGCTTAACTTCCGCCCTGGCGTCGTCGGCAACGCCGAGCTCATCGTACAAGCCCTTGATCTCAGCTATTTTGGCACAACGCCCGGGTTCAGTACGGCACTCCCTCACGAAAGCATTCATGAATCCCTCCCTGTCGCCGGTTTTCTCCAGCGCCCGTATGGTCAGCCAGCTCTTCTTGCCGTTGAGGATGTCGCCGCCTATCGGCTTGCCGAACACTTTCTCGTCGCCGTAGGCATCCAGATAGTCGTCGGCCACCTGGAAGGCCATTCCGAGTTCATATCCGTAGCTGTACAGGGCGTCACAGTCTTCCTTTGGGGATCCGGCGACAAGCGCTCCCGTCATCGCCGAACATGCCAGCAGCACGGCGGTCTTGAGCCCTATCATTTTTTCATACTCGCTCATGGTTACGTCCTCGCGCTTTTCGAACTCCATGTCCAGCTGCTGCCCCTCGCATACCTGAGCCGCCGTGGTCGAGAAAAGGTCGACGACGGGTTTGCGGCAGCGCCCTGGGGCGTTCATTATGAGCTTGTATGCCTCGATCAGCATGACGTCGCCGCTCAGTATGGCCGTGTCCTCGCCCCACTTGGTCCACACGGTGGGCACTCCGCGCCTCAAAGCCGAACGGTCCATTATGTCGTCATGGATGAGGGTAAATGAGTGGAACACTTCCAGAGCGGCCGCGCACTGCCGCACTTCTTTGCTCTCCCTGGCCTTGTACAGCCCGTAGGCGGTCAGGCACAGAGATGGCCGTATGCGTTTGCCGCCAATGCCTATCATGTAGCGCAGCGGATTGTAAAGCCCGGCGGGGGAAGCGGGAAAATTGATGACGTCATCTATCATAGCTTACAAATATAACAAATTAATGAATACCTTTGCAGAATGAAACTCGTATTCGCTACCGGCAATATAGGCAAACTGCGTGAGGCCCGCGAAATCCTGGGCTCCGGCTTCGAGGTGCTCTGCCCCGCCGACCTGGGCATATTTGAAGATGTGCCCGAAAACGCAATGACACTCAAGGAGAATTCCATTATAAAGGCCGAGACCTACGGACGCCTCTGCGGCCTGGACTGCTTTGCCGACGACACCGGTCTGGAAGTAGATGCCCTGGGCGGCGCTCCCGGTGTCCATGCCGCACGTTATGCGGCCGATATAGCCCGGCGCGACGGCCTTCCCGTGCCGCATGACCACGACTTCTCCGCCAATATAGACGCGCTGCTCCGCGAGCTGGACAAGCATCCAGGAGAGCCGCGTACAGCCCGTTTCCGCAGCGTGGTCACCCTGCGTCTCAACGGAGAGCTGCATTTCTTCGAGGGGACGCTGGAGGGCAGGATTGCGACAGGACGAAGCGGGAGCGGAGGGTTCGGATACGACCCGGTTTTCATCGCCGACGAGTATCCCGGCTGCAGCGTGGCCGAACTACCTGAAGATGTCAAGAACGCCATTTCCCACAGAGGCAAGGCCCTGCGCCTTATGGCCCGGTGGTTGCAGGAGAGGGAATAATTGTTAATTTTGCATTTATGAAGAGATTTCTGATCGTCATAGCGCTCGCGGTGCTTGTCCTGCCGGCCGGAGCGCAGTCAAAAAGTTTCAAGCTGGGCAAGTGGACCGAAATCCAGGGCGCCATACTCAAGGAACTCAACCGCTCGTACGTCGACTCCCTGCCGCTGGACCGCATCGAACGGGCGGGAGTGGACGCGATGCTCGCCGACCTTGACCCGTACACGGTATATATTCCCGAAGAGGAGAACGAGAATCTCCGGATGATGATAAACAAGTCCTACGGAGGCATAGGGGCGGTCATCTACAAGCCTGATCTCCAGGGGAATGTGATAATAAACGAGCCCTACGAGAACTCACCTGCCCACAAGGCGGGACTGCGCTGCGGCGATGAAATCCTGACCATAGACGGACAGAGCGTCAAGGGACTCACGAGCGCCGAGTGCAGCGAGAAGATGCGCGGCACCCCCGGCACGAAGGTGCTTTTCAAGGTGAAGAAAGTATATACCGGAGAGCTCACCGACGTGCGCATAACCCGCCAGAACATTCATCTGCCCGATATTCAGTATGCTGGCATGGTGACTCCCGGCACGGGCTACATACTACAGACCGGATTTACCGACGGCGTTGCCGACCAGCTGCGCAAGGCCGTGACCGCACTTCAGAAGACCGGCAAGCTCGACACCCTGGTGCTGGACCTGCGCGGCAATGGCGGCGGCCTGCTCAACGAGGCCGTCGACATAGTCTCCATATTTGTCCCAAAAGGCTCCCTGGTGGTGACCGCAAAGGGACGCGAGGAGGGTACTTCGTATACCAGCCGCACCGAGAAATCTCCGCTCGACACCAAGCTGCCGCTGATAGTGATGGTGGATTCCGGATCGGCATCGGCGTCTGAAATAGTATCCGGCGCGCTCCAGGACCTCGACAGGGCCATTATCATCGGCACCCGTACATTCGGGAAGGGACTGGTGCAGAGCATACGCCCCCTGCCGTATGGCGGCCAGCTAAAGCTCACCACGGCAAAGTATTACACTCCCAGCGGCCGCTGTGTACAGGCAATAGATTATTCGCACCGCAACGAAGACGGCAGCGTTGGGCACATTCCCGATTCGCTCACCCATGAATTCAAGACGGCCATGGGACGCACGGTGCGTGACGGCGGCGGAATTACTCCCGACATCGAAGTCAAGCCCCATGAATACAGCCGCCTGACTTATTCGCTGGTGCTCAACGGGGTGGTGGAGCAGTATGCCCTGGATTATGTATGCAAGCACAAGAGCATTCCCGCTACATCCGATTTCAGCCTCAGCGATGCTGAATATGAGGACTTTATAACATTTGCCAAGGGTAAGGAATTCGACTATCGCTCCAGCGCCAAGACCTATTTCGACATGGTGCGGAAGGAGCTCAGGCGCGACGGCCTGGAGGATGCCATGACATCCGAGCTGGATGCTCTCGGCAAGGCGCTTGACATGGAGAAGGAGGATTTCCTGCGGCTCAAGAAAGACGAGATTGTGCCGTTCATCGAGGAGGAGATAGTGGTACGCTATTATTTCCAGCCCGCCGGCGTGCAGTTGCGGCTGCGCTATGACACCCAGCTGCAAGAGGCCCTGCGTAAGGCTGCCGGCTTCACCTTCGCCCTATGATGCGGACCGAACTTGAGGTTATGTCGCCGGCCGGCAACTTCGAATGCCTGCATGCGGCGATACAAGGAGGGGCCGATTCGGTTTACTTCGGTGTCGGACGGCTGAACATGCGCTCCCGCAGCGCAAACAATTTCTGCCCCGAAGACCTGCCGGAAGTGGTGCGGATATGCCGCGAAGCCGGCGTCCGGACCTATCTTACCCTGAACATTGTGCTTTACCAGGAGGACCTGGCACCCATGCGTGAAGCCCTGGATATGGCGCACGCTGCCGGCGTGGAAGCAGTGATCGCTTCCGACATAGCGGCTATCGAGTATGCCCGCAGCATCGGCATGGAGGTGCACGCTTCCACCCAGCTGAATGTGTCCAATGCCGAGTCCCTGCGTTTCTGGTCCCGATGGACGGACGTGGTAGTGCTTGCGAGGGAGCTGAACCTTGATCAGGTCAAGGAGATATACCGTACCATTCAGGAAGAGAATATCTGCGGTCCCTCGGGCCGGCCGGTCCGCATCGAGATGTTCGTTCACGGGGCCTTCTGCATGGCCGTGAGCGGCAAATGCTACCTGAGCCTCCATGCCTACGGCGCTTCCGCCAACAGGGGCGCATGCATGCAGGTGTGCCGCCGCGGATATACCGTCCGGGACAGGGAGACGGGTTACGAACTGGACATTGACAATGAATACATAATGTCGCCCAAGGATCTCTGTACCATAGAGTTCCTGCCCAGGATCGTGGAGAGCGGAGTAAGGGTGTTCAAGATCGAGGGCCGTGCCCGCAGCGCCGAATACGTCAAACGCTGTACGGCCTGTTACAGGCGGGCTGCCGATGCGGTATCGGACGGCACTTTCACTCCTGAGCTTGCTGCTGAACTGAAGGCTTCGCTCGGCGAGGTGTTCAACAGGGGCTTCTGGGACGGTTATTACCAGGGTGCGCCGCTTGGCGAATGGAGCAATGTCTATGGCTCCCAGGCCACCAGGCGCAAGGTTTACTGCGGAAAGATCTCCAACTGGTTCGACCGCATCGGGGTGGCCGAAATAACGGTTGAGGCCGCCGACCTGCACCTCGGCGATGACATAATGGTCATAGGAGCCACCAGCGGCGTGACGGAACTCAAGGTGGACGACATGAGGGTTGACATGCAGCCCTGCTCCGTTGCTCCCAAGGGTGTTCGCTGCTCGGTCCGCATCCCTGCGGGAGAGAGCGGAGAGCACGTCAGAAGGGGAGACAAGGTATTTCTCTGGGTTCAGTAGTTCTCGTGGCTCATCGCCAGATAGTCGTCGAAGAGTTTGATGCACTCCTCGCGGTCAATCTCGGTCATGTAGCCTTCGAGTTTGTCGCGACCTCCGAAAATGGTGTCGAATTTGTCGTCGCGGAAGCCTATGCGTCCGTTGTCGGCAATATTGCAGCCGTAGTATATCTTGCTGATATTGGCCCACATGCAGGCGCAGAGGCACATGTGGCACGGCTCTCCGGTGGTGTAGAGTTCGCAGCCGCTCAGGTCGAAGGTGCCGAGGCGGCGGCCTGCGTCGCGTATGGCCGCCACTTCCCCGTGGCAGGTGGCGTCGTTGTCGCGCAGTACGCAGTTGTGTCCGCGGCCTACTATTTCTCCGTCCTTGACTATCACGGTGCCGAACGGTCCTCCGTGGCCTTGGGTGATGCCTTCACGCGCTTCGCGTATGGCCAGTTCCATGAATTTGTTCATATTGCAAATATAATTATTTCACAGTAAAATACACGCTCCTGGAGGCTCCGTTGGCGTCCATGGCGACCAGCAGGTGCGCTCCTGGTTCAGGACGCAGCATCAGGTCATGCTCGCCAGATGTGCGGCCAATGTAAGTATCGTCAAGATGCCAGTACAGCACCGCCGAGGGGTCGGTATGGGCGGCTCTCACAACCACTCCCTGCTCTTTTCCGTCGAGCCCCCTTGTGGTGACGACGGTGATGCCCTGCTGGGGGTAGAGTATCTCGATGGGATTGCTGCCGTCGGATCCGGAATCGAAGTCGGGATGCTTCGGGGGCAGCGGCCTGTAATCAATATGGTTCTTGATGTAGTACCACTCCATGGCGGGCGGCAGCACGAATCGCACTTCCTCCACCATCTTCTCCACGGGGTAGCAGCTGCTGTTCACAAGCCACTGGCGGTCGGCATCGAGGTGAACGATTTTATGGTATTTGCACTCGTCCGGACGCACTTTTATGTCCGGCACCCATACCGTGTCGCGGTCGGGACAGATGTGCGAGGCCGGCAGTCCGCTCTGGTGGCATACTTCTATCGGCACCAGGTCGTCCAGCGGCTTGCTGAACCAGCGGGATGCGGGCAGGGCGCTGAATACATCGAACATAACCGGGGATGCATAACCCACGCCGGTCATCTGGGCGCGTCCCTCGCCGTCGCTGTTGCCCACCCATACTCCCACTACGTAGTCGGGTGTCACGCCTACGCACCAGGCATCGCGGTTGCCCCAGCTGGTGCCTGTTTTCCATGCTATCTTGCGCCCGGAACTGAATCCCATCCACGACGCTTCCTCTTCGGGACGCCCGGCACGCGAAAGGGCGTCGAAGGTGAGCCAGATGGCGCCACGGCCCAGCGGAATGTCGGGGGCATCGTCCTCCGTGAGCTTTGCAGCCATGCGCCTGTATGCCCCCACAAGCGTTTCAAGGGTAATTTCGGCACCGCCGAGGATCAGCGACAGGCCGTAATGGTCGGCGTCCTTGTTGATGGTCGTGAAGCCCATTTCCTGCAGCAGCGTGAGGAAATCAGGGGCTCCGTAGCGCTCGAGCATACGCACTGAGGGCACGTTCAGCGACCTTTCGATCACTTCGTTGGCCGGCACGGCCCCGTCGAAGGTCCTGGAGAAATTGTGCGGCGAGAAATTGTTGTAGTTGTAAGGTGTGTCCTTGATTAGCGTGCCCGGGAGTATCTGACCGCGCTGAAGCATAGCAGCGTAGAGCAGGGGCTTGAGGGTGCTGCCGCTGGAGCGCGCCGCGGGAATCATGTCGACGTCGGCTCCGCGCAGGCCGGGAGCAAGGCCCCTGGTGTTGCCGTAGTAGGCCAGGATATCGCCGCTGTGGACGCTCTGCACCAGTATTCCCATGTTGTCCACAAGGTTCTGGTGGTATATCTCGAAATGGTTCCGGGCAATTGCCGACACCCGCTCCTGCAGGGCCGGATCGATGTCGCAGGTATAGGCCTTGTCGCCTTCCGTCGCCCTCATGCGCTCCAGCAGGTGGTAGGCCTTGTCGGGCATGGGCAGGGGCTTGTCCGGCAGGGGCTCGTCCTTGGCAAGTTCGCATTCGAGTTCGTCGATCACGCCTTTGTCGCAGAGCTTGTCCAGCAGGTAGTTTCGCTTCTCCAGGAGCCTCTCCCTGTTCCGCCCGGGGTGTATCAGGGCGGGGGAGTTGGGCAGTACCGCCAGCATGGCGCTCTCGGCCCAGGACAGGGCGTCGGCAGGCCTTCCGAAATAGCGCCACGCGGCCGCTTCCAGGCCCACTACATTCCCGCCGAAGGGAGCGTTGGACGCATACAGCAGCAGTATCTTGCGCTTTGAGTGCCGCAGTTCGAGCCGGGTTGCGAGCACCGCTTCCAGAATCTTTTCTCCTATGCTGCGCGGGGCGTCAGGGCGGCTCAGGCGTATCACCTGCATGGTGAGGGTGCTGGCGCCGCTGACCACTTCGCCCTTTGTGAAATTCTGCCGCACCGCCCTGCCTATCGACAGGAAATCAATGCCCGGATGCCACCAGAAGCGTTTGTCTTCATAGCAGACTATGCATTTGGCGAACTTGTCCGGCACCTCCTTGGCCGGAGGGAAGTACCACTGTCCGTCGGCGGAAATGCGTGCGCCGAGCAATGTCCCGTCGGCACTCTGCAGAATCGCGCATGGAGACTCTTTGAAAAGTTTCCCCGGCAAGCAGAAAATATATGCAAGCACAAAAGGGCAGATTATCAAAAATATTTTCTTAAATTTGGACATTGCAAACAAATATAACCAAATTATATGAAACTATCCAAACTAATCGCAGGAGCCCTGATTGCCTCTCTGGTGATTATCGGCTGCAACAACTCCGAAAACGGAGGCCCCGTCAAAACTGGCGGCGACAATGTCCAGATTGCTACCCCGACCGTCGAGGAAGCCGGTTATGAGTCCTACGGCGAGTCGGAGACTTCCGGCGAGAGCACTCCCGATGCTCCCGAAATCAAACTGGTGAGCAAAGGTTCCATACTCCCTTCATCGGGCCATATGGACCTGCTTTTCAGCTCCTACGGCTATGCCCAGGCTCGTTTCCGCGTGCGCAAGATATTCACCAGCAATATCTTGCAGTTCCTTCAGTTCGATACTTACGAGGCTAAATACAATCTCTCCAGGGTAGCCCGCGTTGTGGCCGACACCACCGTGGTGCTTGGAGGTACCGACGCTCCCCACATCAGGGAGGTCCGCAACTACGCCCTCAGCCTGGACGAACTGATCAAGCCCGAGCCGGGTGCGATATACCACGTGGAGATCCGCGGCCTCGAGCCTCTCGAGGAGGAGGATTTCTGGGACAGCGACACCTATTTCGGCGACTACGAGACCTACGATGAGCGCAATACCTTCCTGCTCGCCACCGACGTGGCCATCATTGCCAAGGGCGGCGACAACAGATGGGATATCTTCGCCTGCGACATCATCAGCGGCACGCCTCTCAAGGGCGCCAAGGTCAAGTTCTACGACGACGTGCTCCAGGAGCTCGGCAAGGGCGTGACCGACAAGGACGGCCGCATTTCTTTCCCTGCCGACAAGACCGGACGTTATGTGGTCGTATCTTCCGACAAGGGCAGCGCATACCTGGCGCTCAAATATGAGAAGTCGCTCTCTACCAGTGACTTCGATGTGTCCGGAACAAGTGCCTCCGGCGGCCTCAAGACTTTCATCTTCGGCGAGAGGGGAGTCTGGCGTCCGGGCGACACCCTGCATATAAGCACCATAACCATGACTGAAGACGGTGACCTTCCTATAGGTCATCCCGTAGTGGCCGAGCTGCTCAATCCCGACGGGCAGGTGACACGCACCGTAACCGTCAAGAACGACGGCAGCCACATCTACCATTTCCCCTTCACCACCGATGCCGACGCCCCCACGGGCAACTGGAGGGTAAAGGTGAAGGTCGGCTCGCAGACATTCTCCAAGAACGTCAAGATTGAGACCGTCAAGCCCAACAAGTTGGACATCGACCTGAGTTTCGACAATGAATGGCTGGTGCCCAAGAGCAGCTGCGTCGGCACCATTACCGTCAAGTGGCTCTACGGTGCCCCCGGCGCCGGCCTGAAGGTGAACGGCGACGTGGAACTCACCAATGCCCGTACGGCGTTCAAGGGCTATGAGGCTTACGACTTCCGCGACGACAGCCGCAGCTTCACTTCCCAGTCACGCTACTTCAACGACATGCGCACCGACGATAACGGCCAGGTGCAGGTTACCACCAACATGGACCTCCGCGGCCAGGGTGTTCCCGGCATGCTCGACATAGGCTTCACCCTCCGCGCTTTCGAGCCTTCGGGCGAATTCAGCACGGGAGTTTCCTCCTTCAAGCTTTCTCCTTTCGATACCTACGTGGGCCTGAAGGTTGAGCAGGACAAGACCGAGTGGGGCGAAACCTACCTCAAATCCGGCGTCTCCCATAAGTTCGACATTGCTACCGTGGGGCCTGACGGCAAGCCCGTTTCGGTCTCCGACCTGCACGTGGAGATATTCCACGTCGACTGGAGCTGGTGGTGGAATTCTTCTTCCCAGATTGCCAGCTACATGTCGGGCAAGAGCAAGGAAGTCATGCTCGACAAGCACGTGTCCACCCAGGGCGGCGCCGGCAGCTTCAGCTACGACTGGAAATATGCTCCCAACGGACTCTATTTCGTCCGCGTGAGCGATGAGGCCGGCGGCCATGCAACCTCCATGCTCTGCGAGGTTTACGACAATTACACCGGCAAGTCCGACGACTCTTCCGCAGCCGTCCGCCTGAGCATTAATTCCAACAAGGATAAGTATTCAGTGGGCGAGACCGCCAAGCTGGTCATCCCGTCATCGAAGGGCAGCAGGGCTCTGCTCTCGCTCGAGAAGGGCGGCCGCATCCTGCGCTCCGAATGGATCGACTGCGGCGACGGCTCCACCGAAATCAAAGTGCCCGTGACCGCCGAAATGCTGCCCAACGTTTATGCTTTCGTTACCTTGGTGCAGCCTCACAAGAATACGCTCAACGACGCTCCGGTACGTATGTACGGTGTCCAGAACCTCAATGTCGAGGATGCCGCGTCGCACCTCGAGCCCGTGATCGACATTCCTGCCGACGTCAAGCCCGAGACCACACTCAAGTTCAAGGTCAAGGAGAAGAACGGCAAGGCCATGAGTTATATCGTGGCCCTGGTGGACGAAGGCCTGCTCGGACTCACCGCCTACAAGACTCCCGATGTGTGGAAGGCGTTCTATGCCAAGGAGGCCCTCCGCGTACGTACATGGGATGACTATGACGACGTGATCGGCGCCTATGGCGGCAAGATTGAACAGCTCTTCGCGATCGGTGGTGACGACGAGGCCGCGGCGGTGTCGCTCAGGCCCCAGGGCGCCCAGCGCTTCAAACCGGTGGTGGCCTATCTCGGTCCCTTCACTATCAAGGGCGGCAAGACCGGAACCCATTCCTTCGAAGTGCCCCAGTACATAGGCTCGCTGCGTGCCATGGTAATCGCCACTGACGGCAAGGCTCAGGGCAGCAGCAGCACCAACGTGACCGTGACCAAGCCCGTCATGGTACAGACAACGCTGCCGAGGACTCTCAACATAGGCGAGACCATCAAGGTCCCCGTTACCCTGATGACCCTCAAGGACGGCGTCGGCGATGTCAAGCTCGGCATCAAGACCGACAATCTGGTTGAAGTGGTCGGTCCCGCAAGCCAGACCGTCAATTCGCAGAAGGCCGGCCAGGAACTCAGCTACTTCGAGATCAAGGTCGGCGACCGCACCGGCGTGGCCCATGTAGCCACCACGGCCGAATCGTCCAACGACAAGTCCTCCAATGTGATTGAAATCGATGTGCTGAATCCCAATCCGGAGGTGACCCGCGGCCAGACGGCCCTGCTCGCCGGCGGCAGTTCCAAGGAGATCAAGGTCGACCTGTTCGGCACTCCCGGCACCAATTCCGTCGAACTGGAGCTTTCCACCATACCTGCAATCGATCTCAATTCACGCCTGCGCTACCTGCTCAACTATCCTTACGGTTGCGTTGAGCAGACTGTGTCCACGGCATTCCCGCAGCTCTATCTTGACAAGATCATGACCTGCGACGAGGAAGTCCGCGTCCGCAGCCGGATCAATATAGAAGGCGCCATCCGCAGGCTCCAGATTTACCGTCGTCCTGACGGCTCGCTCAGCTACTGGCCGGGAAGCAACTATTCTTCCCTGTTCGGCAGCGCCTATGCACTTCACTTCCTCAAGGAGGCCGAAGATGCAGGATATGCCGTTCCCGTTGACCTGAAGAAGGAACTCATCGCCTGGCTCGGACGCAACGTGTCCGATTCCAAGGAGGATATGACCTCCCGTGCCTACGGCGTATATGCTCTCGCCACCGCCGGCAAGCCCGCCCGCAGCGCGATGAACCTGCTGCGCGAGAAGGTCAAGAAGATGCCCGCCGGTGCCGCATGGCTGCTCGCCGCCGCCTATGCTGTTGACGGCAAGAAGAATGTGGCCCGCGAGATTGCCGCTCCTCTCAAGTACGAAGACGGAGTGTATGAAGCCTACGGCAGCAACGACCGCAACCGTGCAGTCGCACTCAAGACCATGCTCATCACCGACCGCAAGGAGGATGCCTTCAAGCTGGCGGAGATCATAGCTTCCAGGCTGAACGACAAGGATGTCTACATGAGCACCCAGTCCACAGCATGGAGCCTCTACGCCATCGCCGATTACGCCAGGGCCAATGCCGGCGGTGTGCAGGCGAGCTACTCCGTGGGCGGCAAGAGTACCAAGATAAGCGGCGACAAGTGCCTGGAGACCAGGGCGATACCTGTCGGTGACAATGACAAGAGCATCACTCTCAAGATAGACAATGCCGGCAGCGGCAACCTCTATGCTGTGGCTTCCGTGACCGGAATACCTCCGGCATCTACCGAGAAGGCCATAAGCAGCAAGCTCAAGATGACTGTCAGCTATGTGGACGACCAGCACAACCCCGTGAAGGTCGATACGCTTTCCCGTGGCCGCATGATATTCGCCGTGGTGACGGTCACCAATACCGGTACCACTACCGCCAGGGATCTGGCTCTCAACCACAAGTTCCCTTCCGGCTGGGAGATCCAGAACGACCGTCTCTACTCCGAGGCCGCAAGGTATCCTTCAGGCGTGAGCTATCAGGATATCAGGGACGACAGGGTTTACAGCTTCTTCGACCTGTATGCGGGCAAGAGCGTGACCATTGAAACCAAGCTTGTGGCTACCTATCCCGGCCGCTTCTACCTGCCTGCCGTAAGCTGCACTGCAATGTACGACGCCACGGTGTCGGCTCTGGTGCCCGGCCGCTGGGTTGAGGTGAAGTAAATGTGGCTTCTTTTTACAGTCCTGTCGGCGGTACTGCTCGGGACTTATGACGTAGCCAAGAAACAGGCGCTCCGGAAGAACGGCACTTTTGCCGTTCTTCTGGTCGCGAC
>JAFZBM010000166.1 GCA_017561765.1 Bacteroidales bacterium | reverse complement strand
TTGGGAGTAAAAGGAGGACAAGAAAATGAAGAAATTATCAAGCTTTGTCCTATTGAGCATAGGAATCCTTCTTCTCCTGACAGGCTGCGTGCAGAAGATTGACAATCTTGCCGGCAAGGCAGTAAGCCTCAAAGTGGTGGGCAACTATGGTGCGCCAGCATCCCGTACTGCCTACAGCAGCGAGGGGACCTGGGTTGACGCTAATGACCACTCCAAGGGCCTCTCCTGGGAGCGCATCAACTGGAGCGCGACTGATTCGCTCCTCATTTGGGGAACGAACGTCACCGTCCGTGAGGGCCTTGCCCACCCGGTCTATGGAACCACCCACATAGCCACTTATAACCTCTCCAATATCCAAAAGAAGAACGACAACCAGAGCATCGCCGACCTCGACGATAGAACCGGCTACGGTCTCCGTTACGATGATGACGCCAATAGTTATACTTTCTGGGGCATCTACCCAGCCGATGCAGCCCTCGGCGAGAGCGCTCCTTCCGGGAACGAAGTGAGCTTTGAGATTGCCGGGGAACAGACGGCCGACGCAAGCGGCAACCCTGACATGCATCAGGCCGTCATGCTTTCCGTCCTGCCAAACGCCTCTCCGACCGGCAACAACGAGATGGAGTTCTACCCGGCTTTCACAGCATATCAGTTCGACATCACCACCAAAACCAGCGAGAACTTCACTCTGAAGCGGATTAAGATCACTTCCGCCAACGGGACCACCAAGCTCTGGGGTAAGGTCGCCGCTACAATTGCCGCGGGCGGCGCAAGCACTTATGCGGTATCGGATGGCGGCACCAGCATCACCTGCACGCCCAGCACAGCTCTTGCGATTTCAGACACCCAGCACGCCGTGCTGACCCTCTTTGCCAACCCCAACGGCAGTGAAGGCCTCAAAGTTTCCTTCGTCCTTGCCCAGGAGGGCAACCCCGCAGAGATCGTCCGCACCGCCACCCTTAAGAAGAGCGGTGCCGATATGTCCTTCGCCGGACTCAAGAAGCACATCATCAAGGGCATCATCGTTCCGACTGACGTTTACTTTGACAAAATCACCCTCCAGCTTCAGGTCCAGGGCTGGGACGAATACACCCTCGCCGAAGCCGCAGCCAGCGACAATGTCCAGACTACCCAGTTTGTGGTGAGCGGAAATGAGACCGCCAGGCTCAAGAACGGAAGGGATGACCTGGGACAAGGTTCAGGCAAACGCCAGTACTGGTACTTTACCTCCGGCGGCGTAGTTACCGTATCTTTCAAGGTTATGCTCCCGGAGAACGGCACTTGGAGTGTTGTCCCTTCAGATACAGAGAATTTCTCGGTAACCAACGTATCTTCGGGCACGAGTTCCACAACCCTTTCCGGTACCATAGGAGACGATGGGGCCACCGTGGTAACGCTCGAAATCCGCTACATTGGCGAAGACTCTGACCCCCACGAGCTTTACCTGAACACCTATGCCACCAAAAACAGCAACACTTTCAGCCTCGACTCAGAGACCCAGTTGTTTGACATCCGTGGTTATCACTACTTTGTCGTCAACGATGCCACTTATCTTGCTTCATTTAATTAAGGATACAGAATCATGAAAAGAATATTCACATACATACTTGTCATGTCCATCGCGATGATCGCAGCTGTATCCTGCAGCAGCGAAGCGCTGGAGAAAGACGCCACCGCCAAAGGCGATTTCGCCGCATTTACCCTTCGCCTGTGCAACATCGATCCCGCACAGACAAAGGCTCTTACAGGGAACCAGATTGCAGGCGAGGACGCCTACAACGAGAATACTATCACCCACATCGACTACTTCTTCTTCGGTGACGAGGCCGGCACAACCCTTCTTTATAAGGGCCGTCTCTCCGTCAGTGATCTCACTGAGGTCGAGGGGCAGGATTACACTTACGAAAAAGAATTCAACGTAACGAGCACCTACCCGAACCTCAAATACGGATGCTACGTCTATGTGGTAGCAAATTACCCGTCAACGATTACGGCAACGACTCTCCAAGCGTTGATGGCCCTTCCGCTCACGGCAGACTGGACCGCTTCCCAGACTAGCTTTGTGATGGATACCTATGACGCCGATGCCGGTTCAGCCCTCCACACCCTGTCTCCGGTAAAAACTGGGGAAGTCAGGACAGTCACCCTGCCCCTTACAAGGATTGCGGCAAAGATTCAAGTCAATCTTAAGGTTAAGAAGCTCTTCACGGACGGCGACGGTCAGGACTGGACTCCTGTCGTAGATCATCTTACCCACCAGGTTATCCGTCTCCGCAAGACCGCGACTCTTGAAGGTTCTCCCGCCGAATACGAAAGCAATGCCGATTACGTCAATACGGCATCAGTCCAGAATTTCACCGCTGACGGGAACGAGAATACTGATTACTACAGCTACGCCTTGGCCCCCTATTACTCTTACCCTCAGACCTTCGACACCAGCACCAACACGAGCCCGTACATCAAGTTCCAGTTGCCGTGGGTCAACGAAGACAAGGGCTATAACAACTTCTACTACAAGTTCCTTATCCCTGAACTCACCACGTTCGAGCGCAACAGGATCTACATTTTCGATGCGACGATCGACGTGATCGGAGGAACGGAGGAAGACTTTGCCGAGGTGATAGACTATATCTATGTCGCCGACTGGTGGACCCCTGGAAACATCTCCGCCACCTACGAAAGCGCCAAATACCTGAGCGTCATCAGCCATTCCTATACCATCTACGGCGAGCCCGGCATTACCGTTCCGGTCGTCTCCAGCGACGATATCCAGATTACAAATGCTGAAGCAACTGGGGAATACATTGGTAAAATAAAAGGCTCAAAGACTAACCTTAAGAACGGCACCACCACCTATGTCTATGCGGATGTCGACACCAACGGCAAGGAGAGTTTTACCCTTACGCATGCGCTTGTTGATAATGTTGCACTTCCCGACTTCGACTGCACGCCCATCACCTACACCGTAACGATCAAGCATGTATCAGGCGGCCTTTCAAAAACTGAGACCGTAACGATTGTTCAGTATCCTAATATCTACGTAGAGAGGATGCAATCTAATGGATATGTTTGGGTAAACGGACAGGGCGGCGGCGACTCTCAGATTTATGTCTATAACAATAATCGTGATGTTATCGGTGTTGTTACTGGACGTGCCGGAGTTAATGGTCAGGGAGACAATAACAACCAGAACAACTACAATATCTATGTCTCGGTTCTGCCAGCTGGGAGTAGCTATATTATTGGAGACCCCAGAGTAGGAGGTACCGCCATAAGCAATCTCGGCTATGCAACATATTCATCGCAGAATAATTACACCTTAGATAATACTGTACCCACTAAATATCAGTCAGCCGGGCAGGCAACAGAAAATGTTATTGCGCCAGCGTTCAAAGTTGCTTCCTCTTATGGAAAAACAACTCGTATGTCTTATACCAGAGCTCGGGAAAGATGCGCGTCTTATCAGGAAGCAGGATTCCCAGCTGGTAGATGGCGCCTTCCTACTGAAGCTGAAGTCAGGTTCGCGGTTGATTTGTCTAAAAACGGACATATTCCCACTCTGTTCCAAACCGAAGAAAACAACGGTTATTGGACGGCAAATGGTTCTATTTATAGTACTACTGCAAACGGAACCCTTTATACGACAACGAATCCAACGTCTGATAATACAGATAGGTCGGTTCGCTGTGTTTACGATATCTGGTACTGGGGCGACGCCCCGATGACGAATAACAGCGGAACGGCAACGGCCGTAACCGACGCCAACGGCAATGTGACCGGATATACCGGCGCCGCCACACAGTGGATTGGATACAAAATGGACTAACCGAATAGAAGGACAAGACAATGAAAAAGATATTCAGCATACTGATCCCCTTTGCGGCACTTTCCCTTCTGGCATCCTGCCAGCAGGAACTTATAAAGCCCGACGTTTCTTCCGATAAGGTTATCTTAAAAGATCCCGTCCCGGGAGATATGGCCGAAGTAACCTTCACGGTTACCGTTCCTGACGCCGGAGTATCCACCCTCACCACAAAAGCACTCACCGAGCAGCCCACCATTGGCGTGGGAGATATCTATCTGGCCCTGTTCGGACTTGGTAA
>JAFZBM010000165.1 GCA_017561765.1 Bacteroidales bacterium | reverse complement strand
TAGTTGCAGATGCCGCCGCCGTTGTTGGCCTTGCCTCCGGTAATGCAGCCGCTTTTGTTTACGCTGCTGTCTTTGATAGTAAGATCACCACGGGTATGTACTTCAATCACGTGGCCGTTTGCATCGGCCTCGACAAGGGTGCGGAAGAGTTCGTGGCCATTCAGGTCGATTGTGGTAGTCTGACTGGTGGTCTCGCCAATACTCAGATAAGCCGAAAGATAAATGTTGCATCCCAGAATAATAAGAGAGGCGTTGTCTGCCACTGCCTGGTTGAGTTCGGCTTCATTATAAACAATAGCACGCTCGCTTGTTTTTACCGTGATGTCATAATACTTTCCAGTCTCAAAGGTAGCCGAAGGCTTAATGTAAGAATAATACCTGCTCGCGGAATCCTTTGTGCGGATAATCAACTCACTTGAAGTCACGGCCGGAATGGCCACATAGAAAGCGTTTGTCGGCGTTGAGAGTGAAACGTTTATTTCTTGAGGGTTACCGGTGGCCGCTTCGAAATATTTGATATTGAAGGTATTGTTCGCCAGAGGGTTACCGGAGGGGTACTTCACTGTGAACTTCACAATGGCTTGTTTGTTTTCGAAGTTGGCCGTGCCGGTGCGGATTTCGCCGCCATCGACACTTGTTACCCTCACTTCTGCCTCGGCAAAGTCGCAGTTGGCTGCAATAAATTCCAGCGTGCCGGCCTGACTGTAATATGACGGGCTTCGGAATCTGAGTGTAAGGCGATCATTCACGTCAATTCCCTTGGTGCTGATGAGTTCTCCCTTTAACGTAGTGCTGGCGCCGTCGCTCTGCGCCACAAGGGAGCCGGAGAGCACTTCGCCTTTTGAGTCGTTAATAACTACGACCTCCTCGCCCTGAGCCCAGACGGCCTTCAGCGTGTTACCATCCAGTATAAGGGCCTTTGACTCCGGTTCATCAGGACCCTTGGAAGCCTCGATGCTGAAGGAATAAGTGAATACGGTCGAGGGCTGCTCCACCGGAATCTGCTCTTCCGGTTCAATCTCTTTTCCGCAGGAATAAACGGTTAACAAGGAGACCGCTGCGATTATTCTAAATACGCTTGTCTTCATCTCCCTGACCGTTTAATTCCATTCATCTGTCTGTGCGGAGCCATAGCTGTCGCGGGTGGCTTTGATGCTGCCCTGAAGGATACCTCCCTTCGTTTTTACCACTATGAACTGTGTCACAGGGGCCTCGTACATTTGTTGCTTTTCGTTCATATCGTATGATGAGTTTTATTTCAAATTTTGAAATAAACGCAAAAAGCAACGTCCGCGCAATAGCACGGACGAATTGGGGTATAATTTTGGACGAATTGGGGTGTATTAGAGCTGCTGACGCTGCTCCCGGAACTCAGTAGGGGTGAGGGTGAACCTGCGCTTGAAGTTGCGGCCAAAGGTTTTGATGCTGGCAAATCCGCTGGCAGCGGCAATTTCGCCGACGGTCATGTCGGGGCGCGTAGCGAGGAGTTTGGTGCTGTAGTCGAGTCGGCAGTCGTTGAGGAAGTCGATGAGCGACTCATACTCGCTTCCTTGCTTGAAGGCGGCCCCTATGCGGTCTTTGGAGATATGGTATTTATCCATCAACTGCTGGCGGTCGAGCGACGGATTGAGGAACAGTTCATCGCCCAGGATGGCTTCACGGAAGAACTGGAACAGTTGTGCGTCGTTGAGGGAAGAAAGTTCAGGTGTATCGGGGCGGACACGCTTTTCCTTCTCTTTCGACAGAAGTGACTTTTCCTTGTATTCTATCGCTTCGGAAATCTCACGTGCAAGCACCCGGTTCTTTTTCGTGATGACACGCTGATAATAGATCAGGATGCCTATGACCGACAACAGCAGAACCACCAAAAGCCCCAGCCTGAAGGCCACCTGGCGTGAGTGCTCCGCCTTTGCCTTCTGCCTTTCTATCTCCAAATTCTGCTCGTACTCCCGGAAACGCGCCGTGGTCAAGTCCTCGTACATTGCCTCCAGTTTCCGGGTCTCGCCAAGCATTATCCACGTCGGGGCAATCGACTTGCGTCCGTCCAGCGTCTGTCCATAGTCACTCTGCTCGAATTTGTCCAGGAACGCACGTGCTTCCTGATCATTTCCACTGCGTGCATACGCTTCGGCAAGGAATCCATACGCCTGGGCGCGGTAGAAGTCGATATATCCCTGGCGGTCGTCATCGGACGGTTCGCGATAGGTGCCGTCACGGAATTCATCGGGATGCAGTTCGTAGTCGGTAAGCCTGTCGATGATGTCGCGGGCGACGGGAATGACCTGCTCCGGATGTCCGGTCTCTTTCAGCACGGTTATTTTCCGCTTGGAGGCAATCGTCCAGGCATCCAGTTCGTTGAACTTGCGCACACGTCGAAGTGCGGCGAGGACACTGTCAATCTTGGCAAGCCCCTGCTGCTGGCGCCCCGTATGGGTGATGTATAACCCGAGCTCCGCTTCATTGCGGAGGGCTTCCGTTTCCTCGCCCTTCTCCCGGCATAAAGCAGTAAGTTCCGAGCTCCACCTGATTGCCCGCTCGAAGTCATGCTTCTGCCGGCAGGCGTTCACCAGGGCTTCCAGCAGATCCTGGCGATATCCCATGTTATTCTGAGCTACTTCAAGACGAACCAGCCGCTCCCCGATGGTGATGGCAGAGTCGAGCATCGTCCCTTCCAATCCTTGGTTATATACCCTGACTCGAAGCAGGTCGGCCTGATAGTCGGGCAGTCCAATGCAGCACAGCGAGTCTATGGCATCCAACGCACGTTCAGGCTCCCGCGCCGCATAGGTCATCACCTCTTCCGTCACCTGCTTTATGTTGAATTCCGCCTGATGAGGCACGTGCTTCGCCCTTCCACCGTCACCGGCGCATCCAGCCGTCGTCAACAGGATGGCTGAAGCAAATAAATATGATTCTAAACGGCGCCTCATAACGCTCCGGCCGTTTTTCCTGACTCTGTCAAATAGTGCCGTCATTGCTGATGCTGTGTGAGTGGGTTTTAAAAACAAACAAATATACAAAAAGATCGGGGATTCAGAAGACGGCCGCCGGAGAAGAAAGTCAGGGGAACACGACAATCACGGAAATATCGTTATATTTGCAGCAGAACTATTTCTTTTGCCCAGGCCTCATAATGCAGCAACATTCAGCAAATACCACAAGAAGTGCAGAGGAGGCATTAAAGGTTTATAACATGAAAAAGACAATACTGATTCTGATTGCCGCGACTTCAGCCTTTGCAGGATGCGGCCGCCATTTCGACAGCCAGGACGCCAAAGCCGCATATGAGCTTGCGGAACGGGTGACCGGCAAAGCCGGCGCCTTCGTTTTCGAAACCCTGCCGGCCGACAGTTGCGACTACTTTACTCTCCGCCAGGAAGGACGGAAGGTCGCCATCGGAGGCAACAACGCCAATTCCATGGCAGTCGGACTGAATTACTATCTCAGATATTGCTGCGGGGTGAATATCGGATGGTTCGGGTGGGACAAAGGCAAATTGCCTGATCACCTTCCGGTAATTGCCGAACCGGTCCGGCGCAACGCCAGGGTCAAAAGCCGCTTCTTCCTGAATTACTGCACCTACGGCTACACAATGCCGTGGTGGAAATGGGAGCAGTGGGAGCATTTCATTGACTGGATGGCCCTCAACGGCATAAACATGCCGCTCGCAATTACCGGACAGGAATCGGTATGGTACAGGGTCTGGACGGAACTTGGACTCGGGGACGAAGAGGTCAGGAGCTATTTCACCGGTCCGGCCCATCTGCCCTGGCACCGTATGCTGAATATCGACCGTTGGGGCGGTCCTCTTCCGGCTTCCTGGCTGGAAGGACAGGAGGCTCTCCAGAAAAAGATAGTCAGACGTGAGCGGGAACTGAACATGCGTCCCGTACTCCCTGCATTCGCCGGTCACGTGCCTCCGGAGCTTTCAAGGGTATATCCGGAAGCCAAGATTGAAATGATGTCCGACTGGGCCGGGTTTGCCGAAGAAGACAGGCCATGGTTCCTGGATCCGGAAGATTCCCTGTTCCCCGTAATCCAGCGGAAATTCATGGACAAACAAACTGATCTGTACGGCACCGACCATATTTACGGCATCGATATCTTCAATGAAATGATTCCCAAGAGCTGGGACCCCGACTATCTGGGGCGCGTGAGCAAGGGCGTATATGAATCCCTCGCGTCTGCGGATCCGGATGCAATATGGCTCCAGATGACATGGTTGTTCTACAATGAAAGGAAATACTGGTTCGAAGGCGACAGCGACGAAAGGGTAAAGGCCTTCCTGACTTCCTATCCTGCGGAGCGTTCGGTCCTGCTCGACTATTACTGCGAGAGGATGGAGGTTTGGAGGAATACTGAGAGCTACTACGGGATTCCTTTCATCTGGTGCTATCTTGGGAATTTCGGCGGCAACACTTTCCTTGCCGGTGACATTCACGATATCTCGGAGCGACTGGAGAAAGCGCTCGCAGAGGCCGGACCAAACCTGCAGGGCATTGGCTCCACGCTGGAAGGCTTCGACTGCAATCCCTTCCTGTACCAGTTCCTCTTCGAAAAGGCCTGGGATTTTCCGGAGCACGGCAATCTTGATGCATACGCAGCCGCTCTGTCCAGACTGCGCTGCGGCACTGACAGCGAAAAAGCCCGAATGGCGTGGAAGACTCTCTTTGACAAGATATACGTGCAGCGTTCCGTACCTGGACACAGCCCCATAATGAATCTCAGGCCCTCCTTCGGCCGTTCAAGTTCATACCATTCTTCGGTACGCTTCAATTACGAAAACGATGTCCTGCGTGAGGTGATAGAGGAGTTTCTGGAATCCGGAGGCAGCGGACCCGCATACGAGTTCGATCTGGTCAACCTTACCCGTCAGTGGCTTAGCAATGGCTTCGAACAAAAGTTTGCGCTTTACAAGGAAGCATATACCAATTGCGACAAGGAGGCCCTCTCCAGACTTGAGAACGAGCTCCTGGGAATCTTCGACACTATGGACAGCCTGCTGGCATCACAGCCCTATTTCCTTGTGGGCAAATGGATTGAGGATGCCCGGTCATGGGGCTCCACGACGGAGGAATCGGACTATTTCGAGACCAATGCCAGAAATCTTCTCACCAGCTGGGGCGACCGAGGCAACCTCCTAACTGACTATGCCGACCGCTCCTGGGCCGGACTGACCGGCTCATATTACAAAGGCCGCTGGGAATTGTTCTTCGCCGCCGTAGACGAGGCGGTCGGGGCCGGGGAAAAGCTGGAGGGAGAACGGGAGGAGGCCCTTCTGGATGCCATGAAGGATTTTGAATATGAGTGGTGGTCCGCCAGACCCGGCACTTTCCCCTCGGTCCCTACGGGCAATGTTAAGGAGTTAGTGCGGATGACCTTGGGCAGATAGACTATTTATTCCTCAGGCGAAATGGCGGCGTCGTAACCGATACGCTGGCCGGTGACGAGGTGATCGCACTCGATGGCGACCGGCGATGAGGCCGTGACGGAGGAGTTTTCTATACTGATCCAGGCCTGACTGCCGGGCATGAGTTTGCGGAGATTGTAGGAGCCCCGCTCGCCCCCGACGGCCACGTAAGCATCGCGGTAAATCGGCGCGACGCCTGTATTCTCAATCAGCACCGCTGCGCCTTTACCCTGTTTGATACGGAAGTCCCTGACGACAAAGTGGTATCCCATCGCCATTGACGCCTCCCTGATCCGGGAGATCGGCTGATAATCAGGCTGGTCGTTACCGATGATGAAAGTCATATGGTACTTTGCTGCCTCTGCTTCAAAGGTGCGGCCATACATTCCCTCTTTATCCAGGCAATGCTTCTGGTCGTAATCGGTATAATAGCTGAATTCTCCTCCCAGCGGCGCCCGTTTATAGCGGTCTTCACCGAAATAGCGCCACGACGCATAGTTATAGCCGTCGTGGTCGGAGCACATGAACGAATCATCGAAATTGCCGAAGCGGCCGTCGAGCAGGCCGGGATCCTGATGGAAAGGGCCGTATGTATCATCGGCGGCATCGATTGAAATGCACCAGGGAGTATCAATGAACCAACCCTCCATCTTGCGGAAAAACTCTGCCTGGAAAGCCTTCGACGGGAAGGTTTGCCCCACCACGAAGGGCCCGTCATAGATATGGTATTCAGCCCAGAGACCGAATCCCGTCTCAAGGAAAGCCAGCCGGGGATCATTGTCGTATTTTTCCGCAAAGCGGCGGTAGAACTCAAGATGGAAGCGCTTCAGCTCATCGCAGCGCCAGTCAGGGAACTCCGTTTTCTTCCCCTCGCTCTTGCCGTTGGTGGCCTCATAGCCCTCCAGTGCCTTGATATAGTCGGGAACCGCAGCGGAACGGCCCGGATATACATAATAGAACCTTAAGACGGCCTGATGCCCACGTGATGCGACTTCCTTCAGGATATTCTCGACAGGTGACCAGTCATACATGTCTTTATTCTTGCAGACATCACTGTAACGCATGTAAGAATACTCCAGCTGGATGTTGTCGGTCCGGTTTCGGGAATTCGAAGTCCACAGGACGATTCCGGTCATAGGCTGTACTTCGGTAATCTTGGACGAAAGTCCGACGCGTTCGTAATCAGCAAAAGCGGACGGGTCCACCTCGCCCGGTTCAGGGGGTGTGTCCGGGGTGCAGCAGCACAGAAAGAGCGCAAAAATGAGAAAAGTATGTTTCATGTTACATCCGCAAAGATAATTATTTCCCCTTGCATTTCTTTAGCTGTCTTCTTTCTCCGGCCGGAATTTGAAGGTTTACGTATTTGATTCTCTTGCGGTTGTATGTGTAAGTGATACCGACGGTGCCGTCGCCGAGAGCGATGATGGCCGGATAGCTGAATTCTCCTTCCGGCTGGTCTTCCAGCATAAGAAGGGTGCGCCAGTTCCCGCCGTCATATGACCCAAGCAGGGCAAGTTTGTTGCGGCCTTTTTGCATAGGATTGCATACCAGCAGCCGCAGGCCGTCCTTAAGCACAACACCGTCGATGCCGGAATTGTTATTCTGCAGTTCTGTTCCCGCCAGGGGCGTCCATGTCCGGCCTGAGTCCATGGAGCAGGAACCGGCCAGAACACCCTCCCGGGTGCGGCAGAGCATTTCCAGCTTGCGCCCGCAAAAGAACAACGTTGGCTGGATGGCGTTGAACCCGTTGTTGTCGATGGACGTAATCTGCCAATCGGACAAGTCTTTATCCGAGCTTTCAATAAACACCTTCCAGTTGTCGGGCGTGTATTCAACGCTGGAGGGATAAAGGATTCTCCCGTCCGGAAGGGGCAGGGGCTTGTTCTTGATGGGCCCCAACATTCCTTCGGGCAGGGCTTCGCTGTCGCCCCAGGACCGCCCGCCGTCGGCCGATATTTTATACTCGCCCCACCACTCGCGGGGATTAGGTCCCACTTTATAGAACAAGGCTATGTTACCATCCGCCAGATTGAACAGTACCGGATTCCAGCATGGATAACGGAGGGTGTCGGACACAACCCCATCTGCCACCAGCGCCGGTGCACTCCATCCGGAGCCGTCAAAAGAAGCACAGTAGATGCTCACGTCAGGGTGGCTTTCGTAACTGCCGCCGAACCACGCCGCCAGGAGGCCTTGGCCGGTTTGTACCAGCGTGGATGCATGGCAGGACGGAATGGCGTCAGTCTCATATATAAATTCCGATGAAATAATCCTGACAGATATGTCTTCGATGGATTTCTGTCCCGTACAGGATAGTCCCGCGGCAAACAGGAATAACAAAACAATCTTTTTCATGACAAATTATATCAGGGTTATGGTTTGAAAAGTGCTATGACAAGAACCAAAGCGCTGATCAGCAGCACTATAACACCGTAAATCAAGATATAATAAAGTCCTGTGACCACTGTCCGTTTGATGCTGTCCCACCAGGACAGGTCCAGCCACTGACGGTAATCGATTACAAGCAGGAGAATCATCAGGCCGACGCTTATTGACGTGCTCTTGCCGAAGGTCAGGAGTAAGGCGAAGAGCATGAAGAAACTGAACTGGCAGAGCACATACGCCGACGCCGCGGCGCATGCGGACACTTTCAGCTTGTGCCGCTTGAGGGCCCATATCATTGCGAGCCAGAGGACGAGGAAGTTGCTGATGAACAAGGGAATACCCTGACTGCGAAGGGCGCTCTCAAGTGCCGCCAGGGACGCCTGGCTCTGGGTGTGCACTTCATCAGGATACTCGTCGAGGTGCATGTAAAGGTATCCGGTCCTGACGATATTTGCTATTTTCAAGGTCGCCTGGCTGACCCGGACGGAATCTTGACCCGATTCTATTGTAAGATCAAGCGGAATATCCTCAATGATGCTTTTGTGCTGTATAGGTTGAAGGACTGACGACACCAGGGCGAAGAAGGCATAGAAGATAATCAATGCCGTAAGTGGCGCCAGGTATCTTTCATGTTCTCCGTTGACATAGTCACGTATCATATATCCCGGCCGCAGCAGCAGATGGCTGAACGTCCGCTTGGCGTCGTCGTTCAGGAAAGGTATCCCGTCAAATGCCCCCTTGTAGAAGTCTCCGGAGCCTTTTTTGCCCTTGCCTCCATTGGCCTTCCGCCAGGGAAACACCCCCAGCTTCTGCCAAATCCTGAACGCCCTCATGCGTACTTCAAAGGAATGCTTTCTGTCAGATTTCATTGAATTGTCGGTTGAATCCTGCTTCAAAGTTACATAAAAATAGCGGGAATAATATGTGCCGTTGATGGCGACTATCACTATTGATCCTCATATCATTTTTGTGATTTGGCGTAAAAAGCCTATATTTGGAGTGGATAATACTGATTATTGCAGCGTTATGAAGAAGTTTCTCGCCCTGTTCGCCGCCGTCCTGGTCTCGGTCTCCCTCATGGGACAGGATGACAAAGTCTTCCGCGTCGGAATTGATGCCAGCGCGGACTGTTTTGATGCATCGTTGGATAAGATAAGTTATGGTCTTGGGGTGCGCTCCCGCCTGGGCAGGCACGACCAGTGGCTCAACCTTGTAGGCGGAGTCAGGTATATTTACGGGACGCGCCTTTCCGGAATCCAGGTGCCGGTGCTCCTGAACATCAATCTGCTTAAGTGCAGACCGCTTTCGGCTTATGTCGGTGCCGGCTATGAATTCGATTTCATAGGGACTTACTGGGGCTGCATGAAATTCCAGACAGGACTGGCCGCCAGGCACTTTGACTTGCGTGTCTTCTACAAGCCATACCAGGGCGATATAGGCGCAGGGCTAACCTATTTCTTTTAGATTCTTGTATATCTCTTCGGCTGCAAGGCGTATTTTTGCAACCACATCTTTCTGCTCCGGGAAACAATAATACAGCGCATCCTTGTTTCCTATGCAGACCACATCGCCCAGTTCGTACCAAAAATAGTCCGAATATACGCTATAGGAGGCCAGGGGGCTTTGTTCATAATGCAGTCTGCCTCCGCAGCCATCGAGGACGAAACCGTCGGTGGAGTGGTGTAGGGTGCCGTTGCCGACCATGTATATGGCTTTATAATCGACCATCATCCCGATTCTTACATCGAGGTCCATCCGGTACGATCCGTTGAGCACGGCTTCCTTGACGCATTCCCGCTCCCAAGAATACCAGTCCGGAATATGGGGGAATTCGGTTTTGCCGTCGGCGGAAAGCATTGAACCGTCTTCTTCCATAGTGTATTCTTTGCCGCATGCCCCGCATTTGAGGGTAATCCCGGATCCGGTCATCACGCCTTCGGCTCCGCAGGCGGGGCACTTGTACAGAATGCGCCCCAAACCGTCGGCACGGAAGGGCTCGGATATCTTCAAGCCAGTTTCTTTCTGCCAGGCAAAGTAGTCCAGGTCGAATGCCTTTTCAAGGCGGGAGTCAAGTTCTTCAACCGTGGCGGACGCCAGTTCTTCGGGCGTAAACAGGCATTCGGCACGGGCCGTTACCTTGACTTTCCGTTTCTGCAGGTTATTGTAGAGCGGGTCGCGGGCAAAGGCGCCGAATGTCGTAATCATAACCACCGGCACTCCCAACGACTTGAAGAGCCGCCCGAGGCGCCGCGGGAGGGGAGTGGTCGTGCCGTCGAAGGAATAGCTAGCTTCCGGGTAGAGTACGACGGTATTACGCAGGACGTTGAGGGCATGACGCATGTCGTTCAGCAGCGTAACGTCGCGGACGAACTTCTGCGTCGGAATGCATCCGAGGGCGCGCATCAGCCATTCTTTTCCGACAAATCCGTCTGACGTGGCGATAATATGGTAAGGCCGGGGATATAGAATGCGGGACAAGATTTCGAAATCGATGAAGCTCGAGTGGTTCATCAGGACCAGCCATGGCCCGTTTCCGGCACGGTCCAATCCGTGCTTCTCATATGTGAAGCCAACGTCGTTCAGGTCGATATTCGACCCGAGCCTCATGATGGTATGGAGGAGCCGTGACGGCCTGCGCGGCAGTTTGTGGCCGGCCCGGGGCAGAGTGACGACCTCGTCGTATGAAATTGTCTTGACAGGGATCTTCATCAGGAACGTATTAAGATTATGCTAATATACGCTCTTTTTTTGTATTTTTGTTTTCCGATGCGAGTTTTGAATTTTGAACCATTATATTCCCGGCGGAGTACGGTGTACAATCTTCCCGGGTTCGAACCCCGCTTGGTTGACAAAGCATATCTGGAAAACCTGGGGGTGACGGTGGAGCCTTCGGAAGAGACGCTGAAGGCTCTGGAGTCGGGTTCGGATGTGTTCCGAAGGCGCTATGCCGAAGGGCTGCTCATTCCAAGGCAGCGCTATGGCCTGGCGGAACTTGATCCTGCGGCTGTAACTCCTGAAATTCATAATTATACGGGCCGCTGTCCTGCGCTGACCTGGGAAATCAATCCGGTCCGCGGCTGTACCGTCGGGTGCCAGTATTGCCTGGTGAGCGACGGCGTACATGAGCAGGAACTGTTGGCATATGAGAACTATCATCTGTATGTCCGGCGGCTTCTGGATGAACAGAACGGCCCCGGGAGCCCCAACGAGCGGCATTACTATTACTTTTCGCCCAAGACCGAGGCCTTCCAGGAAGCGACTCTCTACACCGGGATCGCGCATCGCATACTAAGGGAATTCATCGATCATTTCCGCCGCTGCCCGGAATCACGTGCCCGCTTGTTCATAGCGTCCAAGGCTGGAGCCAGGCACCTGGAGTGCAAAGACGGCGGCGAGAGCATACTTGACCTTTTCGCCCGGATGAAGGACCGGATGCAGTTCAATACCAGCGTGTCCATTATGCCCGATGCGTTCCGTGACATCCTGGAGCCCTATGCCGCACCCCTGGACGAGCGTCTGGCGGCCGTAAAGCTGTGCCGCGAAGCCGGCATACCTGCCAATTCGGCCCTTGTGCAACCCATTATCACTCCGTGGCTTACGCCTGAGCATACGGGAAGTTTCTTCGACGCCCTGCACGGAGCCGGAATCATCAATTACAAGCCGGAGTTCCTTACCGCCTGCGTGGAGAACCTGGCCATGCTGGGGCAGTATCTCGGATGGTTCGACAAAGATCTGGAGCGGAAGCTCTACGATGATTATCTTATGCCGTCCAACGAGGCGCACCGCAAGCAGCGGGGCCGTATCGCACCCGACAAGGAAAAGAGCCGCGGGTATCTTAAGTCGATGATGGAGTATACCGGCAAACTTGGCATGAGCGTGAGCATCTGCTACTGGGTGCGTAAGCAGCTGGGCATCTCCGAAGACATAATCCCGCTTATCAACAGCAACGGATTCCAGTGTCTGGGCTATCAGTCTAAACTCTTCGCCGATGTATAGCGACCTGTCCGGATATTATCTCCGCTGGTACCACTCGCGGCCGGTGGCCATAACGGGGGAGCGGCGGGCTGAACTGCACCGCCTTCACGGGGTGCTGATGAAGTGTGTCGATTATTTCGTCCGGAACTATCGCGATCTGGTGCCGCGATTTATGCCGCTGGGGGACAAGGATATGGAGATTCTGGAGATGCAGAGCCGTTATCCGTTCCTGGCCGGCACTTTCAGGCCCGATTATATAATCTCCGCCGACGGCCGCCTCCTGCTCTGTGAAATCACGTCCCGCTTCTTCGCCCATGGCATTTTCATGTCCTGGTTTGGTACTCAGTTCGCCGCTCATTTCGCTGGCACCGCTGGCTGCGGGCTCTCTTCCAGGGACCGTGCCACCCTCGGCACCGCCCCGGAGGGCAAAATAGAAATAAATGCCCTG
>JAFZBM010000164.1 GCA_017561765.1 Bacteroidales bacterium | reverse complement strand
TCCGCGGCGCTGATGTTCAGGTACCGGAGAGGCAGCTCGATGTTCTCATACACATTGAGATCGTCGATCAGGTTGAAACTCTGGAACACGAATCCGATGTTGCCCTTGCGGAACTTCGTGCGCTCCTTCTCCTTGAGGTTGGCCACCTCGGTGTCCAGCAGCTTGTAACTGCCGCTGGTAGGATTGTCCAGCAGTCCCAGGATGTTCAGCAGCGTGGACTTGCCGCAGCCCGAAGGCCCCATGATGGCGACGAATTCGCCGTCTTTGATTTCAAAGCTGACGCCATTGAGCGCCGTGGTCTCGATCTCTTCCGTGCGGAAGACTTTGCAAAGATTGCTGACAGTAATCATAATTGTTTGTATTTTAATTGTTTATTATTCTTTCTTCAATGCCTCGGCCGGATTGGTCCGGGCGGTTTTAACGCTCTGGTAAAGAACCGAGATTGCCGCAATGAAGGCAACCATCATCCCGGCAAGGACAAAGATCCACCAGTGGAGGCCGATACGGTGGCCGAAATGGGAAAGCCAGCGGTTCATGATGAACCAGGCGACGGGCACGCCGATGACGAAGGCGATGCCCACCATTTTCATGAAGGACAACACCAGTTCCTTCAGTACGCCTGCGTAATCGGCACCGAATACTTTCTTAACCGAAACGCTGCGGATCTCTTGCTGCATATAGTAGGAACTCATCGCAAAGAGCCCGAGGGCCGAAACCAGGATGGAGAGCAGGGTAAATACAAAAACGATGTCCAGTACCCGGCTTTCATTTTTGAATCCGTCTTCGATCCTTTCCTCGATATAATGGGCTTCAAACAGTCTGTCGGGGAAAACCTCAGCAACGATGGACTCCACCTGCTTCCTGGCCACACCGTGGTCCCCGGTCGTCTTGACCAGCAACACCCACGGATAATTATCGTCCGGGCTCTCGCCCCAGTTGTAGATCATGGCTGCGCTCTGGGCGGATTCGAGCGGACGGACCTTGAAATCGTAGTAAACGCCACCGATGGGCACCCTGCCATCCATGTTCGCCACATATTCCGTCACGGATTCCTCGATTCCGATCTGTTTGAAAGCATATTCGTTGAGCCACCAGGCCCGCTGGTGATTGTCCTGTTTCACCTTCAGTCCGAGTATCCGGAAATACGCGTCGTCGCCCTGGATCTGCTGGAAGGACACCCAATTCTCATTTTCCAGGGCCATCGTAACATTGTTGGTTCCCTCCAAGGGGATGCCGTTGCCCTGCCCCACTTCCTCCACGCAGGATTCCGCCCTGAGGCGGTCCAGCAGCGGACGGAGGCTGGCGGTCTGGCCGAATTCGTTGTTCACGACGAGGATGTCCTTGGTGTTGTATCCCAGGTCCGCCGAGACCATGTGCCGGATCTGGAGCCACATCGTGAACGCACTGACAAGCATCACGACGGTAACGACATTCTGCAGGATGATGATGACCTTGCTATAGACGGTCTTGGTCTTGAGCCGAAGCGATCCGCGGACGATCTCGATGGGTTGCGCCTGCTGGATGAGCAGGGCCGGAACGATGCCGGCGAGAATGCCGAGTACGGCGACGAAGCCGATTACCAATGCCATATTTCCGGGCGTAACCGCCTTGAACACAGACACCTGATACTCCAGCATCCGGGAAACCACGGGCGCAAGCGCTTCGGCCAGCAAGATGGCCAGCAGCATGGAGATGCCGCAGATAACGGTGCTCTCGGAAATGACTTTCAGGAAAATGCTCCGTCGATCCGCTCCCACCAGCCGGCGGGTGGCCATCTCCTTGGCACGGAAGCCCGTCAGGGCCGTAGTCATGTTGATATAGTTCAACACGGCGAACGCAAGCAGCAACAGGCACATGGCCAGAAGCAGGTTCACCAGGTCACGGTTCCCGAAATGAATCGTTCCCGTCCAGTCGAAGTTTCCTTTCTCCAGGAAATACACATCCCTCAGCGGGATGAGACGTACCTGGTCGTGGTTGCTCTGATATATCCAGAAGTTCTTTTCCAGCCAGTTCAGGATATCGTCATGCCTGGTATTGAGATCCGCTCCGGGGTAAGTCATGACGAAACAGATTCCCCCTGCGGCATTGCCCATATACTCGTTGTGGGCCGAATTTATTTTCGGCATCATCTCTCCGCGGACCAGGACGTCCGGTGCCTCGAGGATGGAATTACCGAAATCCTCATAGACGCCGCAAACGGTCAGCTGTGCATCCTCGGGACCGTCGACATTCTTGAAAGTCAGGATCTGGCCGATGGGATCCTTTTCTCCGAAATGAGCGCTGGCAAATGCCTGGCTCACCATGCAACGGTCCCAGGAGACACTCCAGTCAGATTTGCTGCCGGCCACCAGGTCATAGCTGAACAGGTCGAAGAAGGTGCTGTCGGCAGCCATCGTGCTGCCATAGACACTTTCATCACCGATGGTATAACGCGTAGCCTCCGACATCATCGCCACGCAGCAGCCTTTCTCAATCTCCGGGAAATTGTTCTTCAGGTGCTTGTCCAGCCAATACGCCATGGACGCATTATTTTCGTTGGCAACCAGATAAATCCGGTCCGCATTCACCTGGAAGGAATCCGTGGAGAGCTGCCGCTGGACATAGACCGCCAGCAGGAGCACGAACGCCATCGACACCGTGAGCCCCACGAGGTTTACCGCCCCGTATAACTTATTCTTTTTGAGGAAATTCCAAAAACTTTTCATCGCTTAGAACACCAACACGTCGGAATCGCCATACGTCTCATACCCGGAGGTGATGACCTTCTCGCCGGGCTCCAGGCCTTCCAGGACTTCGTAGTACTGGGGGTTCTGGCGGCCAATGCGGATTTCGCGCTTGACGGCCTTATTGCCGTCCTTGTTCACCACATAGATCCATTTTCCGCCGGTTTTCTGGTAGAAGGTGCCGCGCGGGATGATGACGGCCTCTTCGGGCTGGCCCAGCTGGAGGTTCAGGTAGTAGGTCTGACCGGAGCGGATGTTGTCGGGCTGCTCGCCGTCGAACTTGAAATCGGCCTTGAACTTGCCGTCGCGGACTTCCGGATACACCTTGCGGATGACGGTCGAGAAGGTCTCGCCCTGGCGCTCGAAAGTGGCCTCCAGGCCGTCCACGACACGATCGATATAGTGTTCGTCAATCTGTGCCTCTACCTTATACGTGCCCACGGAATTGATCTGGCCGATCTTGGTACCGCTCTGGATGCTCTGTCCCAGCACCACATCCAGCAGGCCCAGTTCCCCGTCGATGGGGGCCTTGATGATCAGGTTCGACTTGCGCCGGCGGATCATCTGCATATTCAGCAGCATGTTGTCCAGGGACTCCTCCATACGGTCAATTTGGGTGCCACGGTACAGGCTGTCCTGCTTGGAACGTTCGCGGATGAGTTCATACTTCTGCCGAGCCAGACGGTAATCTTCCTCGGCCTTCAGATAATCCTCCTTGGCGATGAGCTTGTCCTCATAGAGCGCTTTCTGCTGCTCGTAGGCCCGGCGGAGGCGCTCCACGTTGGTACCGTACTCCAGTTCGTTCTGGCGCACGTCCAACTTCTGCTGCTCCATCTGGATCTGCGTGTTGCGGAGGATGTTTTCCTTCTCGGCCAATTCGGCTTCAGAGTTCAGAATTTGCAAGTCCAGGTTGTCGTTGCTCAGAATCAGGATAGCATCGCCGGCCTTCACTGGGGAACCCTCCTCGATGAGGATCTTCTC
>JAFZBM010000163.1 GCA_017561765.1 Bacteroidales bacterium | reverse complement strand
CTCCAGCCGTTTTCGCAATGCCTCAAGAATGGCGGGCGCGGCTTTGAAGTCCATGTCGGCCACCCACATCGGCAGCGTTCCTTCCTCGAACAGATCCCATTTCACGCTGGCGGTTCCCCGCCGCGGGATTATTTCATCGAAATTGTTCATTGTCACATTGGTTTGACGGTATGGCTGTGGCTTTTCAAACCGTCGCTTCGCGACCCCTCCCTGAAGGGCCCCTCCCTCTTATGGTGCCGAGGGTGGCACAGTTATTCAGGACAGTACTCCGGCGGATTGTGCTGATGGTGGCTTAATACCTGGAGGCGACGACGTCCCAGTCGACAATCTGCCACAGGGCGGCAAGGTGGTCGGGACGGCGGTTCTGGTAATCCAGATAATATGCGTGCTCCCAGACATCGAATGTGAGCAGGGGCTTCAGGCCGCGGCGTACGGGATTGCCGGCGTTGACCTCCTGGGTAATCTGGAGACGGCCCTCGTCGTCACTGGCAAGCCAAACCCAGCCGGAGCCGAAAAGACCGGCGCCTTTTTTCTGGAATTCGGCCTTGAATGCTTCAAAACTGCCGAAGTCGCGCTCAATGGCGGCTGCAAGCGCACCTGTGGGGGCGCTTTCGTTGCCGGCTGCCTTGAACTGGGTAAAATATAGAGTATGGTTCAGGACTTGTCCGGCGTTGTTGAAGATGCCGCCCTCGGCGGTGCGGACAATATCTTCAATGGACTTTCCTTCAAAACCGCTTCCCGGAAGGGCTGCGTTGAGATTGTTGATGTAAGCTTGAAGGTGCTTCCCGTAGTGGAAAGCGATGGTTTCGGCGCTGATTACCGGCGCAAGTGCATCCTGTGCGTAAGGCAGGGCAGTCGGGGTGAAGAGTTGGTTTTCCATTTGTGTCATTATCTTATGTATTGCAAATATAGGCTTTTTTGCTTACATTTGGGGGATGCTTGGCACAATGATTGTTTTTTATTTGCCCGGACTAATGACAACTCATTTAAACTTATTTCTGATATGAAAAGATTTTCTTTGATGCTCGCGGCCTTTTTTGCATTGGTCGCAATCCAGCCGCTTAGCGCCCAGTCCGGTGCTCTCGGCTCCCTTAAAAACAAAGTCTCCGGCGCCGTCCGCAACGAAGTTAACAAGGGTGTTCAGAAAGCAAAGGACGATGCTAAGCAGACGGCCAACGATAAGGCCACTGCTGCAAAGTATGCTTCCGCATCGAACCCCGGAAAGACCTATTATGTCAGTGTGAGCACCGGTTCAGCCAGGGCTGACGGCCTTTCTCCAACTACTCCCATGAAGGACCTTCAGAAAGCCATCTCGGTTGCTGAAGACAATGACATTATCTATGTTGCAGAGGGTAATTATCTCGGCAATATGGACCGCGGATATATCGAAGTCGGGCAATTCGGCAATGGCCAGAACGACAAAGGTAAATTCCTCAGTTTCTATGGCGGCTATTCCACCGATTTCAGCGAGCGCGACCCCATTAAGTATGTTACCAAGATCCAGCCTACTAGCCAGACGTTCATTGCTCCTTTGTTCAATATTAACGCCCGCAGGCCATGGGACTATAAGGGCCCGCTCGGAAACGTTGTCGTAGATGGCTTTGTATTTGATTTTGGCGAGAACAATCTGTATTGTGCCCCCAACGTGAATGATGAGATGACGGGAACTCCCAATACCGGAGTTCTGACCGGACGTTTCATCGAGCCCGGCGCCATGCCGAACTGCCCCAAGGTAGGCTATGCCAACGGAGATGAATATGCCCTGCATATGGATGTCGAAGGTAACGTGCGCATCGCAAACTGTATCTTCGTCAATTGCCGTGACTATGGTATCCAGGCGCTCATGGGCAAGGGACACATGGAAGTATGCAACAACGTTTTCATCTCCTGCCGTTATTCCGCCTGCCAGGTCAGGGGTAACGTCAAGGACGACGACATCGACAAGGTTTCACTTGAGTTCCACCACAATACGGTTTTGTTTACCTGGACTCGTACCAAGGCATTCGAAGATATGGGACAGGGCTTCCGCTTCATGAACGGTATCCGTACTATCGATGTTCACAACAATATCTTCGGGTGCAGCAGCAACTGCGGCGTTGAAAGGGTTTACTATGAATCCAACAAGTCTATCGAGGCCCTGAAGCAGAGCAATCTGTATGACAACTATTACTTCGCCAACCGCAGGGATCTTGAGCTCGCCGCTCCCGGAGTGGCTACTATCTCCGTTCCTGCATCCAGGATCGAGGAAGCGGAGCAAATCGGTCCCAAATACGAAGGTAATATGGAACTGCCCGAAGGAAACGACGCTTTCATCAATGCCATCGACAAGCCTTATCTCGAGGGCTTCATGACGCTTAAGATCATAAGCTCACAGAGTTACAACGCCAATTCGGCCGCCAACCAGGTCAACCGTATGTTCGGTCTGAACCAGCAGGGAAGCGAGATCGTGCGTCCCAGCATGTACTGCAACAAGTACCCTTGGGAGAAGGCAAAGGATCTCTTCGGCAAGGTGAAGGGCTACGGCGCACAGATTCCCGAGTAGTTAAAAATCTCCGGAACGCTTGCAAAATTGCAGAAATTATCTCATCTTTGCACTCCCGTTCCGGGACATAGGGGCGTAGCTCAGCTGGTTTAGAGCGCTTCAGTCACATTGAAGAGGTCGTCGGTTCGAATCCGACCGTCCCTACGAAAACAGGCAGCCGATCCGGCTGCCTGTTTTTGTATATTATCAAGTCAACACTACATTCCGACCGTAACGCCGAAACTTATGACGCCCGAGTTGCTGATCCTGTCGGTAAGCACTGGCGTGAAAGTGTAGTTGGCGAAGACTCCGAAGATGCCGTAAGTCGCCCCAAGCTCGGCGCTTGCGCGGAAGCGGTTGAAAAGTCCGTCGGCATCTTCACGGTATTTGGGGAATTTGTATTTGGTCCATCCGTGTATCATGTAGTCCGCTCCAATTCCTGTATAGAGCTTTGCCCTGCCCGCTGTAAAATAGAATCTTGCGGGCACGCCGAAGTAGGATGCGTGGAGTTTCGACTTGGTGCCGTCATAAGGGGAGACGTCATCGGATATGGTATATGGCATATATCCTCCCGACGTATCTTGACGGTAGGAGATGGAAGTGTCCTCCAACGAATAATCCATGAAGGTGAACCTGAGCCCAATGCTGAACATGAACGGGCTGGCCGGCGAGGTGAATCTGATGGAAGCCAGTTCAAGACCATAATAGAAACTTTCCACGAATTTGGTCCCGGGGAATGTGGCGGAGTCCTCCCCGAATGGCATCGTCATTCCGAAAAACATGGGGAAGCATATGCGGAGATTAGAATCTACATATCGGCTGGACGTGAGTTCAAAGCCCTCTGAATCAAAATGTTGTGCGTTTGCAGGCAATACTGTGAGGCATATTGCCGCAATAATCATAATTAACCTTTTCATAAAGCAAATATAATCAATCCTTTTGTTATATTTGCAATGTTATGTGCTATTTCCGCAAAATACTCCTGGCCTGCTTCCTTCTGGCGCCGCTGTGGCTTTACGGCCAGACCGACAGCCTCCGCTTCAGCGTGAGGGGAGTCGTGCGCGATGCCACGTCCGGCCGGGTGCTCCCCGAAGTGGGGGTATCGGTGCCCGGTACCAGTTATGCAACCGTGACTAATTCCGAGGGAACATTCATCATAAAGTCCAGCAGCCCGGTGAGTAAACTGGAGTTCTCCATGATAGGTTACGAACGTCTGACCCAGGATGCGCCGGCTTCGGAGAACGCCGTTATGGGAGTGCGCTTGAAGCCGAAGAATCTCACTTTGGACCCGGCTTTGGTGCTGTATGGCAGTCCGCTGGACATCATGCGCCTGGCAATGTCTAAAATATCGGAGAATTCACCTTCCGGAGAAGAATTGTTCGACTGCTTTTATCGCGAAACCGTCCGCAAGCGCCAGCGTTTCATCTATGTGTCGGAGGCCGTCACCAAAATGTACAAGCCGGCGCAGCGGGATTTGTTTTCGTCCGACAGGGTCGCCGTCCGGAAAAGCCGTCTCCTTACCAGCACCCGCGTTTCGGATACGCTTGGCGTGAAAGTCATAGGCGGACCGGCGATGCCCGTAACTCTTGACCTGACAAGGTCGCGGAGGATGATTCTGGATGAGTTGGAACTGGGCTTGTACAATTTGGAAATGCTTCCTCCCCAGTCGCTTGACGGACGCACCCAGTTTGTTATCCGTCTTACTCCTGCGGCTACGGTTGAAGAGGCGTTGCAGAACGGCGTAGTGTATATCGACAGGGAGACGCTGGCATTCTCCCGTATAGAATTGTCGCTGGATGTGACGGACAAGGACAAGGCCACCAGGGCCATGCTTGTAAAACGGCCGACGGGCCTGAGATTCAAGCCAAAGGAGATGTCCTTGCTGCTGAATTACAAGATGGAAGATGGCAAATCGCGGCTCTCATACCTGAAAACGGTTTTTCGTTTCGACTGCGACTGGAAGCGGCGCTTCCTGGCGACCGATTTCACGGTCGTGGCGGAGATGGTGGTGACTAAACGGTACGACAGCTCCGAAGTGACAAAGATTCCGCGTTCGGAGGCATTCAGCGACAGGGAGTCTCTTTCCGACAAAACTAAAGAGTATCTTGATCCCGACTTCTGGAAGAACTACAATATCATTGAGCCCACAGTGGGTCTCGAGCATGCCGTCAACCGCCTGAAGGTCAATCCATAGCGGCGACTACTCCTGCCTTTACTTCAAAGTAATTGTTCTTCCCGGGCGTAAGAAGGCGGTATTCCGGGTGGTTTCCCCATGACGCCGGCTTGTCTGAGATCGACATGTCCTCGCCGGTGTCGTTGGCAACGTACGAATTAACAGCCGCCTGCATCTCTTTTATGCGCTCCATGGCCGTTCCCGGGCTGCAGAGTCCGTTCCCGCTGCACAATTCATTGAGGTACTGCTTGTACAAGCGCTTCCATTCGGAATTCTGTAATATCTTTACCACCAGGGGATTGGAGCTTGATCCCCAGTGGTACGGGTCCTGCCGGCCGGCATCTCCCTGCACTCCGCAGTTGTGGCTGGTGCCGAGAGTGTTGTCATAGTCGAAAGGAATGAAGTACATGCGTCCGCCCGGGGTGAAGTACAGGTAATAATTATTTGAATTATTCCAGTAGTCGTCCCACATGCCTACCGCCACGTTGACGGCATAGGTCCTTAGGAACAGGTCTATGTCAATACAGGACTCCAGCCACTTGAAATAGCTCTCCGACGGCGTTTCCTCCAAGCGGGAGATAAAGTCCTTCAGCTGTTTCTTGGCATCCTCGAACGAGTCCTTGTTGGTCTTGAGCTCATAAACATGCTCCCGCTCGTTGTCGTCTATGCCAAAGTCCTTGTCCGAGCTTCTAAGACGTGCGCCGTAGCTGCATTTCCATAGATATCCTCCGGCGTCTGAGAACTGTTCCCTGCGGGCGTACAGATAGTCCTGGCTGATATGCTCCAGCATCCCGTACACGCCCAGATACTGCTCTTTGCCGTCACCGACTTTAACCCAAAGGCGGGTGTAGATGTCGTTGACCGCAGTCCATACGCCGAATCGGCGGAACACTTCGAAGCAGAAAGGCTCGCGAACATAGGACGGATCCTCCTTGAACCATTTCAGGTCAACGGAATGAAGTCCCTTGAGCGTGTGGTACGGATTCTTCTCGAATTGATGGAAGTCCAGGCGGAAATGGCAATGCTGCATCCTCCCCGACTTGCTCTGAGGCCGGCGGCGGGAGGTGTTGCCTCTCAACCGGAGTCCGGCCGAAGGTATGCGGATGCTTTCACCGTCCTTGATGAATACGGCGTCGCATTTGACAAATACTTTGGTGTTGTTGTTCTGGTCGTACGCGCTTAACAGACGTTCCCATTCGTCACTGCTGACCGTAAGATGTATCTCGGGTATGACTGAACTGTCGAACACCCACGGCAGGGTGGCGCTCCAGTCATTCTTGGCCGGGTCGTCGCTGGGAGGCGCGGGTGCAACCGGCGTGCAGCAGCAAAGGAAGCAGGCGAATATGACTATAGCAAGCTTGCGCATATCTTTTCTGCCTGTGCCAGTGAATCGAGTTTACCCACATCTACAAGAGTAAGGCTTTCAGGTACAACGCCATAGATGGGATACCGGGCGCAAGCGTCCAGATAAAAGTCCATGATGGGGAATCGCTCCTTGAAGCCGCAGATCCCGAATAAATCGAAGATTCCGGGGGAGATGTAATGGATACCGGAGAATGCGAATCGCCGGCATTTCCGGATATCCAGGCCGGGGAAGGGACTGCGTACTTCGCCCGTGGCGACGTTGGTCCATCCGACCAGGCGCATGTCATCGTCGAAGAGCAGGTAACGCTGTGTCTCCCTGGGACTTACCAGAAGGGTTGCGACGGCTTCGGGTTTGTGCTGCGCCCTGAACCATGAAAGATCAAGGTCGGATATGATGTCCACGTTGTGAACGAGAAAGTCCCCGCCGTCCAGCAATTCCCGCGCGTGCAGTATGCCTCCGCCGGTCTCGAGAAGTCTCCCGCTCTCGTCGGAGATGCTTATGCGGACGCCGAAGTCATGTCCGGCCAGATAGTCCAGTATCATCGATGAAAAATGGTGTACGTTCACCACTATGTCATCATAGCCGTAAGCCGCCAGTTTTTCGAGCACGTGGGCAAGCAGGGGCTTGCCGCACACAGGCACCAGGGCCTTGGGCATGCTGTCGGTAACGGGCTTGAGACGAGTGCCGAGCCCAGCGGCGAACACCATCGCTTTCATTGCTACAGAGTCTTTTCTATGTCGAGTTCGCGGTGCGTCACTTTCACACGCACATTGTACTTGCCAGCCAGGTGGGAAGCGAGATGCTCGGCGCAGAATACAGAACGGTGCTGCCCGCCCGTGCATCCGAAGCACACCTGGAGGTGAGTGAACTTGCGCTCGATGAAACGCTGCACATGGGCGTCCACAAGCTTGTAAACGCTTTCCAGGAACACCAGCACCTCACCGTCGTCTTCCAGGAACTTGATCACCTCCGGGTCGTTGCCGTTGAACTGGCGGTAGTGCTCATATTTGCCGGGATTGTTGATGGAACGGCAGTCGAACACGTAGCCGCCGCCGTTGCCGGTATTGTCTGCGGGTATGCCTTTCTTGTAGGCGAAACTGTAGATATGGACCTCAAGCCGCTTGTCTATCGCAATCTCGTAGAACTGCGGCATTGTCGTGAGCTTGGTCAGGATGGAGTTGAGGTAGGGGTAATCTTTGAATGGCGTCCGGAGCAGGCTCCGGAGGTTGTCAAGTGCATAGGGTACGCTTGCCAGGAAATGGGGTTTTTTTTCGAAGTAGCCCCGGAATCCGTAGGCTCCCAGTACCTGCAGGGTGCGGAACAGCACGAACAGGCGCAGGCGTTCGTTGAAACGTTCTTCATCTACCTGGGTGTAGCTGCGGAGGGCCCGGAGGTAGGTGCGTATCAGCTCCTGTTTAAGCTCTTCCGGGTAGCGGGCGCGCGCCTGCCAGATGAAGGACGCCACGTCATAGTATATGGGGCCTCGCCTTCCGCCCTGGTAGTCAATGAAATAAGGCTCGCCATCGCGTATTATTACGTTACGGGCCTGGAAGTCCCGGTATAGGAACGTGTTGTCGTTGTCCTGAAGGAGGTCTGCCTTCAGCCGCTCGAAATCGTCCTGCAGCTGTCCTTCGTTGAATTCCAGCCCGGTGGCCTTCAGGAAGCAGTATTTGAAATAGTTGAGGTCGAAATCAACCATTCGTGCATCGAACTCCTTCTGCGGGTAGCAGACGCTCCAGTCCAGCCCTTCGGCGCCCTTGAACTGCATCTTCGGCAGCTGCTCTATTGTCCGGCACAGCAGGTTGCATTCATAGGAATTGTAGAAGCCGCTTTCGCGTCCCTGGGAGATGAGGCCGAACAGCATCTTCTCGCCGAGGTCTTCCTGTATGTAGGACATTCCGTCCTCCGATACGGCAAGCACGGTGGGCACGTTGAGCCCCTTTTCCTTGAACTGCTTTGAAAGGGCTACAAAAGCACGGTTTTCTTCAAGGCTTGTTCCCAGCACCCCGATGATCGATATATTGCCGCCCTTAAGCCTGAAATAGCGTCTGTGGCTTCCTGACGTGGGTAGCTCGGTGCGTTCGGAGAGTTGCCGGCCCGAGTAGGATTCGAACAATGATTTGAGTATATCTTCCGCCATTATTGTTGGTTGTTTTTCTTGATCAGCAGGCACATTCCTATTACCGTAAGAAGTGCATTGACCAGCAGCAGTTCGTAACTGAAGCTGTAGCCTCCGAACCATCGCTCGGAATTGGCCTGGATGATGTAACTTAGCACGGGCGACAGCACTGCGACCAGCGGCACCCACTTCTGGTGTATCTGGCGCTTGCAGCAGAGCCCGAATGTGAACATGCCGAGTATGGGCCCGTAGGTGTAGCTCGCAAGTTTGTAAACTGCATCTATTGCGCTCTTGGTATTGAGAAGGTAGAATACGTATATTGCAGCCGCCATCAGGGCCGCAATCACCAGATGGATGATCTTACGGTTCTTGATGATGCGTTCTTCGCTCTTGCCTTCGGTGCCTATTATATCGGCGGTAAACGAAGTCGTCAGGGCGGTGAGCGCCGAGCCTCCGGCCGAGAATGCACAGGAAACCAGGCCAAGAACGAACAGGACGCCCACGATGGCAGGCAGCGAACCGCCGGTAGCGACGGCGGGGAAGAGCAGGTCGCCGTTCTGCTCAATGCCCCTTGCTCCGGCGTAAACGTACAAAAGCACACCGAGGCAAAGAAAGAGGAATACTACGGGGACCTGCATCACTCCGCTGATTATCAGGTTCTTGCGTGAGTCTCTGGCGTTTTTGCTGCTCAGTGTGCGCTGCATGAGGTCCTGGTCAAGGCCGGTCATGGCAATTACGGTGAAGATGCCGGCGAGGAACTGCTTCCAGAAGAAACGGGGGTGGTTCGGGTCATCGAAAAAGAATATCTTCGACATCCCGCTGTCCCGTATGGTCCGTACAGTCTGCGACGTGCCGAGTCCGAGGTCGCGGGCTATGAATACTATAGTCAGTACGATTGCGACTATCATGCACAATGTCTTGAGCGTATCGGTACAGAGCACCGATTTCATGCCTCCCTTGAAGGTGTAGGCGAGCACTATGGCCATGCATATAAGGACATTTATCGCGAACGGCACGCCCAGGGGCTCAAAGACCATCAGCTGCAGGGTGACGCACACCAGAAACAGACGTACCGAGGCGCCAAGCAGCTTCGAAACGAAGAAAAACCATGCGCCGGTCTTGTGCGGAGCGCTGCCGAAGCGGTCTTCAAGGTACTGGTAAATGGAGACCATGTTCTTGCGGTAGAACACCGGTGTCAGCACGAAGGCGATGACCAGATATCCCACCAGGAAACCGAATACCATCTGCATGTAGCCCATGGCATTGCCGTCGACTCCGACCATGCCCGGCACCGACACGAAGGTGACTCCCGACATTGGGGCGCCTATCATGGCTATTGCGACAATCCACCAGGGAACTTTGCGTCCGCCGTTGAAAAAGTCGCCGGAGTTGCGTACTCCGCGGGAAGCGATGAATGATACGGCAAGGATCAGGACGAACCAGCCGAGCATGGTAAGGATAACCGCCAACGGACTCAAACCGTATTTTACATTCATCATTATGCAAATATAATCAGAATTTATGTAAATTTACGGACTTGAAACAAACAGGACCGGATTATAATAAATATGAAGAAATACTTATCCATAGCCCTTTTGCTGATCTGCTGCATCAGCGGAGCAATGGCACAGAACCCTGATACGTCTGTCAGCTGGTCAGTAAAGTCCAATCCGCTCGGCGACGGGCTCTACGAACTGGTCTTCACCGGCCGGACTGCATCCGGTTGGCACACCTACGGTACCGGCAGCGAATATTCCGCTCCTTCGCTCTCATTAGAAAAGCTGCAGAACTGTACTCCCGAGGGCTCCCTTTACGATATTTCAGTACCCGTCATGCAAGATGGCGATCCGGTTTTCGAAGGCGTCTTCCAACTTGGCCAGAAGGTGCGTGCCGACGGTTCAGGGGCGGCGGCCGGAGGATATATAAGTTGTATTGCCTGCACGGACGGTGCATGCTCGCCGCCCCAGGACTGGGAGTTTGAGGTGACCATCGGCGAGCCTTCCAAGGCTTCGGAATCCGGTGCAGGGTCGTTATGGGCACTGATACTCGAGGCTATTCTGTGGGGCTTCGCCATGCTGCTCACCCCTTGCGTTTTCCCTATGGTTCCCATGACCGTCTCGTTCTTCATGAAGGGTTCGGCCACACCTGCGGCAGGACGCTTCAAGGCATTCATGTACGGCTTGTTCATAGTGCTGCTGTACACGGTTCCGATCAGCCTTATAATACTGATTACCAGGATTGTGGGCGGCGATGCAGTGACTGCCGACATATTCAACTGGCTGTCCACCCACTGGCTGCCCAACATCATCTTCTTCGTGGTGTTCATGGTCTTTGCGGCATCGTTCTTCGGTGCGTTCGAGATAGTGCTGCCGTCGTCCCTGGTCAACAAGAGCGACAAGAATTCGGAGAAGGGCGGCCTGGCCGGCATCTTCTTCATGGCTCTCACGCTGGTGCTCGTGTCCTTCTCATGCACCGGTCCCATTGTGGGATCCGTGCTGATACGCTCCACATCGGGAGAATTCTGGGCGCCTATGGTCACAATGCTCGCTTTCTCGATAGCGTTCGCCCTTCCTTTCACCATATTGGCTTTGTTCCCCTCGTTGCTCCAGAAACTCAAGGGCAAGAGCGGATCCTGGCTGAACAGCGTAAAAGTGACTCTTGGATTCATCGAGGTTGCCCTGGGATTCAAATTCCTGAGCGTGGCGGATCAGACATATCACTGGGGACTGCTCGACAGGGAAGTGTATCTGGCAATATGGATAGTGGTATTCTCCCTTCTCGGGCTCTACCTGCTCGGCAAGATCAAGTTCCCTAACGATGATCCGGAAGAGAAACCTCTGGGAATTGTCCGTCTTACCCTGGTGATAACGGTATTCTCCTTTGTGGTATACATGATTCCGGGCATGTGGGGTGCGCCGCTCAAGGCCCTGTCGGGTTATCTGCCTCCTCTCGAGACCCAGGATTTCGTGGTCTGGAACAGCTCCGGAGCCTCTTCCGCTGACGTCGCGCAGCTTAATCATGCATCGACGGAGAACGGCGGCAAGTATGGCCTCAAGATGCCCCTAGGGCTTGATGGCTATTTCACGTTGGAAGAGGGAATCGAAGCGTCCAAGAGTCTTGGCCGTCCGGTATTCGTGGATATTACGGGTCACGGCTGCGTCAACTGCAGGGAGATGGAACAGCGGGTATGGAGCGACCCCCGAGTCATGCAGAAACTGAAGGATGACTTCGTGATAGTGGCCCTGTACACCGACGACAAGACGATTCTTGACAAGCAGGACTGGGTTACACTGCCCAACGGACGCATTCTCAAAGACATCGGCCGTGTCAATTCGCTGCTGGTGCGTGAGCGTTTCGGCGTGAACGCCCAGCCTAATTACGCCCTGCTCGGCAGTGACGGGGAACTGCTGGTGCCCGTCCGGGGTTATAATCTTGATGTGGAAGATTTCATCGCTTTCCTGCAGTCAGGAATCGATGCCTATAATTCTGCGTCAAAGCCTTTTTAACCGACAATTAATTTTCCTGCCCTGGGGATGCGCCGGACTATGACGCAGAAGAGGGTGGAGCCGCAGAAGGCGAGGATGGCCGTTGCAAGAATCTGCACCGGCGTTGTCCAGATGCCCAGTACGCCGTCGGCTCCTGTGCCGAGGGCTGTGCGCAACCAGGCGGAAACCACGCCCAGCAGCAACATATGGCACAAATACATGCCATAACTGGCCTTTGACACGGGAAGCAGAATTTTGTCGTAGAAGCCGCCGCCTTTTTCAATCTTCCTGAAGAGCAGAACCCATGCGACGGTCATGAGTGCAACTCCGAAAGTGTCGTTCAGCCAGGGCCCTTCCCAAATTGCAGCAAGGCCTACCGGTCCTTCGACGGGGAAAACGCCATGAGAATCAGCCCATACACCTGAAAGGAATCCGCAGCAGCAGATGGCGAAGCCTCCGAGGAAAGCGGGAATGGCGATCCCCAGTGTCCGGCCCCATGACAAGCGGCCCGCGAACTTGCGGAAATAGAGTCCCAGGAGCATGTATCCCACGAATCCGCTCAAGTAATAAAAGACACCGTAGCTGTTCCAGCTGGCTTCGCCCCAGAGGGGATACTTGGCGGCATTGGGAATTCCTGACGGCCCGTAAATCACCGGAGCGGCGCCTCCGATCCATTGACGTATCAATGGGATAATCGTCGTGAAGAGCCAGATGCCGAGATACACTTGCAGCTCCCGTTTGCCGACTTTTTCCGCCCACGGAGACAGCAGGGGCATGATGAGATACAGGCCGACAAGCATGTACACGAACCACAAATGTCCAGCAGTATAGTTGAAGTTGAGCAGCAGGTCTTTGAAATTCTGGACGGGCTCTCCATATGCCAGCGCATATACGATGCTCCAGAGTATGAATGGCGGAAGAATCCTTATCGCCCTTTTCTTGAAGAATTCTCCGGTGGAATAGTGTAGCGGGAACTGCAGGTATGAGGATGCAAAGACAAACAGTGCGACGCAGGCGCGGGGCAGGACATTCAGGATAGAAACCCAGATGGCATCAGTTTTAGTCAGAATGAGCGATCCTTCCCCGCCCAGGTAAAAGGGTTCGCAACTGTGGGTGGCCATTACAAGGAAACAGGCCGAAACCCGCATCCAGTCCAGCCATATCTCCCTTTGTGCATTGTTATTTTGAGTGATATTCATATCAATATTGCCGTCTTGATGTGTTCCAGTGCAGATTTCAGGACGCTTCGCGGGCAGCCGATGTTAAGGCGGACGAAGCCTTCGCCCCCTGTGCCATAACCTGCGCCGTTGCTCAAATAAACGCCTGCCTTGTCGCGGAAAAATTCCATCAGACTGTCCTGGCTCATGCCCGTTGCCCGGCAGTCGAGCCACACGAGGAAGGATGCTTCCGGACGGACAGGAGTGATTCCTAAATCGTTACGGGCGAAGAACTCCATGACGCAGTCGATGTTGCCCTCAAGATAGTTTTTCAGCGCCGGCAGCCACCCGCTGTCCGATGTGTATGCCGCAATCATGGCTACGATGGTGGGTATGGACGGCTCGCTGAGCTTTGCCGCCCTTAACGCGCCAAGGTACTTTTCGCGCTTGCCGGCATCAGGTATTATGCAATATGCCGTACCAGACAGGCCAGCCAGATTGAATGCCTTGGTCGGGCCGCTGAAAATAAGCCCCACCCTTTCTGCAGCCTCGCTTACGCTGCAGAAAGGGATATGCGGCCGCCCGTAGAGGGCCATGTCGGCGTGGATTTCATCGGAAATGACCAGAATGCCGCGGCGTTCGCAGATTTCCGCCAGGCTGGCGAGTGTCTGCCGGTCCCAGAGAATTCCGCAGGGGTTGTGGGGATTGCACAGGACCAGCAGCCTGGTGCGTTCGTCGATAATGCGCTCCAGCCCGTCGAAATCCATCCTGTAACGTCCGTCTTCAAAAATCAAAGGGTTGTCGACTGCTTCTCTACCAAGACGTTCGGCATACATGCGGAAATGGTCGTAAACAGGCGGTTGTACTATTATCTTGTCGCCGGGTTGAGTAAACGTGAGATATGCCTGGTTGATGGCAGTGATAACGCCGGGCGCATAGCCTGTCCACTCCAACGGAATATCCCAGCCATGCTGCCTGCCCACCCATGCCCGTATGGCTTCGTAGAACTCGTCCGGCGTGGATGTATAGCCGAATACATCTCGGTCCAGCCGCTCCCGCAGGGCGTTGCTTACGGCCGGGTCCGTGCGAAAATCCATGTCGG
>JAFZBM010000162.1 GCA_017561765.1 Bacteroidales bacterium | reverse complement strand
CGACGGCACGGTGACCGACGATATCCTCTTCGGATTCGAGCACCGGTCCAACGGCCACGATGGCAGTCTCTCGCGCAGCATCGGTTACATCTTCGCCACTTATACGCATACTTTCGGCAGCAACTTCACAGCCCAGTTGACAGGACGTTTCGGCCAAGGTTCCATCTACAACGACTTTTCCCTTGAAATGCTGGACAAATATCAGGGCTACCTCAACCTGGGCCTCTGCTACCACACGAAAAACCGCCAATTAATGGCTTCCGTATCGGCAACGCCTCTGTTCAAGGGGGATATTCCGGCCAATGTCAGCGCAGAGATTGCCTTGCGACCCACGCGTACGCAAGACTGGTTCTATCTTGTCGCCCGCTACCACTACGGCTACGACGAGGATCATCTGGATTGCGCCGTCCCGGATGTCTTCCTCAGGCACATGGTCCGTTTCGGTATCGCCATCCAGCCCTCACGCCTCTCCCACAAGCTCTTTTTCTAGCCCGTCGTCACGACTCGAAAGGACTTTATACCTTTACGATTATCTTTTCCAAGACTTTGGGAATCCTGCAGGTCAGCCGTTCCTTGTATTTCGTTTCGATATACTCCTTGAAGAGAGTCGGATCGGCGCTGTTGTCAGCAAACATGTCCCAGTGTCCCGGAATGACCAATTTAGGCTCGACATCACCCGCAAGGTCTGCGGCTTCCTGGTATGTCATGTTGCCGATGCAATTGCGCCGCAGGCGTCTTGCATCACGGCCATTGATGGGGATGAGTTCAACGTCAATGGTTCCGAAGGCCTTGATCGCAGGCATCATTCCTTCGTATCGAACGGTATCGCCCGCATGGTGTATCCTAATACCGTTGCACTCGATTATATACTGAAGATGCGGGAAGAGACCCGTCTCCTTGTCCTGATCCAGGAACTCATGCGATGCAGCGATTGCATGGATGGTCATGTCTCCTATCTGGACTGATTCACCAGCATTCAAGCCGACAGCATTGCTGTCCGCTATCTGGTCGTTGGAGATAGATCTTTTGTGCGCCCGCGGGAACACGAACTTTGCCTCTGGATGGGTATTCGCCCATATCCTCCATGCAGGATGGTCGATGTGGTCGATATGGTTATGCGTCCCAAGGAAAGCGTCGATTCCCGTCAGTTCATCTGCCGGGATAGGGGGTGCGACCTGCCTTGTCGGCATTGGAGTGGCGTAATAGTCAATGGCTATCATCGTGCTGGCGGACTTGACAATCAGTCCCATCTGGCCCAGCCACCACATGGCTACCGTTCCATTCTCGACCTTGGTGTCGATTATGGCCTGCATCTTTTCATTCATAGTTTCGTCTCTTTATTTCTTCAAAAACTCAGTCACTGTAATTGTGGTCAATAAGGATACTGACCTGACGGTCGGGGAGGACCTGCTTAAGCTGTTTCAGCAGGCCCTGCGTGAAGGTTTGGTCGTCATGGACCGTCAGGTCCGGGACGACATCGACGGAAATGCTCCCGTCATCATAGCAATAGAAGCCGTGGACTTGCTGGACGTGCTCCTGGCGGGTCAGCGTGGAAACGACAGTCCTCTGGAGTTCGGCGTTCTTGTTGTCGCCGGTGGCATTGGCATAGACGCCCACGGTCATGATGATACCGTGGCGGGCAATCATCATCTCGGATATCTGCCGGGTCAGGCCGTGGATCTGGTGGGCAGTCATCGTGTCCGGCACTCCGATATGGAGCGAGCCTATCGACAGGCTTGGGCCGTAGCCGTGCAGGATAATGTCGAAGACGCCCTGCACGCCCTCCAGGCCCGCAATCTCCGACTTGATCTCACGGATGAGCTCCGGAGAGACACGCGCGCCCAGCAATTGGTTGATGGGCGAAGCGAGCATCTCGATACCGGCCTTGATGATGACCAGGGAAATGAGCGCACCCAGATATCCGTCGAGGGAGACGTTCCAAATCAGCATGATACCGGCGGAGATCAGCGTCGCCAGCGTGATGACGGCATCGAAAAGCGCATCGGAGCCAGAGGCGATCAAGGCGTCGCTGTCCAGTTTTTTCCCCTGACTGCGGACATACCATCCCAGCGCCAGCTTGGCCAAAATGGCCACGATAATCACGACTAGCGTGACAGTCGTATAATCCGGCTGCGTGGGGTTGATGATCTTCTTGATGGACTCGATCAGCGAAGTGATACCTGTCGTAAGCACGATGACCGCAATGATGATAGCCGTGAAATACTCCACGCGGCCATAGCCGAAAGGATGCTTCCGGTCAGCCGGGCGCACCGAGAGCTTGGTGCCGATGATGGTGATGACGCTGGAAAGCGCGTCGCTGAGGTTGTTGACGGCATCCAGCACGATGGCCACGGAATGTGCCAGCAGGCCCACGAGGGCTTTGAATCCAGCCAGTAACACATTGGCAATGATGCCGATGACGCTGGTGCGAATGATCTGTTTCGAACGGTCCATGGACAAATATACTCAAAATAACGTTTCTTTGTTTCCGACCATACCGGCATAACACCAGGAAATCTCCCATTTTGGGAGCATAAACGACCGAGATGGATCGGGAAAGCGCATATCCTGGGCTTTCCCGATGGCGGGAATATCGCGATGGTGTTTGCCATGACGCAACGGTACTGCGCTTCCTTCTCGACATGCAAGAAAAGTAGTTTATATCGCAAACGACTGTTGTGCAAATCTGAACAAAATGAGGCCATTTGTTCAGATTTTGGCATTTTTCCTTCATTTCTGAACAAAAAAGGGGTTTTTGTTCAGAAACGCGAGACCGTTTCAGCGATTCTTGCATTACTGCCTGCTTAGGCTTTGTTTCTTGACAAAGATTTCCTATATTTGCTATAACTAACCTAACTAATAATCATTTAACATCATGAACATCCTTCTAACTCTGCTCTTCGGAGCCATCGCTGGCTGGCTGGCCGGCTTCTTTGTGATCAAAGACAAAGGTGGTCTCATCTGGAACATCATCATCGGTCTCCTCGGCGGCGTTGTCGGCGGCTGGCTGCTTGGTCTCATCGGCGCGGGAGGATCCTTCTGGTCAGAGTGGTATGGCCAGATCTGCAGTGCCGTTATCGGCGCCGTGGTCCTTCTGTTTGTCTGGAACCTCATCAAAAAGCTCATTAAGTAGGCCATAACATGAAACAGAAATTCCTGATTTGCTGCCTCTTCGCCTTGGCGCTGCAGGCTTGTTTCTCTTTTGCCTATGGCGCAAAGGAGCCTGAACCCCAGATCCAGGCCACCGTCCTTCTCGACCAGGAAGGCGCACCTATCCATCCCTTCGTTCACGGCATGTTCACGGAACTCCTGGGCAACATGTTCGAGAACGGTATCTGGGCGGAGATGCTCTCCGACCGCAAGTTCTTCTATCCGGTGAACAACTCCGAGACGCTGGAGCCCCGCAACTCCAGACGGCACCAGCTCCGCTGGCGTCCGATAGGGCCGGAGTCCTCGGTCACCATGGACAAGGCCAATCCCTACGTAGGCAAGCAGTCGCCCGTCGTCAGCCTAGCCTCTGGCAGGAACGGCATCCGCCAGGGAGGCCTGTGGCTTGAGAACGGCCGCGGCTATGTGGGCCGCGTCGTCCTCAAGGCTGACGGCTCCGCGAAAGTCTCCGTCAGCCTCGTCTGGGGCAATGGCCCCGCCGACCGCCAGACGGTGGTCTTCGACGGCCTGACCAAGGATTACAAGAAGTATCACTTCAACTTCACGGCAGGCGCGGACGTAAAGGATGCAGCCCTTGAAATCGTGGGCGAAGGCAGCGGTAGCTTCTCAATCGGAGCCGTCTCGCTGATGCCTGCGGACAATGTCGAAGGCTATCGCGCTGACATTCTCGCCATCCTGAAGAATGTCGGATCGCCTATCTACCGCTGGCCGGGAGGCAACTTCCTCTCCGGTTACGAGTGGCGCGACGGTATCGGCGACCCTGACCAGCGTCCTCCCCGCTACGACTACGCCTGGAATACCGTCGAGTCCAACGACATGGGCACCGACGAGTACCTGACCTGGTGCAGGCTGCTGGACAGTGAGCCGTATCTGGTCGTCAACACCGGCTTCGGCGACGCCTATTCTGCAGGACAGTGGGTGGAGTATGTGAACGGCGCAGAGAGCACCCCCATGGGTCGCGAGCGCGCTAAGAACGGACACCCGGCTCCTTACGGCGTCATCTACTGGGGCGTCGGCAATGAAGGCTACGGCGAGTGGCAGCTCGGTCACATGTCCCCTGCACACTATGTCCTGAAGCACAACTACTTCGGCGAGGAGATGCTCAAGAAGGATCCGAACATCAAGCTTATCGCTTCCGGAGCCTCCGTCCCTGAGCAGAGCAGCCAGTACCGCAACTACCGCAAGCCTTACCAGACCGAACTCCCGGTCCCGTTCCTCGGCGATTTCGACTGGACGGGACAGCTCCTGAAGGGCTCCCTGGAGTACATCGACTACATGTCCGAGCACATCTATCCAAACTCCGGCGCATACTTCGATGATGCCACCGACAGCTGGGTCCCCTGCCAGTTCGACTTCATGGAATCCATCCGCCTGGCAGCGAACAGGGTGAAGAACTCCGCCGAGTCCATGGACAAGTACGAGGAGATGATCCCCGGCGTCAAGGAGAAGCACGTGCCGTACTGGATCGACGAATGGGCCGGCGGCCGCGGCCGCGGCTTCCAGGGCACCATCGGTGCAGCTGTTACGTTGCATGAGATGTACCGCTACAGCTATTACGTGATGATGGCCGGTATCACCAGCGTCGGCAGCCTTTACACCTATGACGACAACAAGGCCACCATCAGCTCAACCGGTCTGCTCTTCAAGCTCCTTATCGAGCATCTGGGCGACCTCCCGCTGGGCCTGACAGGCAATTCCCCGCAGAAGGCTATGCGCGGCACACCCTTCGTGGACATTCCTCTGGAGCCGTCCGGCAGCCCGACTTATCCCCTGGATATCATGGCCACCAAGGACAGCAAGACCGGGAAAGTGATTGTATCTGTCGTCAACCCGACCGAAGAGGCACAGCGTTTCGCCCTGAAGTTCGACGGCGGCGTACCGGACCCCAAGTCCAAGGTCACGGTATATGCCCTCGCCCCGGCCCAGAGCACTGACGCGAACACTTTGGACAATCCGGACGTCATCACTGTCCAGACCCGCACCGAGAAACTGAACACCAACGTCACCGTCCCGGCACACAGCGTCATCCTGTACGAGTACAGCATGAAATAAAAAGGGATCATGACAAGACTGGCCAAGCCTTGGAGAATGAAGGAAGGCTTCCTCGTTGGAGGAGGCCTTCTCTTTGTGGGGCTGCTCTTGCAGCTGGCCATAGGCCCCGTCGACTGGGGCTTCTTCGCGGCTCCGGTCAACTATATCGTGCTTGTCCTGATGCTCGCTCTTATAGGCGCGATGTTCATGCTCCGGCGGAAGGTCTACGCCTTCGAATGGATGATGCATTTCACGGCCGCCGTCCCCTGCCTCTGCTATGCTGCGGGGCTTACGATAGTGATGGGCCTTACTGTCCAGACGAGGCATGGCGGCATACCCTGGCTGTCGCAGATGCTGCAATTCTGGCCATTTGTCCTGATATGGACATGGATGATGGTCATTGCCGGACTTGCCGCCCTGAACCATCTCCTGCGCTGGAAATGGCGCGAGATTCCTTTCATTGTCAATCATTTGGGTGTATTCCTCGCCATTGTCTGCGCGACGCTCGGCAATGCCGACATGCAGGAACTCCGGATGACGGTCTTCGAGGGGACCCGGGAGAGCATGGCGGTCGACGAATATGGGAAAGGCCAAGAACTGGACCTGGCCGTCGAACTTTACGATTTCACGATG
>JAFZBM010000161.1 GCA_017561765.1 Bacteroidales bacterium | reverse complement strand
GTGCGCTCGGATGTATTGACAAGGTCCCAGCAAGCCTGAAGGGTTTCGGCGGACGGAACTTCGATGGCTACATGCTTGCCGTGTTCCATCGCATAAAGGGCGATGGGAACATGGTGAAGCCAGTCAGTGCATATGTAAACCAGATCCACCGCGGGATCATCGCAAAGCTGCATATAAGCCTCCGGACCTACATACGGCTTGGCCTCCTGTCCCCTTGAGGCAAGGAGATCGACATTCTTCTGGACACGGTCGGGCTCCACGTCACATACGGCCGCTACATGGCAGCCGGGAACGTAGGTCAGACGGTCAACTGCTCCGCTGCCCCTGTCGCCGACGCCCACGACTCCGATACCGACGTCGGCAATCGGATCGACATGGAACTGGATCATATCTTCCTGTCCTGCGGGACGCGGCGGTGTTTCGGTACGGATTATTCCGCCGGATTTCTGTCCGCATGACACCAGAAGCGCAGACAAAGCAGCGCAAACAATGAGAAAACGAGTAGCTTTCATATTCATTAAAATTATATTCCCAGTATTTTCCGCATTTCGGGGACCTTGGCCATGGCGGCCTTGAAGAGGGCCACCTGGTTGCGGGTACGCACAAGATTATGTTCAGGATACTTGATCTTGTAATAAGTATCACCGTTTATATAGTCGGCGAAGAAGCGCACGGCCTGCATATAGGGGAAAAGGCAGGCGGCATAGGGCAGATTCTCCTTTTCAACCGGAGTCAGGAAAACGCTTGCCGATTTAAGATAGCCTTCCGCGAACGCCTCGAAAATATCCATCTTGAAGTCCACCTTTTCCACTACCGGATCATCCTCGGCCACGGTATTGGCCGCGGTGCGCAGGAAGTCGCCGAAGTCCGAAAACACGAAACTCGGCATTACCGTATCAAGGTCGATTACGCAAAGCACGTTGCCGTCGGCATCGAACATCATGTTGTTGACCTTTGTGTCGCAATGGCAGATGCGCTTGGGAAGTATGCCTTCACGGTGCATCCTTTCCGCCTTGCACATCTCTTCCTCAAAAGGCAGAAGCTCGGCAAGGATGGCCCGGACCTCCGGTTCCGCCATGCGCCCGGCCTTGTCGGCGGCCACTGCCTCGTGCAGCTGGCGGGCCCTCAGTTCCATATTATGAAAATCGGGGATGGTCTCGCCCAAAGGCTCGTCAAGGTCGGCAAGCATGGCCTCGAAACGGCCGAAGGCCTCGCCCGCAAAACGGGAATACTTGGGATCCACTGTTTCAAAAGTATAGGCGTCAGGGATGAACACGGAAATGCGCCAGTATTTGCCGTCTTCCTCGTACCAGGTGCAGTCGCTGCCCTTGAGAGGCACGAAAGTAAGCACCTTGCGGTCTATGTCGGACTCGCCCGCGGCCTCCAGCTTGCGGCGGATATGCGTGGTTACTGCAACGATATTGCGCTGCAGCAGGTCTACATCGGTAAAAATCGCATTGTTTACCCTCTGAAGCACATAGGCCTTGGGGCCGTCCGTGGTAATCTTGTAGGTGTCATTGATCAGGCCGTTCCCGAGCGGCTTGATTTCCTTCACTTCGCCCTCGATGGCAAAAAGCTTTGCAATATTTTCAAGACTCATATTGATTATATGGTTAAACGGGCCTTTTGTCAGGCCCATTCGCAAATATAACAAATTAGTCTCTACTTGGCAAACTTTTAGAGCCCTGCTTTGAAACAAATCTGATGGCCGGGATATGCCGAGCGAAGGGATGCCGAAGGTTCGCATCCGCGTTCTATGCTGTCGAAAAAGTCACGCACAAGCGCCGCGTCCGCGCCGGCATGCAGCGGAGCGTCGTTCAATGCGGAAAAATCCTCTTCCAACGGTTCGGAAGAGTCATTCAGTTTGAGCGAGATATGTCCCCCGTCGGCCTCAAGCACGCCGTCCCTGCCTACGATGCGCGTGCACCTGCCTTCCTCCATGCTTATGCCTTCCAGCTGCATATTAAGGTGCAGGCCACCGTCGAGCACGGCCGTGACTGTCTGGGTGTCATAAACATCGTTGTCGCAATGGTAAACGCAGCGGCCGTAGCGTCCGTCCTTCAGTTCCCGTTCGATTACTTCCCGAAGCGTCTGCCCGTCGGGAACATCGAAACCGCTGGTCCAGGCTCCGCGCCTCAGGTAAAGATCCACAGCAGAATACGGGCACTCCTGTTCGAGCGGACAGTCGACGCATCTCAAGGCGGCGCCTTCCGGGGCGAAATCGCTGCAGAACTTGTTCAGCGCACCTATGCTCATAACCTCCCCTACTTGTGTTGCGCCGGTAAGCCAGAGAAGGAAATCGGCGTCATGGCAGCATTTGGACAGGAAAATAGGACCGGCTGCTTCATTCCGGGACCATAGTCCGCGCACGAAGGTATGGGCCATGCGGTCAGGACCTATGTGCTCGATATGGTCAATACGGGAAACGGGGCCGACATACGCAGCGAGCTCGCGTATGCGCTTGAAATATGGATGCAGGCGCATCTCCAGGCACACTCCCACATGCACTCCCGCCTTCTCCGCCGCCTCCACAAGCATCATGTACTCCTCGTCACTTTCCGCCACCGGCTTTTCAAGAAGAACGTGCCATCCCCTCTCCACGCATGCCAGTGCCAGGGGCAGGTGAAGCCTGTCCGGAGCCGCTACAATCGCCGCATCTATACCCGGACGGGGTGCGGCGAAGAACTCGTCTGCGTTGCTGAAACAGGCCTCCGGTGGCACGCTGAAACGCGCCGCCGCCTGCTCGAGACGGATTAACTCCGGCTCCACCAGACAGCACACCCGTACTCCTTCCGGGAGGCAGCTCAGATACTTGCGCGCGCGATTGCCGACGCCGATAACGGCCACATTCATATAAATGCAAAGATAC
>JAFZBM010000160.1 GCA_017561765.1 Bacteroidales bacterium | reverse complement strand
GTGATTCCTGAAACCGTGCCACCCTCGGCAACGTAAGAGGGAGGGGCCCTTTAGGGAGGGGTCGCGCAGCGACGTTTCAGGAATCACCCTGCCGCCGGACAACAATCAAAACATCCAGGAGAGTTTCAAATACGTGGAAGGGCGCAGATGTGCTTCCACAGCGCCCGGGAAGAGCTCGTTGAGCTGCCAGCGGAACGACCACTCAAGCACGAGACCGGCAGCCTTCATGCCGAAGTTCATAGCCAGACCGGCCTGATGGGGATTTACGTTCCAACCCGGATCGGCCTTGCTGAATGAATGGGAGTAAGCATAGCTGTAGTATCCGCCGAAGCCTATGAACGCGGCATTGTCGGACGCATCGCTGCGCATGAGGAAATATGCCGGGACCGTGACCGACTGCTGTGTATAGGTCTGAGCCGTCCCGAACACCTGTTCCGTGGAGGGGAAACGCGCGGAAGACTGTTCCCAGAGCACGTCTGCCTGAATGCCGAAGCGGCTGAAATTCAAGCGGCTGGTAAGTCCCGCCGTGTAATCCATCCTGGACTTTGTGGCGATATCGGCTTCGGGGAACGAAATCGAAGCCTGTCCAACCGATCCGGTCACGCCGATTTCGGCCACCCGCGCCTTGCCAAGATGCTTGCGGGCGATTTTCCCGCTGGGCTCGAAAGTCTCGTCGGACGCAGCCTCCAGCGCAAAGTCGGCAAGATAGCCGGACACCTTGTCGAGGCCCTCATAATCAATAAGTTCCGGCTTGTCGCCCGGCTTGTGATACTGAGGATGGAGTCCCGTGGAAACAGCAAGCGTCGGCACCCCCTTGCGGGCAAAAGCGTCGGTATCGGTGGCAGTCAGCACGGAAGTTTCAAAATTCTTGGTCTTGAGTTTGACGGAATGGCGTTCTGCCGCATCGCGGGCAAGGACACGGCCGTTACGGATAGTTGCCACGCCCTCGATGGTCAGACTGCCGTTGCTCCCATAGCGCCCAACCATATCCACGCTCACCATGAGCTTGATCTTGTCAAGTCCGACAAGGGCGTCAAGATAATCGGCAAGGTAGGAGGAGCCATAGAGGCCCAGTTCTTCGGCATCGAACGCGGCAATTATGACGCTTCGCTGCAGCTCACCTTTCTTGGAGGCAAGTTCCCTGGCGATTTCTATCAAAGCGGCGCTGCCGGAAGCATTGTCGTCGGCGCCGGGATAAATCTTCCCCGCCTTCACGCCCAGGTGGTCATAATGGGCGCCGAGCACTATGTACTCGTCTTTCAGGGAGTTACCCTCAATCATGCCAACCACGTCGGTGAAATGCTTCCCGTTGCGCTGGAAAGCTATCTGATAATGGCCTCCGTTCAGCGGCTTGAGACCGCACTCTTTGTAGCGGGCAAGGATAAAATCGCGCGCTTTTGCCGCATCGACACTGCCGGCAGCCCGGCCTTTCAGCGAGTCGGAAGCAAAATAATAAACGTACTCAGCGAGCCTTTCGCTTCTTGTCTGAGCGCTTGCGACGCCGCTCATCAACAGGAGCGGGAGCGTCAGTAACAGGGATATCTTCTTCATTTTCAATTAATGCATAATCAAGCAAACGCTGTTCAAGGTTGGCGGCGATTACCTTGATGCGCACGCGGTCGCCCAAACGGAACTGCTTGCGCGTACGGCGCCCCACAAGGCGGTAGCGTGCCTCGTCAAACTCATAAAAGTCGGAGTGCATCTCGCGCAGGGGAACCATACCCTCGATGTGGGTTTCGTCGATTTCCACATACATGCCCCAGTCGGTGAGTCCGGACACGGCTCCGTCGAACTCCATGCCCACCTTATCCTGCATGAATTCCACCAGCTTGTACTTTATGCTGGTGCGCTCGGCGTCGGCAGCCACAAGTTCACGCTCGGAAGCATGTACGCACTCCTTCTCATAGCGTCCCTTGTCGGCGGAGTCACCGTTGCGCAAGTAGGAAGTCAGCAAGCGGTGCACCATCAGGTCGGGATAACGGCGGATGGGCGATGTGAAATGGGTGTAAAAACGGAACGCAAGTCCGTAGTGGCCTATATTGTCGGTGCTGTACACGGCCTTGGCCATAGACCTCAGTGCAATATTCTCGAATGCCGAATGCTCGGGCTTGCCCACGGATTCGGAGAGCAGGGCACGCAGGGAATCGGCGGCGCCTTTTCCGCTGGTAGCCTCCTCCATTTTGTACCCGAAGTGGGCGGCGAAGCCACGCAGACCCTCGAGTTTCTCATAATTCGGTTCCCCGTGAATACGATAGACGAAGGTCTTGGCGTTCTTCATCGCCACTCCGTTCATCTTCCCGCCGGTCGCCACGAATTCCGCCACTGTGCGGTTGGCAAGCAGCATGAATTCCTCGATGAGATTGTTGGACTCCTTGGCAATCTTCTGGTAAACACGCACAGGCTTGCCCTTGTCATCCACTTCCACCTTCATCTCCGGTCGGTCGAAGTTGATGGCTCCGGCCTTGAAACGGGCCTGACGCATAGTCTGCGCCAGCCGGTTGAGAGTCAGGATTGCCTCCTGCAGCGGCGTGCAGGCATCCGGCGCCGGAGGATTGTCAATTATTTCCTGTGCCTGCTCGTAGTCCATACGGGCGTTGGAACAAATGACCGTACGGCCAATCCAGCGCGACTTCACTGCACCCTTGGGGCCTATTTCGAACACTGCGGAGAAGGTGAGCTTGTCCTCATCCTGACGAAGGGAACAGAGCTTGTTGGAAAGCTTCTCGGGGAGCATGGGGACTGTACGGTCTACAAGATAGACCGACGTACCCCTCTCGCGGGCCTCCTTGTCCACGATACCGCCTGGTTTCACGTAGAATGACACATCCGCGATGTGCACGCCGATCTCATAATCGCCGTTGGGAAGTTTGCGGAACGAAAGCGCGTCGTCAAAATCCTTGGCATCTGCAGGATCAATGGTGAATGTAAGAACGTCGCGGAAATCCTTGCGGCCCTTAAGTTCCTCGGGGCCAATGGCTTCGGATATCTTGTCGGCGGCATTCGCAACATCTTTCTCGAAACGGTACGGAAGGTTGAATTCAGCCAGGATGGCATGCATCTCGGTATCATTGTCGCCCGGCATGCCGAGAACATCGTAGAGATGTCCCATGGGGCTCATGTCTCCCCTCTGCCAGCGGTCCACTATAGCAGCCACCTTCATTCCTGGCTCCGCACCCATCTGCCTGGCCTGCTCCGCATCCACCATTATGTCGTAGGGCATGAACTTGCTCTGCATCAGCACCCAGGCCTGGGAGCCTATATAGTGCATATAGCCCACGAACGGGGCTTTGCTGCGTTCAAGGATTTCCACCACCTCGCCCTCGCTGCGCTTGCCAGGGCCGCCGCCGGGATGGGTTACCGCCACACGCACTATGTCGCCGTTAAGGGCGTGACGGGTCTTGGCTGCCTTGACATAGATGTCGTTTTCAAGGCCGTCCACCAGCACGAAGATAAAGCCTTCGCGGGTCATCTGGACTTTGCCCGTGTACTGAATCGCCTGCCTGCGGCCGGCGTGGTGGCGGCTCTCTTTTATGGCCTGCCGTTTCTTGTTTTGTTTATTCCGTTTCATAAATGGCATAGCAACAATTTAAGTCCGTCAGCGTCCGGGACGAACCCGGCGGCGCTCTCGGAAGCGGGTATCAGCAGACAGCTGTTGGCGGACAGGCTTTGCTCATCCCCGCCACAGTGCAGGCGGCCGGAGCCCTCAAGGCAGATAACGATCAGGAAGCTGTCCAGCGCCGAAAGATCCTTGGTATACGGCGCCGTAAGCTCAAGCAGAGAGGTCTTGAAGTAATCACAATCGACCAGGTGCACTTCCTTGTCCGGTGCAGGCTCATAAGAAGTCCTGTAGCTGCCGTGGGCCTTGTAGTCGAGGACCTCAGCGGCAAGCTCGGTATGCAGGGGACGCGGCTTGCCGTCAAGGCCCGGGCGGCCATAGTCCCAGATACGGTAAGTAGAGTCGGAACTCTGCTGAATTTCAGCCACATAGCTCCCGGGTAACAGGGCATGGACGCGCCCCGGCGGGAGAAAGAAAACATCGCCCGGGGAAATCTTGTGGTGAGCGATGACATCGGTAATGGTACCGTCCGCCACCCGCTCCTCATACTCCTGGAGCGTAATGTCCCTTGAGAAGCCCGCCAGAAGTTCAGTGCCCGGCTCCGAGCCGGCCACATACCACATCTCCGTTTTTCCGTGAAGCCCCTGACGTGACATTGCGAATTCCTCGGAAGGATGAACCTGTATGCTGAGAGGAGCATGCACGTCCAGGAACTTAATAAGCAGGGGGAATTCTTCGCCGAAGCGGCGCAGGCACTCCCGGCCTACCAGCGCTTCTTTCTGAGCGGACACCAATTCCTTGACGGTCATGCCGTTGCAAGGGCCGCCGGCAATCACCGACATGCGTTCAGGATATCCCGAAAGCACCCAGAGTTCGGAGCCCCATACCATGGGGCGGAGAATCGGTTCCGGCCTGTAAATCATCAGATCAGGGGCTCGGCGGTCATAGCTTCAGGCTGGGGGATGCCCATCAGCTTGAGAATGGTGGGAGCCACATTGCAAAGGGCGCCGTCCTTGACCGTCTTGACTTCCTCTCCGGCTCCTATCACAATGAACTGCACCAGATTGAGGGAATGGGCGGTATTGGGAGAACCGTCTTCGTTGACTGCATAGTCGGCATTGCCGTGGTCGGCGGTCAGGAGTACAGTGTAGCCGTGGTTGAGGGCGCAGGTTACGGTGGCCTCGACACAGCCGTCAATGCATCCGACAGCGTTGCAGATGGCCTTGTACACTCCAGTATGGCCCACCATATCGCCGTTGGCGAAATTGAGGATTATGAGGTCTTCTTTTTCGCTGCGAATGGCTTCGCAGAGCCGGTCGGTGACCTCGACTGCGCTCATTTCAGGCTGCAGGTCGTATGTGGCCACCTTCGGGGAATTGACCAGGATGCGGTCTTCGTTCTCGAAAGGGGTCTCGCGGCCGCCGTTGAAGAAGAAGGTCACGTGGGCGTATTTCTCGGTTTCGGCAATGCGGAGCTGCCTCAGGCCCGCCTTGGAAATGGTTTCGCCGAGGGTGTCCTTGACTTCCTCCTTGTCGAACAGTATGTGCAGACCCTTGAACGACGCGTCGTAGGGAGTCAATGTGCAGTAGTAGAGCGGAATGGTGTGCATTCCCTCTTCGGGCATGTCGTTCTGCGTGAGGACGTTGGTGAGCTCGCGGGCGCGGTCGTTGCGGAAGTTGTAGAAGATTACGGTGTCGCCTTCCTCCACCTTTGCCAGGGGCTTGCCGCCCTCGGTGATCACTATGGGCTTGATGAACTCGTCAGTCACATCGGCATCATAGGACGCCTGAATGCCTTCAAGAGCACTCTCAAACTGCGCACCCTTGCCGTCCACAAGCATGTCGTAGGCCTCCTTGATGCGTCCCCAGCGCTTGTCGCGGTCCATTGCGTAGAAACGTCCGCATACGGTGGCCACGCGGCCGGTGGTCTGCGCCATCTTCTCTTCAAGCTCCTTTACGAAGCCGTATCCGCTATGGGGGTCGGTGTCGCGTCCGTCCATGAAACAGTGCACATAGACTTCGCTTATGCCTTCACGCTTCGCTTCGGCGAGGAATTCATAGAGATGCTCCAGGGAGGAGTGTACGCCGCCGTGGGAGCAGAGGCCGAAGAAATGGAGTTTTCCGCCATGCTGCTTCACATTATCGTAAGCGGCACGTATCTCTTTGTTCTGCAATAGTTTGTGCTCGCGGCAGGCGATGTTGACCTTGACCAGGTCCTGATAGACTATTCGGCCGGCGCCGAGATTCATGTGGCCGACTTCGGAATTTCCCATCTGGCCATCAGGAAGACCTACGTATTCACCGCAGGCGTGGAGATGGGCCATCGGGTATTTGGCACGGAGGCTGTCTATGAAGGGCGCCCCCTGGGTATAAATTGCGTTGCTGTGGTCGTGACGTCCTTCGCCCCAACCGTCAAGAATCATTAATAGAACTTTGTTTTTCATATTCTCACATAAAAATCCCGCAAATTTACAAAAAACGCCGGAAAAACCGGCGCTTTTTCATTATTCCAAGCCGCGGGCGCGGAGCAGGGCGCCGGAGTCGGGATCCTGGCCGCGGAAAGCCCGGTAAAGAGTCATGGGCTCTTCGCTGCTGCCTTTCTCGAGCACGTTGTGCCTGAGGCTCATGGCAGTTTCAGGGTCGAATATGCCCTTCTGCTTGAAGAGTTCGAAGGCGTCCTTGTCGAGAACCTCGGCCCAAAGGTAGCTGTAATAGCCCGCGCTGTATCCGCTGGATCCGAAGATATGGTTGAAATAGGTGCTGCGATAGCGCGGGATGATTTCCTTGACGAGTCCCATCTCTTCGCAGACCTTCTTCTCGAACGCCTCTACGTCAACGCCTTCGATGGATGAGAGTTCATGCCACTTCATGTCCAGGATGCTGGCGGCGCAAAGCTCGCCCGTGGTGAATCCCTGGTTGAAGTTGGCAGCCGCCTGCACCTTTGCCACCAGGTCATCGGGAATTACCTCGCCGGTCTGGTAATGGAAGGCGTAGGTGGCGAGCACCTCGGGCTCGAAGGCCCAGTTCTCGTTGACCTGTGAAGGGAATTCCACGAAGTCGCGCTTGACGGAAGTGCCGCTGGTGCCTTTGTACTTGCACTGGCTGAGGAGTCCGTGCAGGGCGTGTCCGAATTCATGGAACATGGTCTCGACCTGGTCGATGGTCAGAAGCGACGGCTTGTCGGCCGTAGGCTTGTTGAAATTGCCTACATTCACAATCACCGGACGCACACCCTCGCTCTGCTCCACGAAATTGGTCATCCAGGCGCCTCCCCTCTTGGAGTCACGGGGATAGTAATCGGTAATGATTATGCCTATGAGTGATCCGTCGGAATCGGTGACCTTGAACGCCTCGCACTCCGGATTGTAGAGGGGCACGCCGGAAACGGGCTCGAAGTTGATGCCATAGAGCCTGGAGGCGTTGCCGAAGACTCCTGCGCGGACATTCTCCATTTTGAAGTACTCGCTCACCTTGGCTTCGTCGAGGTCATAGCGTGCCTTGCGCACACGCTCGGCATAATACATATAGTCCCACGGCTCGATGCGGGAACCGGCAGGAAGCAATCCCGCGGCCACATCCTCATCCATAAACTTCTGCATATCAGCCACTTCCTCTTTGGCACGGCGCATGGCAGCTGCCATAATATCCTTGAGGAAAGCGTCGACCGTAGCAGGGTCGTGGGCCATCTTGTCTTCGAGGATGAAGGCGGCAGGGCTGTCATAGCCCATCAGTTTAGCCTTTTCGATGCGGAGCTCCATTATGCGGAGCACAACCGCCTTGTTGTCGAATTCATCGCCGTGGTTACCCCTTTCGGAGTACAGGCGGAATATCTTCTCGCGCTGTGCCCTGTCGGGCTCGGAACCCATCTTGTCGTAGTATGACGACACCGGGAAGCCCAGTTCCTCCTTGAAAGAGTTTGACTGTGAGAGCAGGTTATTGCCGAAAGTCAGGGCCAGGGTGGCAAGTTCGCTGTTGATTTCCTTCAGCCTTGCCTGACCAGCCTCGTCAAGCCCCACGCCGTTGCGCACAAAGCCCTCATAAAGGTCTTTGAGGAGCATCTGCTGCTCACGGTCCAGTCCGCTCTGATCGGCCTCGTAAACGGCCTTTACGCGGGCGAACAGGCCTGGGTTCATCATTATGTTGTCGCTGTGCGCCGAAATAATGGGGGTTGCCTCCTCCACGATGGCGTTCAGTTCGGGACTGTAATCCGACTCGCTTACATTGAAGAGCACGTTCACGACCTTGTCCAGAACGGCGCCGCTGCGGTCGAGTGCGGCTACGGTGTTCTCGAACGTCGGGGCTTCCTCATTGTCGATTATGGCCTGGATCTCAGCGTTCTGCTGTTCTATTCCGGCATTTATCGCCGGCATGTAGTCGGCCAGTTTTATCTTGTCGAACGGAGGGATACCGTAGGGCGTATCCCACTCCTGCAGAAACACATTGCCACTCTTGCAAGATACCAGCATAACAACAGCCGAAATAATCAGAAATACTTTTTTCATTTGATCAAACTATTTGTGGTGCCGGAATAATAAACATCCAGCAGGGTAAACTGTGCACTCCCCTGGTAACGGGAAAGGATGCCCACCAGATCCACGGTCTTGCTGCCGTTACGTACGTCCTCGGGGATGACCACGTCGGCAAAGCGGGCATAGCCGCTGGTACGCACCTGCACCTCCACTCCGTCGTACATGAAGTAGTGGCTGACGCTCTGGGCGCTGGGATGGGCGATTATCACGTCCTTGTACAATTCCTCATATCCAAAGTTGTCGAAGGAAGTGTAAGCCGTACCGACCAGGCCGCTGCCGTCGCCGATCTCCACATCATCCCAAATGCCCGACTCGGCAAGGGTGAGGAAGCGGTTCTTGGTCAGGGACCAGGTGGTGATGCCGAAAGTATAATCCGCCCCCTTCTTCCGGGTATTGGGCGAAGACAGGAACACACGGTTCCATGACTCATACTTGGTATGATTGAGGTTTGGATCGGGGTAAAACAGGCAGAATATCTCCTTGCCATTGTCCGAATTGCCGTAAGTCACGCCTTCAAGCTTGGTCAGCATGCTCACGATGGGGCTCTGGGTGGCATCCTTCATGGCCGTGAGCTGGGCTCCGGTAAAAGATACGGGCTTTACGCGCTGATCTTCAGGAAGGATGGCGCCGCGGAAAACATGCTGGTTGATAATGGGAACCAAATCTATGTAGGATGTTTCGTATTCAGGTTCCTTGTCCGTCATGCCGCTGAGGTAATCTTCCCAGCCATCGCCCATAAGGCCCAGCTGAAGGAGGCCCGCACCGCCGTAGTTGCCGCTTTTGTATCCATACTCGCCCACCACAAGCCCGCGGCACTTTACATACAGAATCTGGCCGACTTTATAGTCGTCGTAAGAAGAACTGCGCCCCAGCTTCAGGCAGATGGCGCCGCTCGCGTCCTGGATATAAATCTCGCGATATACATTGCCGTCCTCGTCGGAAGTGGTCACTTCACCCTTTATGACGAGATTGTCGATTATTTCAACGGGAGCACCGTGCTTGGTATACAGGGCCTTCAGTTCAGCTATGGTGGTATTCACCTCGGAATCCATGTTCACAGGTACGAAAGCTTTTCCGTCCTCATAGGGTTTCGGGTTGACCGGCTGCCATTCTTCTATCAGACTCTGGCAGGAAACCAGGACTGCAAAGGCGCTTATTGCGTATAATAACTTTTTCATGGCGCTTAGAATCTGAAATAAATGTTAAGCATATAGTTGAATCCGGACATGTAGAAATACTTGGAGTCGAAACGGTAGTAACGGCTCTTGCTGTCCGTATTGTCCACCATGCGGGTCTGCTCATAACCGCCGGTCTTCACGTTCGTGTTGTTGAGCAGGTTCTTGGCGTTAAATGAGAAGCCCAGCTGGTACTTGCGCTGGATATAGAAGGACTTGCCCACCGAGAAATTGAGCAGGAATGCCGGATCGAATTTCTCCTGGGCCGCCATATACTCGATTTCTTCCGGAGTGGCCACGTAGTCCGGGCCCATCACGGCGTAGTCGGTACGGTAAAGCGGGTTCATGTCAAGATATGCGCGGTCGAAGTATTCCACATCAGCGTCCACGAACCAGTAGTTGTGGTTCCATGCCAGTCCGAGGCTCATGGCCGTCTGGGGCGTGGAAGGCACATAATGCTTCTGCAGACGGGTGTAATCGTTGAGGGAGGTGCCGGCCGGAATGTTGCCATAAACGTCGCGGGGATACACAGGATGGTACTTCCAGAAGGTAACGTTCATTACCTCATTGCCGTTGTAGCTGATCAGGGAAGCGCTGTTGTCCAATGTCTGGACCATGGTGGGGTTGGACGTATAAACGGCTTCGCCATACGCCACGACGCCCTGGACGCTGAGGTTGGGAATCACGTAGGTGGGCACCTTGAAGCCGAACTCCACACCCATGTTGCGCTGGTCGATGCCGCTGAGCGCGAAGTTGGAGAACGCGTTCTGCACATCGTCATAGGCGCTCATGATCTTGCTCTGGTCATTGATGGTGGTGTAATAAACCGTTGCACGCACGTTGATGCCGTTGCCGCTGTACTGCCAGTTGAGGTCGGAAGCGAAAGTCTTGACCGTGGTAAGATTGTCCACCATGCTGTTGCGGGTGCGCGGGCTGAGGAACACCTGGTTGAAGTTAGGTGCGTCATTGAAATAGCCCACGTTGCCGTAAACCCGCATATTGCCGCCGATAACATAATTCAGGCCCAGCTTGGCGGCATAGGTCAGGAAGCCGGCTTTCTTGGAATTCCCGGCAGAAGTGATGAGTTCCCCGTTCTTGTCCTTGACGGGCTCCACGGTAATTCCGGTGGCAGGGTCCACGAAAGAAGTGCTGGGGAAGAGGCCCTTGTTCAAAAGGCCCTCGCGCCAGAAGCTCTGGTAACCCAGCCTGGCGCCGACGTTGATCCCGAGGTTGCCGAAATCGAACTCGCCGTTAGCCCATCCGCTGTAATTGCGCACATGAGCGTAATAGTCGTAGCCATACTTGTCACCCTCTTTCAGGATACGGGCCTGACCGCCGTGGCCGAGATAATACTCAAGGTCGTTCTGGGCCATGTATGGAGTGGCGGCGAAGTCGCGGTCAGCGAAATTGTCGACGTCGATGAAGTATTTGGCGCCCAGAAGGTCTCCCAGAATCTTATAATACTCGGTCCTGTTCCACTTTGCGTTCAGACCGCCGGTAACGATAATCCAGTTCAATGGCCTGTACTTGAAATTCGCGGCAAGGTTAAGGTCCTGCTGGTCAGTACGGCGCTCTTCCTGCACGTACTTGGCACGGCCGTCGGTCGCCATGGAGTTGACCTGATAGATGCGGTCCCAGTTCATGTGAACGACATCGGGGTCCTCATTGTACCATGACTTGAAGGCTTCAACCGCTTTGGCCTGGTTGTTCCTCTTATAGTCGGGGTTTTCATTGTAGAAGTATGAAGGCAGGTTGCGGTAATAGTCCGGACGAGGGTCCTGGGCATTGTACCAGTCTATCGCCGTATATCCGTTCTTGCCGAAGCGGTAAAGCAAGGTGGTGCTGCTCTGGAACTTGTCCGAGGGCTTGAAGTCCCACTTCAGGAAAGTAACGGGCTCATGGGTCTTGCGCACACGTGCGTTGCGGACACGGCCGTTCTGGTATCCCCAGTTGGCATTGTACATATTATCGTACATGAGGTCGTACACTTCCTGCGTGGAGGCCATCTGGGCGCCGCGCTCTCCGGGTGTGCCGAAAAATACGAAATGGAGGGTGTGGGCGTCGTTAATCACCTTGTCGGCGGCCAGATAATAAGCGAAAGAACGATAATAGACTCCGTCAATCCAGTCGTTGCCGCCAAGGCGGGCGCTCACGTTTGCAGCGAATGCCCAGCCGTTGTCCAGCGGGCCGGTGGCATAAGACGCCATCAGACGAAGGCGGTACAGGGTACTGTTTGTCAGCACGCTGCCGCGGAGGCCCTTGCGGACATCTCCGGCCGTACCGAATACGTTGGTGACGCCATTATAGCTGCCAAGGGCGATATCCGACACTTCCACGCCGTTCACGGTTTCCTTTGAACGCATGGCCTCGTTAAGGCCGCTCCACAGTGAGAACGGGCCGTAACCGGTAATGGCGTCGTTCATCTTCACGCCGGCCAGATACACCTCCTGGCTCTCCGAACTGTAGCCGCGGGCGCGGAAACGCACGGACGAGAAGTTATAGCCGGCGATGTTGTTGAACACGTCGTTGGAACCGAAAAGGATGGTAGGATTGTCGTTGAATCCGGAATCGTCCATGTCGAAAGCGGCGAAAGAGTCGTCGTCAATCTCCGCTACCCGCTGTATGCCGGTGAGCGAGATGTTGAACATATTCTTTACGTAGCCATCGTTCACGGTAACCTCGACCTTGTTCTCCAGGAATTCGGGAGCCTCGATGACGAGGGTGTACATTCCGTTGTCCAGGTTGGGGATTTCGAAAGTACCGTCTTCGGCAGTCTCTACTGTGGTCAGCTCGGTGGCGCCCTGGTACAGGACGAGCCGTGCCTTCTCTATGGGCTGCCGGCCGTTGCGGTTTACCACTGTGCCTTTCACGCCTCCCGTAAAATCCTGGGCGGAGAGAGACAGGCACGCGGCAAGCGCTGCAAGTGCGAATAGTATTTTCTTCATATTATTTGGCTATTACTATATACGTGGGATAGTGGTCGGAGAAGCCGCCGACGAAAGAGCCGCCGGAGAATGTACGGAGAGGCGTTCCCTTGTACTGGCCGCTCTGGTTGGTCATGAACGGCTTGCTGAAGATGCGTCCGTAGAACTTGTTCTTCACGATGGGCTGTATCTGGAAACTGCCGGGGGCGGCATTTGCCAGGGCATTGTTGCACATCACTATATCAAAGATATTGTTGCCTCCCTGATAGTACAGCGAAGCGTAGCCCGCCTTTATCATGCTCAGGAACGGATCGAAGAAGTCTTCGTCAGTCAGGCCCTCGCGGAATTCCTTTCCGCGCAGGTATTCGGTCATGCTGACATCCTGGGGATTGTCGTTCATATCTCCCATGACGACTATCTTGATGCCCGGGAACTCCTTCTGCAGTTCCATCGCGCGCCTGTAGGCTATCTCCGCGCCGCGGGGGCGGAGGTCGGCGCCCTTGCCGCCCAGACGGGACGGAAGGTGGCACACGAAGAAGGCGAACATCTCGCCGTCGATGGTGCCGCGGACCATCAGCACGTCCCTGGTCTTGAAATTGTCTTTCTCTTCATCGGTCCACTGGCTCCAATCTATACTGGATGGCTCGAAAGTGAAGGGAATGGCCTCGCTGGTGATGAATTTGAAGATTTCGGGACGATAAAAGAGTGCGCAGTCGACGCCACGCCGGTCCGGACTGTCATAGTGAACAATCTGGTAATTGGCATCGGCTATGGCGGGCTCGCTCACCAGATCTTCCAGCACATGGCGGTTCTCCACCTCGGACACCCCCAGCACCGCATGCCATGCGCCGTTGTCATTTTTCATTTCAGCAATGACCCTGGCCATGTTCTGCAACTTCTTGGCATATTTGGCCTCAGTCCAGTTGTTGCCTCCGTCCGGCAGGTACTCATAATCGTTCTTGCCTTCGTCGTGATAGGTGTCGAACAGGTTCTCCAGGTTATAGAACCCGATCACATAGGCTTTTCCGTTCTTCGTACCCTGGCTCAACTGGCCCTGAGAGCCGCAGGAGCAGAGTATAAGGATGATGGAAAGGGAGAAAAATATCTTTCTCATATTAATTGTAGGTTACCAATTTGCAAGTGTCGTATTAGGGTCGGCCTTTTCGATGGCCTCAGCTTTGTCTTTCCCGAGGAAAGCCGGCAGGTTGGCGAAGAAATCCTCGCCCGTCTTCTTCTCCAGCGCCTCGATGGACATGGAGTAGTTCAGGAAATTATCCCCCGATATATCTTTGGAATGCGGCAGGTAAAAGCCCACGGCCGACCAGTTGTTCTTGTCGCGGCGGAGAAGCGCTTTGTAATAAGCGGACGGTATGGCCACCGAGACTCCGGTCTTATTGCCCGTATAGTCCAAAGGCTTGCGTATGTCGCATCCCGTGCAGACGTACAGGGTATCGCAGTTCTTCGCGTAGATACGTACCTTTGCTTCCAGCCTTGCCCAGATTTCTCCGTTGAAATCGTACTGCTGGGGCGTCATGTTGGTAGCGTAGAAAGTAGACTTGTTGGAGTCGGCTTTCTGCCGGTCCGCCGAGGGAATCTGATGTCCGCGGGTCCATCCGCCGCCGTAGGAACCTGAAGTCAGGTAGGGCTGGGGCATCTTCAAGTCCGAAAGGATAGGATCGTCGATGAAAATGTCGTAGCGGCCGTAGTTGCCTTCAAGCAACCCTGTATTCAGCGGATATGCCACCCAGTGGGAGACATAATTCTTGCTGTCCCAGTAGAATGACCAGTTGCGGGTTCCGCTCCCGGCGCTGCTGACATATTGTCCGCCCTTCATATCGTGGGTAAAGAAATACAGATCGCTGTTTTCCTGGGCAACTGGCAGTTCCATCCAGCCTGGCATGCTATGCTGCTGGCTCGCGCCCTGGGTTATTTCCTGAGTCACCGTATGGGAGCGGGTCTCCAGCTTTATCATGGCCGAACGAGGGCCGTCCCCTTCGTTGGGGGCCACGGTCAGGGTGACATCGGCGAATCCGGAGCCGGAGGATATGTTCGTGGTTATCCACCCGGTCTCGTTCCCGCTATACTCTACGCTGAGTTTCCAGGTGCTCTCCGCAGCTACGGAAAGCGTCTGCGTCCCGCCCGCGGAAGTCAGCATGGCGGACTGCAGCGTGAGCACCGGGATACGCTCCTCCTCTTTTTCGCAAGAGAGGAGAAGCGTTCCCAGAGCAAGGAGGGAGCCCAGTATGACAAGGCGTCTTGACATGTAAGATTATTCGTAAAATACTGTGATGCTGGTGATATAGACGGCACCGCCATCCTTTTCGTCACAGATAACCCTAACCTGAGTATTGCCGGCAGGAACTTCAAGGCCGTCGGCCAGCGGCTGGCCGGTGACATTATCCAGAAGTGTGGTTGTGCCGTCGGCATTCAGGATATCCAGGGGACGGTCCCCCATTTCTCCGGTACCGTCATTCTTTTTGTTAAGTACAACAGCGATTTTCGTAATCGTCTTGCCGGAAGGAAGTTCGGGAGTAAGAACATAAGCACCTTTGCCCTTGTTCATCTGCACAGTAACTTGTGCAGTATTTGCATAAGTGTTGAAAAGGGTCCATACGCTTCCATCTGTGGCCGTCACGCTCTTGGCGCCACTATCGTATCCCCATTTCTCGGAATGTGCAGCTTTAATAGCTTCTCCATCTAACACGCAGGAAGAACCTGCGCCGCTGGACGGCTTGGCCTGGGTGATGGTCACCACGGCATTCACACCGGCGTCTGCACAGACTACATTGATGTGGGCTACCTTGGCGGCATCGCCTTCATTGGCGGGGAATGTCACGGTAACGGTGGCGTCGGCACTGCCGGAAGAAGGTGTGAGGACGAAGTCCGCATTGTCGGAAGCGGCTTCCCAGGCGGCATTGGCCTTAACGTTGAAACTTGCGGTAGTGTCATCGGCTTTTACGCTGATGGATGCAGGTTCAACCGTGCAATATTTGGCATTGGGATCGGCGGGCACGATAGAGACGGCAACTACGTTGATGTACTTGTTGCTGCCGCTCAGGCCGGAGAAGTATCCGGTTACGGTGACTTTCTTGCCGTCGAACGAGGCGGCTCCGAGTTCATCGAGAGGTGCGGAAATCGAACCGACCTTGTCGGACGTGCCGTCGAACTCAATGTTGAAATAGTTGCCCGACACCTTCAGGGTTCCTGTCATCGTGATGAATTCGGAAGCATTGGCCGCATAAGATGCGACGGAAGACGTGATATCCTTGGGGTCGGGATATGAGACCTGATTGCCGGAAGAAAGTTTGGTCACCTTTGGCGTCTTGAACTCTGGAACTCCGCCATAGCTTGCCTTCTGGGCTTCGACCTTTACCTTGTCGCCGATCTGCACGTCGGGGACGGTCTCGTTATTCTTGCTGTCGAAGAACAGGTATACGTTGGCGCTGCCGTCGGTGACAATCAGACCTTGCTTGGATTTGGCCATTACCAGTGCATCTTCGACCGCAACTGACGTACCGTCAGCCACAGCAATGGTTTCGGCCACCGTGCCTGTGACGACCTCAACGGTGCCCTCTTCGAGAGAGAGAATGTAGGCATCGACAGCCTCGTGCTTCTGGCCCTGCTCATAGTAGCTATACTTGGCAGCAAGAGTGACCTTGGCTCCGGCGACCAGCTTGGACGCATATTCGGAGACGTTCTGAGTGCCGAACACATAGATTGTACCGCTTGCATCGGTCAGGTCGTAGTTGCCGTACTGGGTGTTGATAGTGCCGCCGATGGTTCCCGAGAGCTTATAGTAAGTATTCTTGTCGGCCGCGGCGATGAACTCGGCAACTGTCTTGGGCTCGGCCTTGGTGTAGTCATCACCGCTCCCGCTGCCTTCGTAGGCAAGAATAGCGGCGTTCACAACCTCATGCTGGCTCTTGCTGGCATAGTAATCATACTTACCGGCAATGGTGATGGTTCCGCCGTTCTTTATCTTGCCTGACCATTCGGTCTTGTACTCGTCAAGAACGCTGAACACGTAAATCTTGCCGGTAGCATCCTCCAGGTCAAAGCTGCAGTAAGTGGCGTTGAAGCCGGATACTTTACCAGTAAGTTTATAGTAGGTATTCTTGTCGGCCGCGGCGATGAATTCGGCAACTGTCTTGGGCTCGGCCTTGGTGTAGTCATCTTCTTCGGCGGGAGATGGTGTCTCACCGTTACGGAGGTGGCTGTAGATATATGCCGTACCCTTGCCGGAAGTTTCGGCAGTAGAGCCATAAAGAGTTACGGGACCGTAGATTATCACCTCGTCGCCAACTTCAATCTCGGGTTGTCCTTTCTTCCACTGCTTGCCTCCCAGGTAATACACCTGATATGCTTCGAAATCATCGGCAGCTGCCTGTCCGCTGTCGGAGATGAAGAAGACCGCATTTCCATAAGTACCGCTCGCAGCAAATGTCGTCTGGACTTTATGGACAATGCCCTTGACGTAGTACTTTTCGCTGGTCACCTGCTGGTCGGAGAGGTTGGCCTTTACCCATGCATTCGCTTCGCTTGCGCTCCAGGCGGTTTCGGGAGTAAGACCGTCGCCGGGCACCTGTGATCCGGGCTGGGAAACGGTAACCGATACATAGCCCGCCATGCCGGCATTGATCTTAAGACCTGTCTTACGGTCCTTGCCTTCATTGGCAGGGGCGGTAAAGGTAATGGTCGCATTGCCGGTACCGCTCGCAGGATCGGCGGAAAGCCAAGCCGCGGCGTCGGTAGGAATCTTAACGGTCCAGGCCTGGGCTGTGGTCACCTTTACCTGGGCGGTGCCGCCGCCCTGGGGGAATTCAATGACATCCTGGTCGGCAGAGATGCCAAAGACGGGCTTTTCCTCCTGGCAAGACACGGCAAGTGCACCTGCTGCGAGAAGGATTGAGATGAAAAACCTTTTGATACTCATAATATCGCGTTATTTGATATAATTACCCTTTTTAATGATTTTCAAAGATATTAATTTTTCGGGAAAAGTGCAACAAAAACAAAACAGCCCGCAGATTGCTCCGCGGGCTGTTTACAGAATCGGGAAAAACTATTCGGTCTTTCCGTTTAATGAATACATATAGGCTTTCTTGCCGTTGGTCTCGGCGACCTTGTTTTTGGCATAATAGGTTACCTCGCCAAAGAGCACAACTTCATCTCCCTCCTTGACGGTGGAGTTGCCTTCAGCCCAGTACTTGTTGCCAAGATACCACACATTATAGGCCTCGAAATCCTTCTCGCTGTCGTTTTTGAAAGCGCCGTCGTCGGAAATCCAGAACTGGGAATTGCCATACTGGGTGGAGAACTGACTGGCGATCTTGGACACTTTACCCTTCACGAAAACCCTGTCGGTAATCTTGGTACCGGCACCCAGAATGGGCGCGATTTCGGACGGGAGATAAGGATTGGCGAAAGTTCCCTTGGCACCGGGAGTGTACTCCTTGATCTCGACGGCTATTATGTTGATGTACTTACCGCCGGAGAAACCATTGTAGTAACCGGTAATGACGACATCCTTACCGGCAAAGTCCTTGGCTTTCAGATCGTCGACGGGATACACGACACTGCCCTGTCTCTTAGCCTTGTCTATACCCTCGAGCTCGACATTGATATAGTTGCCGGACACGACAAGCTTGCCGAAGAAGGTGATGAATTCAGCCTCTGCTGCGGTAAATGCCTCAGCGTCACCGGCAATTACTCTCGGCGAAGGATAGGACACGGTCTTGCCGCTTTCCTTAACCTCGACTCCGGAGACTTTCTCGATCTCATGGACTCCGTTATAAACAGTCTTGGAACCCTTGACAATCACATTGTCGCCCACGGCCACGGCATTTGCGCCGCTGTCATACACGTACACGGCCTTGGTACCGTCGGAGAGGACGAAGCCCTTGGTCGTCTTGGCTACGACAAGCGAAGG
>JAFZBM010000159.1 GCA_017561765.1 Bacteroidales bacterium | reverse complement strand
TGGACTGCGTATCCACAGCCACGTATTTCAAAAATCGGTCGAGAATGCTAATCATTTTATTCTGTCTTTTTTAGTGACGCAAAAATCATGTACGCGCAAATGCAGAGGAAGGGGACGATGGCAATCATTTCCGCTCCCGAAGCACCTGTTGCGCCGGCAGTGTTCCATCTGCTGAGGAACCAGTCCACACCGGCGAATTTAAGTATTGCCGACACGACGCCCATCAGCGCGCCGCCGGCGATGAAGCCGCTGGCAATCAGGGTGCCCTTCTCGCCGCGTGCCCGGTTGACTTCGGCATCCTTGCTGCGGTTGGTGACGAACCATGCAATGGCGCCGCCCACCAGCAGCGGGAGGTTGAGGTCGATGGGGATGAACATTCCGAGGCAGAATGCCAGCGCGGGAACCTTGAACAGCGTCAGGGCTATGGCTATAACCGCACCGATGCCGTAGAGCAGCCAGGGGGCGCTTCCTCCGTTCATCATGGGCTGTATGACGGCGGCCATGGCATTGGCCTGAGGGGCGACCAGGGCGCCCTCGCCGGTGAATCCGTAAGTCTTGTTAAGCACCAGCATCACACCGCCCACGGTAGCGGCAGCCACAGCCACTCCCACGAACTTCCAGGCCTCCTGCTTGCGCGGCGTAGTGCCTATCCAGTAACCTATCTTGAAGTCGGTGATAAGTCCTCCGGCGGTGCTCAGCGCGGTACATACAACGCCGCCGATGACCATCGCGGCAACCATGCCCGCATTACCCTTCAATCCTACTGCAACTAAAACCAAAGCGGTGATAATCAGCGTCATAATGGTCATTCCGCTCACAGGGTTGGTGCCTACGATGGCAATGGCGTTCGCGGCCACAGTGGTGAAAAGGAACGCTATGAGCGATACTATCAGCAGTGCGATGACAGCCTGCCAGACATTGTGGACCACGCCTCCGAAAGCAAAGAATGCGAAGATAGCAAGAAGAGCTATGATGATACCGAAAATGACTGTCCGCATGGGCAGATCCTGCTGAGTGCGCTCGGCTGCCGCGACCTCCGCGCCAGGTTTGCGCTTGAATTCGTTGACGGCAAGCCCTACTGCGCTCTTGATGACGCCGGCGCTCTTGATTATGCCGATGATTCCGGCAGTGGCAATGCCGCCGATACCTATCTGGCGCGCATAATTACGGAACAACTCGTCGGGAGACATTCCGGCAACCATCTCATGCGTCATGCCCGGAGCCAGCACGTCGATGACGGGACCGCCGGACAGGAGGTTGATGAGCGGGATAATCACCAGCCACACAAGAAGCGAACCGCAGCAGATGATAAATGCGTACTTGAGGCCGATAATATAGCCAAGGCCCAGTACCGCGGCGCCGGTGTTGAGCTTGAGGACAATTTTTGCCTTGTCGGAAACGACCTGCCCCCAATGCATCACGGTGGTGCTGATGGTTTCGGCCCAGGCTCCGAAGGTGGCCACTACGAAATCGTACAAACCACCGATAAGTCCTGCAATCACAAGCGTCTTGGCGCTGCCTCCCCCGCTCTCGCCGCTTACCAGCACCTGAGTGGTGGCCGTGGCCTCGGGGAACGGATACTTACCGTGCATGTCCTGAACGAAGTATTTCCTGAACGGAATGAGGAAGAGGATGCCCAGCACGCCTCCCAGCACGGAACTCAGGAACATCTGCCAGAAATTGACGTCAAGTCCCAGAATGTAGATGGCGGGGAGAGTGAAAATCGCTCCCGCTACCACGACGCCCGAACAGGCGCCGATGCTCTGGATAATAACGTTCTGCGCCAGTCCGTCGCGCTTTTTAAGGACTCCCGTCACTCCGACGGCTATGATGGCGATGGGGATCGCCGCTTCGAAAACCTGGCCGACTTTAAGTCCCAGGTAGGCGGCCGCCGCCGAGAATAAAATGGTCATCAGGAGACCCATCGTCACGGAGTACGGCGTCACCTCCATCGGGCGGCGTTCCGGGCCCAGGATCGGCTGGTACTTCTCCCCCGTCTTGAGCGGCCTGTGAGCGTTTTCGGGCAGCTGCACGTTTTTGTTCTCTTTCATACTGCTTTCTATATTTCTCGATGTATTTTTCGAGCCGGGCCTGGTCTTTGGCTTCCTGCTTCTGCATGGCCTGCAACTGGCGGAGCTTCTTGGCGCGCTCCTTCTCCAGTGCCTTCTGCTTCTTGGCCTCGACCTTGAGCGAATCGCGCCGGTCAAGTTCCGCCCAACGCTTCTCGCGCTCGGCTATGCGGGCATCGCGACGGGCAATACGCAGCTTGCGGCGGGCTTCCTGCTCCTCCTTGCGCTTCTGCTTGGGATCAACGGTGGGCGAGGCAAGAGGATCGTTGTCGGGAGTATGATTGATTGCCGTGCTGTCCGAAGGCTGCCTGACGCCGCCGACGGCAAGGGAATCGCGCCGCTGCAGGGAATCTTTCGGAACCAGACTGTCGATAACGGAAAGCGAGTCAAGCACCGCGAGGCTGTCGGCGTGCATTAGGCTGTCGCGCAGGTGCAGACTGTCACGACGGATAAGGCTGTCACGGCTGATGTGAGCGAAAGACGTATCAATCTTTGGCTTGGGGATTTTCGCCAAAGAATCCCGAATGGCAATCTCCCTGCGTATGCGTGGCATGTATCCGGGGAAATATATTTCCGTCTGGCGGAACTCTGCCCTTGGCTTTGACATGTACTCCTTTCGCTGGCTAGGCCTCATCTTCAGATCCGTTATGTCTGACGGACTGGACGGGCGCTCGTCGGGTCTCCACTTGAAGCCCTTCATGGTCTGGTCGGCCTTGGGCAGCTGAACCACAGGATATGCGTTGTTCTTGGGCTGCTCGAAGTAGTACACCTGATCTATGTTGCTGTCTTTCAGCAGGGCCGACAGCATCTTGGACTCCACTTTGTTGACGGTGGCAAGGGCCCCGTTCTCCTGGAGATAGAACAGCGCGGACGCTCCTCCAAGGGCGTCGAAACGCTTGAGCGTGCTGTTCAGCGTATCGAAATACGCCATCACCTCGGCGCCCTTAATCTGATCGTAATAAAGGGAATCATGCTGGGTGATTACGAATGCGTTCGACTGCAGCGAGGCCTTGCGGGGGCCGCAAGTGCCCACCAGCACAAGTACGCTGTCGGCGGTGTACTGACGGTTCCCTTCGTTCCAGATGACCGGATCAAGGTAGAAGCGGGCGATGGAATCGAGGTCACAGTAGCTCATCGAGTCGCAGATGGCCTGGATATCACGCCGGAATACCTTCACGTTGCGTATGGCGTGGGCGAATCCGAATTTTGTCGTGTCCTTTGTCTGGGCGGCGAGGCTGTCGGCGCGGGCGAGACTGTCATTTTGGGCCAGGGAATCGTTCCGGGCAAGCGTATCGCCAAGGGAGAGAGTATCGTTTGCCGGGATAGAGTCGTTTTGGGAGAGGCTGTCATGCATGTCCGACTGGAGGTCGAGCGAATCGATTGCTTCCTTGCCGGATTGTGCCCCTACCAGACTGTCGATGGCGTCAACGGCCTTATTGAGCGGTGCCATCAGCGAATCGCGGCGGGCAAGGCTGTCAAGTTTTTCCGATTGCTCCTTCAGCGAATCCAGGGCGGCAGCGGATTCTTTCTGTTCGGCGGGCGGGGTCTGCTCGGCTGGGGCTTTCTTTTCTGCAGGGGGTTCCTTCTGCTCGGGGGCAGCATCGGACTGCCCCATCTTCTTCCCGCCACGGGCCGGAGGTCCCGCTTTCTGCTGCGCCTCTTCCCGTGCCTTTGCCGCCTCCTCGGCCGCCTTCCGCCGGTACTGCGTCACGGCGTCAGTCATTATATCGGCGAGCCTGTTCTTGGACGACGACACAGTGCCCTCGGGAATGTCGCACCTCCGTATCGACCTGTAAATCAGAGTATCGGCGCCAAGGTAAATGGTATCGAGCTGATTTTCGTGCTTTGTCTCCATCGCCACGGCGGCGTTGCGCCTCATCATGACCTGGGAGATGGAATCGCGGTAGTGTATGATATCGGCCACCGCAGTTACTTTGCGGGTGGTATCCTGTACCTGCGCCCGTCCCCTCAGGAGCACTTCGCCCAAGCCCTGATAGTAATAGAGGGTATCGGCCCACACCTCCTGTTCCGGGGTCAGGCCATGCACATTGTTCCTGAAAAAGAACAACTCCCGGCGGCGGTCGTACCAGCCCTCGGTTGCCGAGAGCATGTTGCCGCCCTTCCAGAAATCGATGTAATGGGGGAATGTGGCCAGTTCGCGCTCAGTATCATATTCCAGCCTGATAGTCTTGACGAACACCGAGTCGGAGAACATGTTCACGTTGTCGTTGAACGTGAAAATCTTTTCGCGGGAACTGTAGGTTCCGTTGTCGCTTTCGATAATCTGGCCTTTTTCGTCGCGCATGGACGCGCCGTTGCGGAAGACCGCGAGACTATCCTGGGTATTATAGTCCAGATGTCTGGTCCTCAGCGTGTTGCGTTTTTTGTTCTGGAGCTGGACCAGGGTTCCGCGGAACTGGGCCAGGTTGTCGTTGATGAAATAGTCCAGTTTTTCGGAGGTTAGGATGGTCTCGTCCTGGATGACCTTCACATGCCCCCAGCAGTTGATTATCTTGCTTTCGGTGTTCCAGAGCGCCGTGTCGCTGATGAGGTAAGTGCCGTTATGCAGAAACGTGGATGCAACAGCCTTCCTGTACTGCACTCCGCCCTTCTCCAGCTGCTCGAGCGACTCGGCCTTCATGATGCGGACAAGACTGTCCGCCCGCTCCTTTTTATGTTTGTTTCTTGGCTTGGGAGCGGAACTCGGCGGAGCTGCGGCGCAAAGCACGGCCAGCAGCAGCACGGCGAACAGTATCAGTCTGCTTTTGTGAACTTGGATTTCCATTCCTCAAGCTGGAATTCACAATCCTGGAACAAAGGGTCTATTTTTATGTAAGTCTCTTTTATTTTGTCCGTTACGAATTTGTCAATGGCCTGCACCTGCTTTTCCTGCCTTACTTCGGAAAGCAGTTCCGTGTAGTCGTGCTCGAAGGATGCCGTATGTGCCGGAATGATGCTGTCGAGACGGAGAATCTTGTACACAAGGTTGCCGTCGCGGCCCTCGTTGTCGAGCGATTCCACAGGTTCGGAAATCTCACCGGGCTGCAGATCCTTCACGGCTGCATAGTCCTGGGGCTTTAGCTGGTCGATTTCGAAATAAGCGGAACCCGTGTTGGGATCGGCCATCTGGCCTCCGTTGGTACGGGTGGCGGGATCCTG
>JAFZBM010000158.1 GCA_017561765.1 Bacteroidales bacterium | reverse complement strand
GCGTTGAAATGCCCCAGCACAATCTTCCCGAGATACCTCCTTCCGTAGTATGCGGCGCTGATGGTGCCGGGCAAGAACGCTTTGTCCGAATAAGTGGTTCTCGCAGCCCAGTTCAACTCGGCCCGCTCCCCCAGCGAAGCTTTGTAGCGAAAGCCTCCGGCGTATGAGAGGTCATCATCTCCACGGTATTGAGCGGCGCTTCTGAGCATCAGGACCTGTTTCAGCTTGTGACTGCGCCTGTGCCCCGGCGAGCCCGACGCGCTCAGACGCGTGAATGGTTTGAGCGCCTCAGCATAATCGGGGCTGAAACCATCCACGAGGGCGAGTTCAGCGTATGAAAGAATGTCTCCCGAGCGCTCTCGCCAGTCAATAAGCGACGCCGCCTGGAACGCGCTCATCAGCCCGCTCGAAAGCAGGCGGCTGCGTGAGCAGAAATTCAGTTCGACCGGGTGCATCTGAAGGGCGGTGTAGCGTTCAATCGTGGTCTCGTCAAGGTCTTCAATCGAAGATGCGCCGCTGAGAAACAGCACCGCGCTGTCAAAATCGGGGCCTGCAAAGCAGGCCAGAAAGATAAAGAGCATTTTCATAGTCATAAGTTTGGCTCTGCAATGTACGATTTTTTGCTTATATTTGTAGCCTATTATGCAAAAAGAAACTGTACGAACCTGCAACCTGGGCGGAGATTTGTATTTGAAGATGCTTTCACAAGGTTGCGCACGCCTTGGAAAAAACCGTCAGGCGATTAATGATTTGAATGTCTTTCCTATTCCGGACGGAGATACCGGAGACAATATGTGTCTGACACTTGAAGCCGGCTATGCCCAGGCTTCCCCGCTACAAGGCGCTTCCCTCGGCGAGATTGCCAATGCCGTTTCTTCGGGCATGCTTCTCGGTGCCCGCGGCAATTCAGGAGTAATCCTCTCACGCATTTTTGCCGGCCTTGCAAAAGGCCTGTCGGGCCTCAAGGAAACCGACACTGACGGCTTTGCCGCGGCCATGGCTTCTGCCGTCGCCGAAGCATACGGCTCCGTGTCGCATCCCGTTGAAGGAACCATACTTACCGTAGTTCGCGAAGGTGCCGACTCTGCGGCTCCCCATTGCAAAGAATCCATGGAAAGCTACATGTCCATACTTACCCACGCAATGGAGGATTCTTTGGAAAAGACGCCGGACAAACTGCCGGTGCTCAAGGAGGCCGGCGTGGTGGACAGCGGCGGCGCCGGCCTGCTCCAGATATTCTACGGCTTCCAGGACGCCCTCCTGGGCATAGATGACGGGGGCGTGGAGTCAGCTCCGGCAAAACATCAGAACGTGGACCTGTCGGCTTTCGACGAAAATACGGAGCTGAAATTCGGATACTGCACCGAGTTCCTCCTGCGGCTTCAGAGCAGCAAAGTGGATCTTGCCAATTTCAACGAAAAGGTAATCGAAGACTATATACTCGGGGCCGGCGACTCGGTGGTATTCTTCCGCGAGGGCACCATCATCAAGGTTCATGTCCATACCAAAAGGCCCGGCGACATACTGAACACCTGCCAGCAGTGGGGCGAATTCCTCACCTTGAAGATAGAGAACATGACGCTCCAGCATCATAATTCTTCACTGGCTCCGGAACCGGCGCCCGTCAAGCGCAAGGACTTCGGCATCGTAACAGTCGTGAACGGGAATGGCATAGCCGATGCATTCAGGACCCTTGGCGCAGACTATGTGGTTGAAGGCGGCCAGACCATGAATCCTTCCGTCTCCGACTTCGTCGCCGCCTTCGATGCGGTCCCGGCCAAAACGATATTCGTATTCCCCAACAACTCCAACATCATAATGACGGCCCGGCAGGCGGCAGAACTTTATTCAGACGCCCGTGTGCTGGTAATTCCCACCAAGGACCTCGGCTCCGGCTATGTCGCAATCGCCACCCTGGACACGTCGTCTGGAGACCCGGACAGCATTGCTATGGCGGCCGGAGAAGTCGCTTCCGGAGTTGTCTGCGGCCTTGTGGCTCCCGCCAGCCGCGACACTGTAAAAGACGGGGTCGAAGTGCACAAAGGTGGATTCATAGGCTTCCGCGGCGACGAAGTGCTGAGCAGCGCTGACGATCGAGTCCAGGCGGCCGTCGATCTGCTGAAAACCCTTGATGCAGGTTCCCGCGACGTCGTGCTGATGTTCAGCGGTGCAGGCGCGCCCGAGGATGAAGCCGGCGCACTTTGCGACTCACTCGGCAAGATGTTCCCTACAACCGAATTAATTTTCAATTACGGCGGCCAGGCCGTTTACGACTACATCTTCATATTATGTTGACACTATTTTCTGATACCGATTGCGACGTAACCCCCGCCATCGCGCAGGAGTACGGATTCAAATTAATCTCCATGCCCTACACTGTGGACGGCAAACTTTACCATCCATACGTCGACGAGCAGGATTTCGACCACAAAACCTTCTACAACATGCTGCGCCAGGGGACGCTCCCTACCACGAGCGCCATCAGCGAAGCCGTTTACGTCAATTATTTCGAGCCGGAATTCGCGGCAGGAAACGATATTTTCTACGTGCACTTCTCTTCCGGCTTGTCCAATACCTTCGAGGGAATGCGCATGGCCGTGAAGAATCTGCAGGAGAAGTATCCCGAACGCAAATTCTGGAGCGTCGACACCCTGGGCATTTCCGCCCAGTCGCTCAACATCGTCCTTGAGATCGGCGACCTTTTCAAAGCCGGCAAAACTCCAGAGGAAGTAGTCGAGTGGGCGCGGGTTGAAGTCCCCAAGTTCCCCCTCTACTTTATAGCCGACGACCTCAAGTTCTTCCGCCGCAGCGGCAGGGTGAGCGGTCTGGCCGCCACCATGGGCAACTTCATAGGCATTCGTCCCATCATCTACGTGGACGATAACGGCAAAATGATCTCCATAGGCAAGGAAGTCGGCCGCAACAAGGCAATTGACCGCCTGGTACAGTATGTCGCCGACCTCGGCGAGGATGTCAAGGCCCACCGCATCTCCATCGGCCATGCCGACTGCCAGGAACTGGTGGACATTTTGACAGCAAAACTGAAGGAGCGCTTCGGCGACGACCTGAACATTATCGTAAGCCTTGTTAACCCGACCATAGGCAGCCACTGCGGCCCCAACGGCCTGGGCGTATGTTTCCACGCAAAACACAGATAGGCCATGGTAGAGGTAAGGGAAGTCAAGACCTGCAGGGACAGGAAGGAATTCGTTGAATTCCCGCTCCGGCTCTACAAGGACTGCAAGTGGTTCTGTCCCCCGCTGTATGGCGATGAAATGGCCATATTCGGGAGCAGGAACATATACAATGATACCTGCGAAACAGCGTACTACATTGCAGTGCGCGACGGCAGGACTGTTGGGCGCATATCCGGAATCATACAGAAAGCCGCAAACGAGAAGAACAACGAAAAGAGATTCCGCTTCGGCAGGTTCGATTCCATTGACGACCAGGAAGTCGCCGACGCTCTTTTCAAGGCGGTGGAAACCTGGGCCGTCGAACGCGGGATGGATACTGCCCACGGCCCTCTCGGCTTTTCCGACCTTGAGCGCGAAGGCCTGCTTATAGACGGCTTCGAGGAGTACTCCACTTTCGAGGAACAGTACAATTATCCTTATTATCAGAAGCTTATCGAGGCCAACGGCTACGTCAAGGAAGTTGACTGGACAGAAAGCAAGCTCACCGTTCCCGAAGACTACGACGGCAATATAGAGAAGCTCGGGGAATTTGTGATGAAGCGCTACAAGCTGCATATGGGACCGGCAAAGAACGTCAAGGACTTCATCGACAAATATGCCGACGGCCTTTTCGAACTCATTGACAAATCCTACGACAAGCTCTACGGAACCGTCCCCTTCACCGATGCCATGAAGAAGCAGATGATAGACGGCTTCAAGTTCATCGTTGACCTGCGTTACGTGGCGGTCATACTCGACGAGAACGACAAAATGGTCAGCTTCGGCATCTGCTTCCCCAGCATAAGCGAGGCCCTGCGTCCGTCAGGCGGCCATATAACTCCGTCGATGCTCCTGCGTTTCCTAAAGGCTAAGCGCAAGCCCCGTGTCATCGACCTCGGCCTGGTTGGAGTGGACCCGGAGTATCTCAACATGGGAATCAGCGCAGTATTCGCCGCCGCCCTCATGAAGATGCTTCGCGAGGACGGAGTGGAATACGCCGAGACCAATCTCAACCTCGAAGACAACTACGATATCCAGAATCTCTGGAAACATTTCGGACGCACCGTTCATAAAAGACGCCGCGCCTTCGTAAAGAAACTGGTATGATAAAGATAGTTCTCGATTGTTTCGGCGGCGACCATGGCCCCGAAGCCAATGTGGAAGCGGCTGTTGCCGCACTTTCCCTCTTCCCCGACCTGCAGCTTGTCCTGAGCGGCGACGAGCCGGTATTGCGCAAATTGCTGGAAGGTAAAGAGTATGACGGCGGCCGGCTGGAATTTCTCCACGCCCCGCAAGTGATAGGATGCGACGAGCGTCCCACCGACGTCATACGCCTGAAGAGGGACAGTTCCATGATCAAGGCCATACGCCTCCTGAGGGACGACGACAGCGTGGCGGCGATGGTCAGTACGGGATCCACCGGTGCCCTCGTGGCGGCGGCCCTCACCCGCATAGGCCGTCTGCAGGGCATCATCAGGCCCGCATTCTGCCCCATACTTCCCACCATGAACGGAGGTCTCGTGGGCATATGCGACAGCGGCGCCAACGTAGAGGTAACGCCTGAGCACCTGCGCCAGTTCGCCGTCATGGCATCGCTGTATATGGAAAATGTCTATGGCGTGCAGAAGCCTCGGGTGGCCCTGCTGAACGTGGGCAAGGAGGCAGAAAAGGGCGATGAACTGCGCCAGACGGCTTATAAGTTGCTCAGCGAGACGGCTGAAATAAACTTCGTGGGCAACATGGAGAGCCGGGACCTGCTCAGCGGAAACTATGATGTTGTAGTTGCTGACGGATTCAGCGGAAACGTACTTGTCAAAACCACCGAAGGTACAGCTCTCGAACTGCTCAAGAAACTCAAGAAGGACATCTATTCCAAGTTCATCTACAAGATCGGGGCGGCGCTGATGGCCAAAATGTTCCGTGACGAGAAGGATTTCATGAACTACCAGAACTATGGCGGAAGCGTCCTGCTCGGAACGTCCAAAGTGGTCGTCAAGGGCCACGGGAGCAGCAAGTCCACCGCTGTACTCAAATGCATAGAGCAAGCATACAAGATGCAGCTCAGCGACCTCGGAGGCAAGATCGAAGAAGTTATCTGCCGCTATGACCATTACGAACTTTAATTCTTAACGATATGTTTGAAGAAGTAAAAGCAATCCTTGCAAAGCAGCTCAGGCGCGATCCTGAGACCATCACACCGGAGTCCGAAATCAAGAAAGACCTCGGCGCCGACTCTCTCGACATACTCCAACTCCTTATGAGGGTTGAAGATGACTACGGCATTGTCATTCCCGACCAGGAACTGGCCGGATTCAAGACTGTTGCCGATGTGGTGAACTTCCTGGACAAGCAAAAGCAGTGAACCATGGATAAGATTACGCTTCACGACAAGACATTCCGCAAATTCATTTACAATTCCCGCATCCAGGAAGCAATCGATGAAGTTGCCGAACGCATCAACCGCGACTTCGAGGGATGCGAAGACGTCCCCGTGGTGATATGCACCCTGAACGGAGCACTCCCCTTCACCGGAGAGCTGTTCCTGAAGCTCAAGTTCCACTGCGAACTGGGCAGCGTCAAGCTCAGTTCATACCGGGGAACGGCATCTACCGGGACCGTGCTGACGGTCCAGGGGCTTACCGAAGAAGTCAAGGGCAAACGCGTGATCGCCTGCGAAGACATAGTCGATACGGGCAACACTATTCTGGCGCTCAAGGAGCTGCTGCTTGCAAACGGAGCGTCTGAAGTGCGCATCTGCACCCTGCTTCTCAAGCCTGACGTGTACGACAAGGACGTCAAGCTGGACTACGTCGGCATGGAAATACCCAACGACTTCATAGTGGGCTTCGGCCTCGACTACAACGGCCTTGGCCGCAACTACAAAGACATATACGTTCTGGACCAATGAAATATTACATCTTATTCGGCCCTCCCGGAGCGGGTAAGGGCACACACGCAGGTGCGATTGCACAGAAATACAACCTCAAGCATCTTTCCACCGGAGAGCTGCTCCGCGCTGAAATAGCCGCAGGCACCGAACTCGGCCTCAAAGCCAAGGACCTTATTTCCGCCGGCAGCCTTGTGCCCGACGAAGTCGTTGAAGGCATGATAGAGAACGCTTTCGAGAGCATTAAAGGTGTTGACGGTTTCCTGCTGGACGGCTTCCCCCGCACCCTTCCCCAGGCGGAGGCGCTGGATGCTATTCTTTCAAAACGTGGCGAAAAGGTTAATGGCGTAATTTCGATAATGATCCCCGACTCACTCGTATTTGAGAGAATTGCAGGCAGGGCCAAAATCGAAGGCCGCGCCGATGATGCTTCTCCCGAAGTGATCGCCCATCGCATCCAGACTTACCATAATCAGACCGAGCCCCTGAAGGAGTATTACCGCGCAGCCGGCAACTATTATGAAGTTAATGGTTATCCCGGCACAATCGAGGAAAACCGCAATCGTGTCCTGGCACTTGTAGAGACCATAATTTAATCAATGGCCCGGCAGAAAGAAGACATAGCCGCAGTGGCCGGCAAGCTCATTGAAGATGCCCGCAACGGGGTGTTCAAGCCGGTTTATGTCTTGATGGGAGACGAGCCATACTATCCCGATCTTGTATGCGAGGCCATCATCGACAATTGTGTCGATGAGTTCGGGAAAGATTTTAACGAGACGATATGCTACGGTGCGGATGTGACTGCAGAACAAGTAGTTACTGCGGCACGGCGCTATCCCATGATGGCGGACCGCCAGCTGGTTGTAGTCAAGGAAGCGCAGCTCATGAAGAGCATCGAAGAGATTTCGGTTTATTGCAATGAGCCGCTCGATTCCACCGTGCTTGTGCTGTTGCTTCACAAGGCATCCCTTGATAAGCGCAAAGCTTTGTACAAGAGTGTCCAGAAGATAGGAGCCGTGCTTGACAGCCCGGCGCTTCGCGACTATGAAATGCCGGCGTGGATTAGCGACTACTATTCAAGACGTGGTCTTCGGATTGAGCCTGAAGCGGCGGCATTGCTTGCCGAATCAGTCGGGACTGAGTTGTCAACCATTGCCCTGGAAACTGACAAGTTGCTGAAAAATCTTCCGGAAGGTGCCACCTCAGTATCTGTAGCAGATATTGAGAAGAACGTAGGTATCTCCCGGCAGTTCAGTATTTTCGAACTTACAAAAGAACTCTCGTTCAGGAATGCGTCCAAGGCTCTCGCCATTGCCTCGCACTTGGGGAATGCCGCACGCTTCAACATGCCGCAGGCCGTGAGCGCATTGTATATGCATTTCTACCGTATTCTGAAATACGGCGCGCTGCTCGCCAGGGGCGGCTTCCCTTCCGCAGAAGAAAAGGCGGCCGCACTTGCCGGGGTTAATCCTTACTTCTATCGCGAATACGACACCGCAGTACGCAATTATCCCCTGCCAAAGGCAATGACGGTGATTTCCCTGCTCTGCGAATACGACTACCTAGGCAAGGGCGGTGACGGCGGCGCAGCCACTCCCTCCGAACTCCTTGTAGAGCTCGTCTCCAAGATTCTGAATACCTGATTTCGGGATAACGTATCTTGTTCCACGAATAAACGCTCAGCGGACTGCTGAGCGTTTATTCGTGGAGCTGGCGGGAGTCGAACCCGCGTCCAAACAAAGCGCCAAAAGGCTTTCTACACGCTTATCCTTCCTTTATTTGTCGGCGGCGGTACGAGGGAGGGCGCCCTTAGCCGCAGCTTATCCTCTGAATCTTGACGGAACCTGGAGGCGGCAGTTCCGCGCAGCCGCTTTGAATGATACCCCTTGATCCGGACATAAGCGGCTTAAAGCCGGAGGGATATACGCCGGTTCCGCAGCCTTGGCGGATCCGGTTAATGCTAAATCTCTTGGAGATTAGCAAGCGTATGAATAGTTGTAGTTGCCTACTAATTGTTTGACATCCGGGATTAACGGGCCGTATGCCGGCGCCCGACGTGCTTACCTTCCGTCGTCAATGCTGTCAAAACCAGAACAGCCCCGGAAAGTGACCGCAAAGATGCACAATAATTTTGGTTTACGCAAATTGTCCTCAATTGATTGACAAGGATTATCTATATTCGTAGACATGAAAAAGCACTTTGTTATTGCTCTGGCATGCTTCGCCCTGCTCTGCTGCGGCAAGAACGGAGGCAGTGCGGCCAACGGCCCCGATGTCCCTCCCCCGCCGCCAGTAACCGATACCCCCGGCGGCAACGGGAACAATGATGAGGATCAGAAACCCGGCACACTTGACAATGACGCCACCCGCAGGGCCTTGGAAATGGGCATGGGCTGGAATCTTGGCAACCAGCTTGATGCTTATGAAGAAAGTCCTTCAAGCAAGAACTACCTGATTCCCGACGAGAATATCTGGGGCAATCCAAACGTCACCCAGGAGGCCATCGACAAGGTGCACGCCGCCGGATTCACCACCATACGCATTCCCGTCACATGGCTGGGCAAAATCGGCCCTGCGCCGGATTACAAGATCGACGCGAAATGGATGGCCCGTGTCACCGAAGTAGTCGGATATGCCCGCAATGCCGGTTTCAACAACGTAATCGTGGACACTCACCATGACGAGGATCACGATGACGGCCACTGGCAGGACCTAAAAGGCGCCGCAAAGGACAAAGCCCTCAATGAAAAGATCAAGAAGGAAATAGTTGCCGTCTGGACCCAGATAGCCGAGAATTTCAAGGACTGCGGGGAATGGCTTGTCTTTGAAGGATTCAACGAACTTAATGACGGAGGATGGGGACACAGCAGCGAATTCAAAGCCAATCCCCACCAGCAGTGTGACGTACTGAACGAGTGGCTGCAGACATTCGTGGATGCGGTGCGCGCAACCGGAGGCTACAACTCCACACGCTGGCTAAGCGTAACCACCTACTGCGCCAATCCCGTCTACGCCAAGTATCTGGTGATGCCCGAAGACAAGGCGGGAAAGCTCATGCTTGCAGTCCATTATTACGACCCGAGCGACTATACTCTCGGAAAGACCGGCAGCGACGGCCGGGACTATCTGCCCTACACCGACTGGGGACATACCGGTGCACCGGGGTACAAACATGCAAAGTATGACGAGGACTACGTAAAGGAAGTCTTCAGCATGCTATACGAAAATTATATTGCAAAGAATATCCCCGTTTACATAGGCGAGATCGGCTGCTCCAGAAGGGACAAGAAAGATACGCGCGCGTGGGCGTTTTCCCTGTATTATATGGAGTACGTAGCAAAAGCCGCGCGCACATACTGCCTCCCGGCCGTTTTGTGGGACTGCGGCGGCAAGGGCGTTCCGGGGCCTGAGCACCACTATTATTTCCGGCACGATACAGGAGAGTATTACCCGGATGCAAAAGAGGCTGTGGATGCAGTGCTTAAAGGTTGGTTCAACAACGACCCGTCTTATACATTACAAAGCGTTTACGATTCCGCACCGGTTTTCTGATTGTTTGCATTGTGCGAAGTAATTCGTATATTAGTGCACTCATATCACTAAACCTATGTTCGGATTCAGACCAGACGGAAAGAAGGTCAAGGACCTTGATCCCATCCAGAGAATCATGCCGCATATCATGGTTCACCGCCATGACTCGCAGAACCTGGCCAGCTACGACTGTCCCTGCGAGCCCATGGATGAATTTATCAAGGAAGAATATGCAAATGGGGAGAAATACAACTACATGCACATCCTGATAGCGGCTGTAGTGCGGTCGATAGCATTGTTCCCAAGGCTTAACCGCTTTATCAGCAACGGCCGTATCTATGCCCGCAACAGCATACAGATTTCTTTCGTGGTCAAGAAAGGACTCAGCTCCGAGGCCGCCGACACGACCATCAAACTCGATTTTACCGGACTTGAAAGCATTTCCGAGATCAGGGACATGATAGATGAGGCCATTCAAAAGAACAACCGCATGGACACCAACAACGGCACCGACAAGCTCGCCCGTATCCTCACGCTTACACCCAATTTCATTATAGGATTCCTCGTCGGCACCATCAAGTTCCTTGACCGTCACGGCCTGTTGCCAAAGGCTATCATCAACCTTAGCCCGTTCCATACTACCGCTTTCATCACGAACCTCAAGTCAATAAAAGGGCCCTCCATCTTCCATCACCTGTACGATTTCGGCAATACCGGAATGTTCTTCGCCATGGGCAAGGAATCGCTCCAACCGGTCGTCAGCGGCGGACAGATCACAATAGGCAAGCTTATGCCGCTGCAAATGGTCACCGACGAGCGTTTCTGCGACGGATTCTATTTTGTAAATGCGATGAAACAGCTCCGCCTCCTGCTCGGCAAGCCCCAGTTGATGAAGGAGCGCCTGCAGAATGCCACCAAGGACACGGTCGTCCAGCACAATTTCCGCAGAAAGAAAAAGACAAGTGATGATTAAGACGGTTTCATTTACCTGCGACTATAACGAAGGAGCCCATCCGTCAATCCTCCGACGGCTCGCCGAAACCAACCTTGACCAGGAGCCCGGTTACGGCGATGATTCTTTCTGCAGAAGTGCCAGTAAGAAGATTCGCGCCGCCGCAGGCTGCCCAGATGCGGACGTTTTCTTCTTGTCCGGCGGCACGCAAACCAACGCGACCGTAATAGATTCGCTTCTGCGTGGCTACGAAGGTGTCATTGCCGCCGATACGGGACATATTGCCGTACACGAAAGCGGAGCCGTGGAAGCCGGCGGGCACAAAGTAATCACGCTCCCGGGCAATAACGGCAAACTCGATGCCGTTGTATTAGATAACTACCTTAAGGATTTCTTCGCCGATGATGCGCGGGATCACATGGTACAACCGGGAATGGTATATATATCATTCCCAACCGAATACGGCACGATATACAGCAAGGAGGAGCTGAATGTCCTCAAGGCCGTCTGCGGGCAATACAATTTGCCCCTGTTTATAGACGGCGCCCGCTTGGGATACGGCCTTGCCAGCCCCGAATGCGACATTTCCCTCCCTGAACTGGCGACTCTCTGCGACGTTTTCTATATAGGGGGCACAAAAGTAGGCGCGCTCTGCGGTGAAGCTGTAGTATTCCCGCGAGGTAATGCTCCGGCACACTTTTTTACTACAGTCAAGCGGCACGGCGCCCTGCTGGCAAAAGGCCGCCTCCTGGGCATTCAGTTCGACACCTTGTTCAGTGACGGGCTCTATATGGATATCGCGCGCAATGCCATAGAAAGGGCCGGCGAATTGAAGCGGATATTTGTTAAACGCGGCATACCCTTCCTGATCGACTCCCCTACCAACCAGCAGTTCCCCATCATGACGGAAAAAGACCTCGCCCCATTGAAGGGCAAGGTCCTATATGAAGTGTGGGGGCGTCTCAAGGATGGCCGCCTGGTAACGCGTTTCGCCACCAGCTGGGCCACTACAGCTGCCCAGATTGAATATCTGGACTCGCTGCTGGGGCCTATTTAAGCACGCCCAGCTGTTTTCCTACCTTGATGAACGCCGCGATGGCTTTATCCAGTTGCTCACGGTTGTGGGCGGCTGAAAGTTGTACGCGTATGCGGGCCTGGCCCTTTGGAACCACGGGATAATAGAAGCCCGTCACGAAAATACCTTCTTCGGCCATGGCCGCAGCGAACTTCTGGCTAAGCGGTGCGTCGTAGAGCATCACTGCGCATATGGCGCTCTGGGTGGGCTTGATATCGAAGCCGGCGGCTATCATCTTGTCGCGGAAATAATTGACATTGGCCTGCTGGCGGTCGTGCAGTTCGTCACTCTCGTCGAGCAGCTTGAACGTCTCTATGCCGGCGGCGCAAATCATAGGCGGCAGGGAATTCGAGAATAGATAGGGCCTGGAGCGCTGTCGGAGCATATCGATGATTTCCTGCCGTCCGGTGGTGAAGCCGCCCACGGCGCCGCCGAAACTCTTGCCGAGGGTTCCGGTATGAATGTCGATGCGCCCGTACAGATTGAAGAGTTCTGCGACTCCCCTTCCCCTTTTACCGACCACGCCTGCGCTGTGGCTTTCATCCACCATTACAAGGGCGTCGTATTTTTCGGCGAGATCGCAGATCTTGTCCATGGGAGCCACGTTGCCGTCCATCGAGAACACGCCGTCGGTGACTATTACACGGAATCTCTGGGCCTGAGCTTCCTGGAGGCATCTTTCCAGATCCGCCATATCGGCATTGGCATAGCGGTAGCGTACCGCCTTGCACAGTCTGACGCCGTCTATGATCGAGGCATGGTTGAGAGCGTCGGAAATAATGGCATCATCAGCCGTCAGAAGCGGCTCGAACACACCGCCGTTGGCATCGAAGCAGGCTGCATACAGAATCGTGTCGTCAGTGTGGAAGTAAGCGGAGATAGCCTCTTCGAGCTCCCGGTGAAGATCCTGCTTGCCGCAGATGAAACGCACCGATGACATGCCGTAGCCACGTTCGTCCATAGCCTTTTTGGCAGCCGCAATGAGACGGGGGTTGTCGGATAGTCCAAGATAATTGTTCGCGCAGAAATTCAGCGCCTTGCTGCCGTCGGCCAGGGTGATTTCAGCGCCCTGGGGCGAGCAGATAGTACGTTCGCGCTTATAGAGGCCGGCTTCGTCGATAGCCTTCAGCTCTTGCTGCAGATGGGATTGAAATTTACCGTACATTGTCTTATGTGGTTTGATTATCTGCACAAATTTAATAAATTTGCAGTATAATTAATAGCACAAATGAAAAATGTTTTAGTCATAGGAGCAACAGGCCAGATCGGGTCGGAGCTCACGATGAAACTTCGCAAGACATACAGGCACGGCCGCATCGTCGCAGGTTATATTCCCGGCTCCGAGCCTAAGGGCGATCTGTTGGAGAGCGGTCCCGCCGAGCTGGCGAATGTATGTAACGGCAAGCAGATTGCCGACATTGTGGACAAATACGACATAGACACCATATACAACCTTGCCGCGCTGCTGTCCGCCACGGCCGAGCGTCTTCCGCTCAAGGCCTGGGATATCCAGATGAACGGACTCATCAATGTGCTGGAAGTCGCCCGCGAGAAGCATTGCGCGGTATTCACGCCTTCCTCCATAGGTTCGTTCGGCCCCGACACTCCACGCGACAACACTCCGCAGGATACAATACAGCGTCCTACTTCAATGTACGGCGTCACCAAGGTCGCCACAGAACTGCTGAGCGACTGGTACTTCCATAAATATGGCGTAGACACGCGTTCCGTACGCTTCCCGGGCCTCATTTCATACAAGACCCTGCCCGGCGGAGGCACTACTGATTATGCCGTGGAGATCTATTACGCGGCTGTCCGGGGCGAAGAATTCGTATGCCCGCTCGCCCGCGGTACTTTCCTCGACATGATGTATATGCCCGATGCCATAAAGGCCGCCGTAAACTTGATGGAGGCCGACCCGAGGTATCTTGTCCACCGCAATTCCTTCAATATCGCATCCATGAGTTTCGATCCCGAGGAGGTTTTCGAAGCCATACGTAAACACATCCCCACATTCACGATGCGATATGAAGTCGACCCCGTGCGGCAGGCGATAGCCGATTCCTGGCCGAACAAAATGGATGACGTCTGCGCCCGCAAGGAATGGGGATGGGCTCCTTCCTACAATCTGGAGACCATGACCCGAGACATGCTGAAGCATCTGCGGGAGAAACTACTTCCTGAACAGAAATGAAAAAGGGCGGCCTTTCGGGCCGCCCTGACAGTGTTTATTTGTCAAACAGTTTTTCCTTGGCGCGGGTGAGCTTTTCCTTCATCGCATCAACCGCTCCGGTGATTGCGTTTTCAAAGGTATCCGCTACTTTTTCAATAATGAGGTCGTCTCCGGGAAGATGGATGTGAAGCTTGGCTTTTTTGCCTTCTTTTACATCTTCGAGGGAGACTTCAGTTTCGGGAGCCACCCCTGGAAGGAAGAACTTCTCCAGACGTGAGACTTTCTTTTCGACAAAGGCGACCAGTTTGTCGCCGGCGTCGAACTTTAGAGCTTTTAATTTAATCTCCATTTTTACCTCCGTTTTTGGCCCTTGGATGGGCGTTTTTATAAACACTCTGCAGACGTTCGACAGTATTGTGCGTATAGACCTGGGTCGCCGCCAGGGAGCTGTGCCCCAGCAATTCCTTGATTGAATTGAGGTCCGCGCCGTCAGCGAGGAGCTCGGTGGCCAGGGTATGACGGAGCACGTGCGGAGAGCGGCGGACAGTAATGCCGGGCACAGCCGCAAGTTCCTGTTTCACCACCCTGTCTACGAACACCGGATACAGGCGGGCCCCTTTCGGGGTGCGCAGCAACGGCGACGAGGGCTCATACGCATCGTCTGTCAAAGAACTGACTGCATCCAAATATAATGAAATTTCTTCACAAAGCGATGGAATAATCGGAATTTCTCTCATTTTATCCCCTTTGCCAGTGACCCTCAGAACGGAACGGCTGAAATCTACCGATCCAACATTCAGCGAAATCAATTCCGAACGGCGCAGGCCGCATGATGCCAGCATGCTGATGATCAGACGGTGAAGCTTCTGTTCATAGGAGCCGAATTCAGGGTCTCCCTTGGTGCCCTCGAAATAGGACTCCATTGATTTGTCCTTATAGAAAAGGGGCAGGCGCTTATCCAGCTTGGGACGCTTGACAAGATGTACCGGATTACTTCCGAGCACGCCCTGCCTCACCAGGAAACGGCAGAAACCGCTCAGTACGCTGAGGTGCTGCATCACTGTTCTGGGAGAAAGCTTGCGGGTATCCATAAGATACACTTCATAAGCCCTTATGCCATTGACATTCAATGTGGTGCCAAAATCTTCACTGCCCTCGCAGAACTGCACGAAATCGTCCAGCACCTCCTTGTATATGGCGCATGTCCGCTTGGAATAGCGACGTACATCCTTGATATATGACAGGTACTTATTTTTCATGCAGGCCAAAATCGGATGCATGTGCGCGCATGAACGCATCCGCTTCCTCGAAATTATTGCCTATGACTCCGTCAAGGATGGCCTCCTTTACAAGTTCTTTCAAGAGGCCTATTTCCTGGCACGGTGGAATGCCATATACTTCCATGACGTATTCCCCGGATATGGGATTCTTGAAATTCCTGATGCGGTCCTTCTCCTCCACGACGGCCATTTTCTGCTTGACCAGCTCGAAGTTGGACTTTATTCGGGCGACCTTCGCGGGATTCTTGGAAGTAATGTCGGCATTGCAGAGCAACATAAGGCCGTCAATCTCATCGCCTGCATCGAACAGGAGACGGCGTACAGCACTGTCGGTCACCTCGTCGTCAACCAGGGAAATCGGGCGCATGTGAAGCCACACAAGCTTACGCACATATTTCATGTCTTCCTGCGAGAGACGCAGGCGGTTGAATATCGCCGGCACCATCTTGCTGCCGATTACATCATGCCCGTGGAAGGTCCAGCCTGTCGCCGGATCGTACCGCTTGCATACTGCCTTGCCGACATCGTGGAGCAATGCAGCCCAGCGAAGGGGCAGGAAATCCGACACGGAGGCAACATTGTCAAGAACGGCAAGAGTATGTGCGAAATTGTCCTTGTGTCCCCTGCCGTCAACTGTCTCCACGCCTTTGAGTGCGGACAGTTCAGGAAGGATATGTACCAGAAGGCCCGCCTCATCCATAAGGCGGAACGCCATGGACGGACGCGGCGTAGCAAGCATTTTACACAGTTCTTCCGCGATGCGCTCAACCGAGAGTATGCCGAGACGGTCCGACAGCCTGCGCATGGACGCCATGGACTCGGGAACTATCTTGAACTCCATCTCCGGAGTGCTGAGTTTGGCTGCAAAACGGATGGCACGCAACATGCGCAAAGGGTCGTCCGAATATGTAGTATCGGGATCGAGGGGCGTCCTTATAATGCCGGCCGCCAGGTCGCGCACGCCGCCGAACGGGTCGACAAGTTCCCCGAAATTGTCCGGCATCAGGCTGAGGGCGAGGGCGTTAATGGTAAAGTCCCTGCGCAGCTGGTCGTCCTCAAGGGTGCCGTTTTCCACAATCGGCTTGCGGGAGTCTCTCCGATATGACTCCCTGCGCGCACCGACGAACTCGATCTCGTCGCCATGGTACTTGAGCATCGCCGTTCCGAAACTCGGGAAATACGCCACCTGCTTCCCGCACTTCTCGCCTACTTCCTTTGCAAAGTCGATCCCGCTGCCTTCCACTACTATGTCGATGTCCGTACATGATCGTCCCAGAAGACAGTCACGCACATAGCCGCCAATGACAAAGGCGCGAACGCCCCTGCCTGTGGCTATCTCACCGACAAGCCGGAAAACCGGCTTGTCAAGGAACTGGGACATTATTGTCGGCATAGCATTTCTTCATAAACGGGTATAGTCCCGCACGCCTTGAACTGACTCCCCTCGCGCTTGAATACAAGAGTCCTCTCGCCATTTGTCAATATAATCCAATGTACATTCAGGACCATATTGTATCGCATCGCCTGGCCAGCCACATTCTTGTCTATGTCAACGCCGGGGCGCTTGCATTCAACCACGGCAAGCGGGGCTCCGTTCCTGTCGTACACAAGTATATCCGCCCTCCATTTCTTGGCCCCGAACTGAAGCGGCGCCTCGCTCATCATAAGATGAGGAGGCACGGAAGAATGCTGCATCAGCAGTGCAATAAACCACTGCCGCACCCTTTCCTCAGGCGTCGCAGCCACTTCCTTGTGTCTCAGCGGGTCAAAGAGCGTCTCAATCGGCATTCCCGAATTTCATATAATTTGGATAATACGAGTCAGTCTTGATGACATCCGTGCAGGTATATGTGTTGCCATAGCCGTCGGTTGCCTCCACTTTTACAGTTGCGGACGCATCTTTGAGCGTATAGGTGAACATGTGGTACATGCTGGTGTAATAAGAAGTGCTGGACAGTCCCCTTCCCCTGACCCCGATATGATAAGCGATGGCCCACCAGTCCTGGTTGGATGATGTATTGATATCGTAAGTTTCACCTTGGGTTATTTTCTCCCAGTACTGCCGGCTGTATGACATCAGCGTGGCATTGCCGCTGAGAACGCCGTTCTCATATACTTTCACCTTCCATCTGCTATCTCCGTTGAACACGTTGATAAACAGGCGGGAGGCATCGTAAGGCCATCTGAACTTGGCGTACGAACCGCCGTTGGTAAGATTGCCTCGGTAGATTCTCATCTGATAGTCACGTGTGTTCATATGGGTGTTCATTCCCATAGAATATTCATCCGTTAAGGATGTACCGTTGAGACGGTAGACAGTGTAACCGTTGGGGACGCCGTCTCCTTCCACATTGCTCCACCACCACTGGCCGCATACGGCTGCATGAATGTGCTCCGGTACACCTCCCACGCTGGCATACCGTTTATAATGTGTGTGACCGGAGAAAACTTGTGAATTTTTGTACTGCTTGATAAGTGAGACCACATCGTTTACGTGCTTGTAAGATGCGCCCGTCTTGCCCGTCAGGGGTATATGACCGCAAAGGATAACCATCTTGGTCTTGGGCACGTTTGCAAGGTCTGCCTTCAGCCAGGCCCATTGTTCGTCGGTATAGCCGACGACATAGTCCGATGCATCTGTAGTACTGTTGTAAATGATGTTGCGCATGCACACTACATGCACGTCGCCCCTGTTGAATGAGAAGTTGATAGGTCCGAATGTGTCTTCAAACTTGCGCTGGGCCCGCAGATACAAAGTACTGGTACGGGAATCAGTACTAAGCGGAGAACTGGAACTGAAAAAGGTAAAGTCGTGGTTGCCCATGGTCTGGAATATGGGCATGTTGATCTTGCCGCAAAGCGTTCGCATTGTTGCCATGCCGGCATTGGAGTTACGGGTCCCCTCAGAGTAAACGATATCGCCCAGCGTTACGCCGTAACATGGCAGCGACTGCTCCGCAATATGGGCGTTGATTGCCGGTACCGCCTCCCGGTTGAACCGTTCGGTATCAGAAAGCCCCGTACCGCGATTAGAGTAGTGGGACTGGGGATCGGCCATGGCAAAGAGCAGGAATTCGTTCTCGACGGCCTGGCGGGTCAGTATAAAATTGTAGTTCGAAGCAGTACCGCTGTAAGTGATGAAAAAGTCGGGACGGCCGTCGGACTTCTTGGCAATCACGGCATCCGACGGCATGGAAATATAGATATACCAGGAGTCAGGGCAGGTAGTAAGATGATATTTGCCCTGGCTGTCGGTAACCGCTACCGAGAATCCGTCGCTCACGCTGACGCCTGATGCCGCTGAGCCGTCGCTGTATTTGACCGTTCCTTCAGCATAGGTTTCCGGACCCGGCGTATCGCAGTATGCATAAATGATATGCGTTTCAGATAAGTATGTCGTACCCGCCAGATATGAATTGAAGTTGTTCTTGTTCAATTCCACCGCAACACCGGCAACCGAAACCGTCCCCCTGACCTCAATGGGTTCCCCGCTGCTTCCAAGTACCACATTCTTGTTTGTTTCCTTGTTGTAAGTCCCCAGGACCATACCGGTCCCCGACCTGTCCCCGGCTCCGGAAACCACGTTGCAGAGCACTTTGCAGGATAGGGATGAGGTCAGGTCAACACCTCCGTGACAACCTATAAGGCCGCCTGTCCCGTACAACGCGATATCAGAAATTACATCACCGGTATTGATACACTTGTAAAGGGCGTGATCCTGGGAATGGAATGCGTTGATGCCGCCTAATGTCGACCCGGAATCGGCCGACTTGACATAAAGGCGGCCGCTGTTATTACAATTCTCGATAGCGCCGGTACCACCCATGATACCGCCGACACGGACCTTGCCGGTACCGGACATCGTAATATTGCCGCTGTTGTTACAGTCGGAAGTCTTGCAGGCAATGCCGGTGTGCTCCCCGTTGGGCCAGCCGACTATACCTCCGACGGGAGAATTCGACTTGCTGGCGTCGAAACAAAAGTCGATATCACCCTCGTTGCCGCAAGAACTAATATCGGTATGGTCGTTAACTGCCTGATAGTCCGCAGTTTCATGGAAACTGCCGCCGCTGATGCCACCGATATCGAATATATAGTTGTTGGCCGAATATGCGGCGCGGCTGGTGGTAGTGGCCGTGACGGATATATGCCCTGAATTGCTGCACTTGCTTATCGGGCCGTACGGAGAACCGGCTATGCCTCCTATCTGGCTGCGCTGATAAATACCGGTGCAGTTGTCAATGGCGTCATTTATGAAAACAATCTCTCCCGTGTTGGTACATGATGTGGCGCTGAATCCTTCGAATGCTGCCCCGGCAATTCCGCCCATGTTTGCGGCGGAAGAAGCGATCTTCCCTATTGCGCACATCCCGCTGCCGTATTTAGCGGAGAGAGTGACCTTTCCTTTATTTGAGCAATTCTTCAGCTCTCCTTCGCTGTATCCGCAAATTCCGCCCAGGGCGGCTCCGGTAATGGAAGACGTCGAAGTGAAGGTAACACTTTCTTCATTGCTGCAACTTATAAGTGTCCCGTAGTTATTAGCGGTTATGCCTCCCATAACTATAGGGACGGAAACCGGGGCGGAAGTAGAATAAGCTACCGACACCTTGTTGGTAACTGTGGTTAAGCGTCCGTTGTTTGTCAGCACAAGCGGAGCGCATACAAGCGAGCTTGCGTTAAATGTGCCGTCAAGGACAAGCGAAGAAATATTGCCGTCGTTGGTGGCGAACAAAGGTTTGGACGTTACGCCAACATTTACTACATGCGATAAGCCCGACAGACTTCCGCCGAAACCGGAGGCTGTAAGGATGTCTTTCCCGCTCAGGTCTATATCGTCGATTATACGCACCTGGGATTTGTCCCCGGCGGAGGTGGAACTCAAGAATGCCAGCATTTCATCTGCATTGCTGATAATCAACACCGGGTCGGAGGAGCTCAATTCGCCAAGGGAAAGACTGTGCCCTGATTCAATGGACCATGGCATGCTTGATTCCATATAGTAACTGGAGCCGGAAGTGCGGATATATGCGGTTAAGCCGTAGTAGTCCCCGGGTTTAATTGCAACGGCAAATGATCCGGCATTTCCGGGGAGATTGACTGTAACCCTATAATCATCCATCTCAAAAATCACGCTTGAGACTCCTTCAAAGGCCGAAAAGCGTAGCAAAGCGCATTGATTGGAAAATCTTACGGAAGATCCGACAGGCGCTTCTCCATACATCACCAGTGCCTCCGGATCGGCTCCGGAGGAAGCGACGGTCTGCTCTGCAGGAGGCTCACATGAAAGGGTACTTCCTTCCAGTTTTGCCGCCGAAAAAGGATAAACTGCCTTCAGGTTCGTCGCCGCCGACGACATCTTGCCGGTAAAGACCGCATTTGCCGTACCTGCACCGGAGAGGAGGGTAAATTCACGCAGGGCCTCCCCGTCATAGACTGCAATCCTGTCTCCATCCTGCCAGAATGGGTTCAGCAAGGTCCCGTCAAGGGCGACCCTGGATCCGGTCATGGTCGCCGACAGATGCGTTTCAATCAAAAGACCATCCTCAGGCGTGTCCGTCCCGGTCTCGGGAGAACAGGCATAAAGCAATGCTGTAAACAGACTTATATAAAGAAACAGTATCTTTTTCATATCTTACAAATGTAAGTAATTCCTGATAAATTACGAAAGAATCATACCCGCAATTTTATCCGCCACGCCGGCACCGGCACGGCAATAATCAGACGCCGCCTTGCTCATGGACGCAAGATATTCGGGATTATTCTTTAATCGCGAGTACCAGTTGCAGAATTCCTGACGGCCATGCACGGCTTCGGCGGCACCTGCGACTATCATTTTTTCACAATGCATCTGCGTGCCGAAATACGGTCCGAACGAAACCGGGATTCCGTACGCCGCCGGCTCGATGACGCTGTGGGGAGAATCTCCGCTGAAGCCGGAGCCGACGAAGGCCGCAAAGCCATAACGATAAAGCCGTGAAAGCATACCGACGGTATCCACTATCAAGACTTGTGCCTCTTCAAATCCTTCTCCGGGATTTGTATATAACACGGTTTTGCCCTTGATGGAAGATATCAGGTGCGACAACTGCGCCTTCCCTTGCTCATGAGGAATTACCAGGAATTTGTCGCCAGGATTTGCATTTGCCGCGGCTATTACGCACTCATCATCCTCGTCGGGCAGAGTGCTGCCGGCGACGAACACCTTGTGTCCCACGCACCAGCGTTCCACAAGGGGATCGCCCCAGTCTTCCGCTGCTATTGCATTCACCCTGTCCATCCTTGGGTCTCCCGCCATGGCTATATTGTCCAGGCCGGCATTCCGTAGAACCTCCAGGGAAGATTCGTTGTTTACGATAATTTTGGTAAAACAAGTCCTGAATGCGTTCAGGTACATTTTCCCTATAGGCTTGAAATACGCCATGCCGGGCAGGAAACGGGCAGAAATCAAGAATGTCGGTATGTGCCTGTCCCGCAGTTCGTGAAGAAAATTCAGCCAGTAATCGCTGATGGAGACAATGACCTTGACTGGGCGCACGAGGTCCAGGAAGCGGCGTGCATTGCGCCTGGTATCAATCGGAAGATAGAAGACGAAATCGGCAATCGGATCGTCTTTTAGGTATTCGTAACCGGAGGGTGAAAAGAACGTGACAAGGAAGCGGTAAGCGGGAGCCTTGGCTCTAATCGCGGCTATAACAGGACGTGCCTCCTCGAATTCTCCATAGGACGCGGCATGTACCCAGATAATGTTATCCACGCCTTTACAGGCTTCTTCAATACGTTTGAACTGGCCTGCCCGGCCGCATATAAACTGCTGCAGTTTGGATTTCATAAATATTTAGCAGTAAAAGTGGATGCCTTCCTGATATCTTCCGGCGTTCCTTCAAAGACAAGTTCCCCGCCTTCATCTCCGGCATCGGGTCCGAGATCTATTATCCAGTCGGCGCTTCGGATTACGTCGGGATTGTGTTCTACCACCACCAGGGAGTGTCCGGCGGACAACAGTGCATCAAAGCTCTTGAGAAGCTTCTCGACGTCATAAAAGTGGAGACCGGTCGTAGGCTCGTCAAATATGAACAGTATTTTTTCCGATTTTTTGTCGCGGCGGCTCAGGTTCAGGAAATAAGCCAGTTTGATGCGCTGGCTTTCGCCGCCGGACAACGTACTGCTGCTTTGCCCCAGACGTATGTAACCCAGGCCAACGTCAAGCAGGGGCTGGAGACGTTCCACCACTTCCTGCGCCTCCGGTTCGGTTCCTTCCGAGAAGAATTCCGAAGCCTCCGACACGCTCATATTAAGAATATCGTCTATATTCTTCCCCCTGTAACGCACTTCAAGCACATCGGGCTTGAACCGCCTTCCGCCGCATTCGTCACATACCATTGTAACATCGGCCATGAACTGCATTTCAATTTTCACCACGCCCTCGCCCTGGCATTCCGGGCAGCGTCCACCTTCCTGGTTGAAGCTGAAGAACGCAGGGCCGAATCCGTTGATTTTGGCGTACTGCTGCTGTGCAAGCAGCTCGCGTATGGGGTCATATGCTTTCAGATACGTGACGGCATTGGAACGGCTGCTGCGGCCTATTGGATTCTGGTCCACATATTCCACTCTTTGAATCCTGTCAAGATTGCCGCTTAGTTTGCGGAACACTCCGGGCAGGTCGCCGGAATCGTTGATCCGCCTATTCAGGGCGGGATACAATATGTCCCCCACCAGGCTGGACTTTCCGGAGCCGCTGACTCCAGTCACCACCGTGAGAACGCCAAGCGGAAAGCGCACGTCGATATCCTTGAGATTGTGTTCATGCGCACCTTCTACAACTATGCTGTACTGCCACGGGCGGCGTGTCCTCACATAGCGGTGGCGGACACCGTCAAGATACTGCAGGGTCAGGGATGTTTCAAGCTGGTCATTGGAATAGTTGCCGGGATAACCTTCATAGATTACCCTGCCGCCGAATTCTCCCGCCCGCGGTCCCATGTCGATAAGCCAGTCAGCGGAACGAATGATTTCCTCGTCATGCTCGACGACTATCACCGTATTGCCAAGGTCGCGCAGGCGCTTGAGCACCTTGATCAGACGTTCAGTGTCGCGGGGATGCAGGCCTATGCTGGGTTCGTCAAGGATGTACATCGAACCGACAAGGCTTGAGCCTATGGCGGTGACCAGGTTGATGCGCTGGCTTTCACCTCCGGAAAGAGTGTTGCAGGAACGGCTCAGAGTCAGATAGCCGAGGCCCACGTCGTCGATGCAGCGCAGGCGGGAAATGATTTCCGCACGTGGCTCCGCAGTTACTTTTGCTTCGGATTCTTCAAGCTGTAGGTTTTCCATGAATTCCAGAAGCTCTCGGATATTCATGTCAAGCAATTCAGCGATGGTCCGTCCTCCGACCTTCACCCAAAGAGCCTCCTTCCGGAGCCGGGAGCCTTTGCAGGCCTGGCAGGTAGTGCGTCCGCTGAAACGGCTTAGCATGTATTTATATTGAATCTTGTATCGCTGGCTCTCCACCCATTCGAAGAATTCGTTTATTCCGACAAGCGAGTTTTCATCATCCCGCACGCTCCGTGCGTTCCAGATGATGTCTTTCTCCTCCACGCTGAGTTCGCACCACGGCTTAAATGCATCTATGCCGTAATCCGGGGCGAGGCGGACCAGATGGTCTTTGAACCATCCCATTTTTTCCCCGCGCCAGCAGGCAATGGCGCCGTCGTATATGCTTTTGCTTTTATCGGGAACTACAAGATCCTCGCTGATTCCAATGATCTTGCCCAGGCCTCCGCACACGGGACAGGCACCGAGCGGGCTGTTGAAGCTGAAAAGGTAGTCGTCGGGCTCTGCGAACTTGATGCCGTCGAGTTCGAATCGGCTGGAGAAGTCGGCCTCCGCCTCCCCTGCCGATTCGCTTACGATGCGGACGAGGCCGTTGCCACGGGAAAAAGCATCAGAGACGCTCGCCAGCACGCGGTCACGGTCGCTCATGTCACGAAAACGGTCGATAAGCAGCCAGGCATCATCCGGCTCATCCGCTTGAAGAACGTCTTCTATTTTTGCCGGTTTGCCGTCCGCCCAAAGACGGTTGTATCCATCCTCTTTCAGTTGGAGGAGCAACTCGGTGCGGTCGGTGCGGGCCTTCCAGTTAAGGTCCGCCAGTATATATCGTACCGTTCCGTCCGGCTGTGCTTCCAGATAGGCCATGACGTCGGCCGGAGAGTCCTTGCGCACTTCCCTGCCGGATACCGGGCTGTAGGTGCGGCCGATGCGGGCAAAGATAAGGCGCAGGTAATCATAGACTTCCGTAGTCGTTGCAACGGTGGAGCGGGGATTCTTGATATTGACCTTCTGCTCGATTGCTATTGCGGGAGGTATATCTTCTATACCGTCGACGTCGGGCTTGGTCATGCGTCCAAGGAACTGACGGGCGTAGGAACTGAGACTCTCCGCGAAACGGCGCTGGCCCTCGGCGAAAAGCGTGTCGAAAGCAAGGCTGGATTTGCCGCTGCCCGATATTCCGGTAATAACGACCAATTTGCCGCGCGGGATTTCAAGCGTGACGTTTTTCAGGTTGTTGACTCGGGCGCCTTTTATAAGCATAACTTACAAAAGTACTAATTTTTCTCGTACATTAGGCTGGTTTATACTTCTTGCTGATGGTTTACGGCTATTTATAAGGAAGTTTTTAATAAAAATTTGGAAATTCAAAAAATGTAGCTATATTTGCATCCGCGTTTGACGCAGACCAGCGCATTTGGTGCGGTAGTTCAGCTGGTTAGAATGCCGGCCTGTCACGCCGGAGGTCGAGGGTTCGAGTCCCTTCCGCACCGCGAAAACCCCTGATTATCAGGGGTTTTCTTCGTTTACGCACAAATTTACGCACAAAATTTTGAAAGTGACACCCCGTAAAAGCAGCCTCTACTCCCTTCTATTGAGGTAAATCATACTCTCTTTTTGCGACCACTTTTACGACTACAACTTATTTCTATTCTTGATTGTGCGTTGCACTCCCCTTCTATATCAGGAATAATAATAGGGCAGGCCGGTCTTCTGCTTATGAAGTGTTATACATTCATATGTTAATAATACGCTTTCACGGTCGAAAATGCTGCGTTCATACTTCAAGATGTCGTGCTCGATTAATTCTTTTTTGAAAACGTCTTTTTGTAAAATACCTTTGCAAGGTCAATCTGTCTAGTTGAAATATTATATAAACAAATAT
>JAFZBM010000157.1 GCA_017561765.1 Bacteroidales bacterium | reverse complement strand
TTCTTGTTCCTGATCAGAGAGCTCAGTACCGAAGCCATCCTGTTTGCCGGCAGTTATAAAGGCGATTAGGTAAAGGAGGGAGTCTTTAAGCTTTTGCCGCAAGACTGAGGTCCACGCCTTCGGCCTGGCATTCAGCGATGCGATTGTCACGAATAATCGCTACCTTTACAATGGGAAGGAGCTGGAGAACTACACCATCGGCAGATGGACGGTTCCTGATCCGATTTCGGAGAACTGTCTCAATTATTGGTATAGAAAAGACTTTGGCATAAAACTCAGAACCACACGCCATGAGAACGGAAAAGACGAAGTATTTATTCTTATATACCATTGCAATCACCTGCTTTTCTTTATTTGCAGGTTGTAACCAATTCGTGCAAAAAAGAGTTCCTAATGAACAGCAGATTATCGCAGATTATGGATCCTATCCCTTTACGGATTGGGTTAATTGGAGTGTCTCTTACCGAGAAGGGGCAGGATACTATCTTGCTTGCAATCAACATGGAGATTCTTTCGACAAAATACTTTTTATGAGAAAGGATTCAATCGTAGTGGTAATCCCCTCCATTACTGAATCCGGAAATAATGTCCATTATTCGTTAAATGAGCTTTCTTATTCCGGTATATGGGATCAGCGCTATCCTGAAGCGGATTTTGCTACTTTTAGTCAACTCGCTTACTTCATAACTAATAACGGATTAAAAGCGGTTCATGTTAATGAAGATGTTGTGAGGATAGAAGGTAACGATTTTGAGATATGTAAGAAATTGCAATCTGACGGATTCATCAATGATACGTATTTTGTATCAATAGGGAATGGCTGGTATAGAAGTCGGAAATGATCATCAACGAAAAGAACAGACATGTCAAAAGGGTAAATTATAAGAAAGGGATTCGGCAAAACAGATTAGGATAATGAAAAAAGCCGCCAAACGCATCGTACTTCTTTTATTGGTGATAGCCGTTCTTTGCTTCACCGTTTTTCTTTCGACCTGGTTCTGGCCTGAATTATGGGGGAGCCATTCTCTCGGAAATAACCTGTATTTGTTAGACTGGGAGAATGATACTAAAATAATTGTTTATAGCACATCTAAAATTGGAAATACTTGCTACAGTGGGTCCTATATCATACCGTCAGGTCCCATTTCTGAAACAGAAGAGTATGTAACTGATGCCGCCTATGATGGTAGATATGTGATTCTTTCAGCCTACTTGTTTAACGAAGACAAGTACACGTATTATATCATCTCTAAAGATTTTGATCCGAATAATTATCCATACTCCGAAATAACAAAGAATAAAGTACATCCCTTTGCTGATTATAGTGTGTTTGTCAAAAAGTGCGATTCATTAGGAATCTCGCATCTTATTCCTTCACGATGGCATTAGCTGTTTGCCTCTTTCAACTCTAATCCTTCCCCTATTTGTTTAGTTTATAATCAGTCGGCCACGAAATGGCTGGAGAGCGGTCAGGATTCATTTCGTGGCAAGGAAATGACAGATTTTGCCCGAATTCGGGCCACGAAATGGCTGTACGGCCATAAATATTCATTTCGTGGCCGGCCTTAACTGAACGATCGCAGAGGTTGGTAAAGTAGGGAGTCTTTACAGCCGCAGCCGCAGGCCGAGGCGGAAGTCAAAGGACCAGGGGTGTTCGCGGTAGTAGTTGGGGAGGGTGCCGGCGGGGACGAGGTGCCAGGCGAGGCCGGGTTCGGCGTAGAGCCCGAGTTGGCGGGTGAAGAAGTATTCCGCGCCGGCGGCGCCGAGCAGGGAGAATTGGAAGGGATGCTCGCCGATGGCGGTCTTGTTGCGCGTCACGCCGTCGATGGCCGTGATGCTGCCGCCGGCCAGCAGTTCGGCTTCGCCGCCCAGGTTCATGTAGAGGGCGGCTTTTTCCCAGTCGGTCAGCGTCAGGGTTGCTTTGAGCGGGATGCCGAGGTAGTGCATCCTGTAGTCGCGGTAGTAGCTGCCGGACAAGTTCCCGCTGTAGGACTGCTTGGCATGGTGATAGCCATAGGTCAGGCCGCTCTCAATGCCCAGGCGTGGCGAGATGTCGTAGCGGATGGACAGGCCGGTCTTGAGGGGCAGGTCGCAGACCGTTTCAAGGCCGGGCATTTCCGTGACATTGTAGGCGTGCCGGGCTTCTTTGATGGAATTGGTGTAAAAGTCGTTTGCGTCGATCCCGATGGCCCCGAATTCATATTCAGCCTTGGCATCTCTCATCGACATGAGGTCGGACGTGGTTTGGAACCGGGCTTCTCCCGAGGTGAAGTTGCCCGCGTAGAGTTTGGCCGAAAAACCGCCGTGCCGGCGGGCCTTTGTATGCTCCTCGGGCCATTCTTCGGGCCAGATTTCTGTTATCGCACCGGTGGGAGGATTGTCGGATATGGAGACGGGATTCGTTGTGGGTGTCGTTTCTTCGGCCGGGACGGTTTCAACGATCGTTTCGGGGATTTGTTCGTTTTCGACGGAGTCATCAGTGACCGGCGATAGGGGGATGGTGGAAGATACGTTCCGCGACCGCAGGGAGCGGACGGGGAGCAAGCGGGCTGTGGACAGGTCGGGCTGGGGCGCCTGCACTCGGGGCAGGGCCTCCGCGATGAGTTGCGTGGCGGACAAG
>JAFZBM010000156.1 GCA_017561765.1 Bacteroidales bacterium | reverse complement strand
TAGTAAAGAGCCCTACCTGTCTTCAGCCTGGTGGCCGGTGCGGTCGACCTGGTGATAGAATTGGGTGTAGGGCACGTCGGTGCGTCCTGCACCCTTTTTCATCAGGGCTACGAGATCGGCAAAATTGGTCTTGTAGATATCCCGCGGCAACAGATTCTTGGCTGCACACACGCTGGCGGCGAGGCCTACCACCTCTCCCATCATCGCGCATGTACGCATCACGCGGACCGAGCCCAGAGCGATGTGCGTCACGCTGATGTCGCGTCCGGCCATGAACATGTTCGGGATGTCGGCGCTGTAGAAGCACCTGTAGGGTATGGCGTACGGGTCGATGGGAACCAGTTTACCTATGCTCATCCATTCCTCGCCCGGATACTTTCCGGCGTTGCGCGGATCGGGGTAATGCTGGTCGATGCGCCAGGTTGTGGTGCATGTACCGTCCTCGTAAGGGATGGGACGGGTGAGGTCCTGCTCACGCAGGATAAGATCTCCAACGATGCGGCGGCTCTCGCGCTTGCCGCTCACATGGCTCACCCAGGTCAAGTGCGTGCACTCCCAGTCCTCCTTCTTGGCAAGACGGTTCTTGCAATAGGAGAAAGTACTGTAAGCCACATACATACCGTAGTCGCGTATCTTTTCGGCATCGGCAATCTGGTCATCATTCATGCCCACTTCCCAATACCAGTTGGCGCGGTGCACGGGCTCCACGGTCTCCTCGTCAAGATGCAGGCCCCAGTCGAGGCTGTCGGGGAAACTGCAGGGGGTGTTCCAGTCTTCGCAGTACCACTCGATGCTCACTCCCATGGTGTAGCCGTCGGCTTTCTCGGGGGCGAGGCTCTCGCCGTATTCGCTGCGCGCCTCGCGTCCCATCATGGTACGGGCGCCGGCAAGCACCGCAAGATGGGCGTCGCCGGTACAGTCTGAAAACAGACGTCCGCCGACCCTGATGCGGTTCTGGCGAGTGGCCTCAACGGCCTCCACCGCCTTGATGGCTCCGCCCTCCATCTCCACCTTGTCAACCGTGTAGCCGGCGAAGAGTGTGATGTTGGGCTCGGCGGCAATAACGTCCCACTTCTTCCAGTCCTGATAGTGATGCGCGCCGCGGGCATTGCCGTAGCGGTCGGGGCCGATCTCGTTAAGTATGTATCCCAGAGAAGGATACGGAGGCATGTTGATCTGGCCGCCAAGGCCCACCCGGACCTCGGAACTGTTGTTCCCGCCAAGTATATATCGGTCCTGGAACAAGGCTACGCGGCATCCGTTGCGGGCCGCGGCTATGGCAGCGCACAGGCCTGACATTCCGGCGCCGACAACGACGAAGTCATAGTCTCCCTTGTCCTCTACCTGGCTGGGAAGCAATTCGGCACGCAAAGATTTATATGCATCAAGACCTTCGCCAGGTATCTCTCCGGAAGTGGTGAGAAGAATGGCGTCGCATCGCCCGTCCAGGCCAATCAGGTCATGGATTGCAAGCTCATGCTCCCCTGCTTTCAGGCTGTAGCTTCCGCCTTTCTGCCAGTACCATGCCGCGCGCTCCGCCCTGGTGGCGCCGGGGCATCCCGTACCGAACTCGGCCTCATCGGCCTTGCCGTCTATCTTGACCTGGAAAATACCGGGAGTCTTGCCTTCCGACCAGAATGCCGTCCAGTTCTTGGTACGGACCCAAAGGGTATAAGTGCCGTCGGCAGGGATTCGGACCTTAGTTTTGGCGTCATGTTCAAGGGGATTGCCAATGCCGTGGGCCAGCAGGTAGCTGGAACCCATCTGCAGTACGAACTGCTGCTCCACAGTCCAGTCACCAAGATCGTCGAAGGTGGTGGCAAGGACCATCAAAGAATTGTTCTGATTCATTATAGAAATGCGTATTTAACTATCAACCAAGCCATTATACCGGACACGACAAGTTTCAGGCCCGTGCCCATAAGGAAGCCCAGGAAGGCGCCGGCGCCGGCTTTGAATGCCTGCCACACGCCCTTGTTGCTCACCATAAGTTCGCCCAGGAACGCACCCAGCAGGGAACCGAGGATTATTCCTACCGGAGGTACCAGCATACCTACAACCAAACCGATCACGGCGCCGGTTGACGCTGCCTTGTGACCGCCGGTAAGTTTTGTGGTATTGATAGGGATTACATAATCCAGAATTGTCACTATCACCGTGACTGCCAGCCATATAAGCAAAGTGGCAACGGTCATGGGATCGGGCCGGTCGCCGACTTTGTCGGCAAAATACACCAGCAGCATTCCTATCCAGCTAAGCGGCGGACCCGGGATGCCCGGAACGATACTTCCAATTATGCCGGCGATTGCAAACAGAATGGCAAAAACAATCAAAACTACCATACTGCGAAATTACTAATAATTTCGTATTTTTGTAGAGATATGTCAACAAAGTTTTGCGTAGAACGGCCGGCTGACAGCATCCCCGTAGCCGGACAGTACGACGTGGTGGTTTGCGGCGGCGGGCCTGCGGGCTTCATTGCCGCCATAGCCGCGGCCAGGGGCGGCGCAAGGACGGCCCTGGTGGAGCGTTACGGTTTTCTGGGAGGAATGGCCACAGCCGGGATCGTAGCCCCCTTGAGCGTATTCACATACAACGGCGAAAAGGTTATAGGAGGCATTCCCTGGGAATTCTGCGAGAGGCTTCAAGCCATGGGCGGAGGCCTGATAGAGAAGCCGCTGGGCAACGTGGCATTCGAACCGGAACTCTACAAACTCTGCTGCCAGAGGATGGTTCTGGAAGCGGGCGTTGAATTGTACACGAACTCCTATTTGAGCGGATGCATATGCAACGCAGGAACGCTGGAGGCAATATTTATCGATAACAAGAACGGCACCGAAGCGCTCAAGGCAAAGGTGTTCATCGACTGCACCGGAGATGCCGACCTGGCCTGGGCCGCCGGCGCACCCATGCAGCCCTCCGAAGGCAAGCCTCTGCAGCCCCTGTCCTCCTACTTCGTGCTAAGCGGCGTCGATACCTCCACCCCGCGCATGCAGCAGGCCATGCATCACAACCGCCAGGGAGTCAACTGCCATTGCGTCGAGATACGCGACACCCTTCTGGCGCACAAGGAAGAATGGGGCATCCCGGAATTCGGCGGCCCCTGGTTCTGCACCACCCTGCAGCCCGGAGTAGTGACGGTTAATATGACCCGCACTGCTGCCGATGCCACATCGAACCGCGATTTCAGCCGCGCCGAATGCATCCTGCGCGAACAGGCATTCACGATGGCACGGGTGCTCAAAGAGCATTTCCCGGAGTTCAAGGACAGCTACATCAGCGCCGTAGCGGTACAGGCCGGAGTGCGTGAAACACGCCGCATCATCGGCGCCCATACAATCACCGCCGATGAATACGTATCCGCCTTCCACTATCCCGACAGCGTGTCCCGCGGAGCTCATCCCATAGACATACATGTCGCCAACGGAGCGTCGCAGAACGTCACCTTCCTGAAGACGCCCGCTTATGTTCCCTATCGCGCATTGTACTCGCCCGGCTTCGGCAACCTTCTGGTGGCCGGCCGATGCATCAGCGCCGACAAGACCGCGTTCGCATCGCTCCGCGTCCAGGCCTCCTGCATGGGTACGGGGCAGGCTGCGGGTATCGCCGCCTCTATGGCCGCCGCCTCCGGCTGTTCCGTCCGCGACGTTGACATCGACTTGCTGACCACCCGCCTCCGGGAGCTCGGCGCCGTCCTGAACTAAACCAATAATCAAGCATATAGATGAAACGACTGATTACCCTTCTGCTTCTGGCACTCGCAATAATACCGGCAAACGCCGCCAGGCAACGCCTTCCCAAGGGCTGCACCGTGTGGGGGCAGGTTCTGAAGGACGGGGCGCCGGCACAGGGAGTAGTGGTTTCCGACGGAGTGGAACTCACCACCACCGACAAGAAAGGCTTCTACTACCTCAAATCAGCAAAACGCGAGGGCAGCGTGTTCGTAAGCATACCGTCGGGCACCGAAGTGGAGCACGACTGGGGCATGCCGCGCTTCTGGCATCGCCTGGAAGCGCCCGTGAAAGAAGCTGAACGTCACGACTTTGCACTGCATAGCGTAGATAACGAAAACTACACCCTGCTGGCGATTTCGGACATCCATCTGGCCAACCTTTTCGACGATATGTACCAGTTCTCGGAAGTCTTCATGCCACGCTTCCGCGAGGAATATGAGAAAGCGAAGGCGCGCGGTCCCGTTTACTGTCTAAACTGCGGCGACAGTTCTTACGACCGCTACTGGTACGAATACGGATACTCCATAGAATGCTTCCCCGGAACGCTCAAGGAGGTGCGGTTCCCCGTGCCGATGTTCCACGTAATGGGCAATCATGACAATGACGGAGGCATCCCGCGCGAGGGGGACATCGACTTCAACGCCGCGGAGCGCTACCGCCGCACCATGGGCCCCACCCATTACTCCTTCAATCTGGGTCGCGAGCATTACATAGTGCTCGACAACGTAGTGTACCTCAACAGCGAGGGGCGAATTGACAGTTATGAAGGAATCACCGGCAAGCGCGACCACGACCACTACGTCACCCGGGAGCAGATTGACTGGATGCTGAAAGACCTGGCAACGGTTAAAGACAAGTCCGCCCCGCTGATAATAGCTTTCCACTCCCCCATGATGCGTTACAAAGCCGGCTTCACCGGGAGTCCCATAATCCAGCACTTCCAGCACACAGGCGGAGAAGAGGAACGTCTCTTCAACGAGTTCACCGGGCTGCTGAAAGATTTCCCCGACGTGCATTTCATATCCGGCCACTCCCACCAGAACATGCTTTGCTATGGTTCCGACGACGGATCCCGCTATCCCTACATTTCCAACATCGTGGAGCACAATATATCCGGAGTATGCGGATGCTGGTGGCAGACGGCGGCGCACGGAGGCCTGACGCTGGCACCCGACGGCGGGCCTGCCGGCTTCGAGGTATTCCCGTTCAAGGGCGACAGCATGGAATGGTATTTCGTGTCGATAGACGACGGCGCGGAGCAACAATTCAGGGTGTTCGACATGAATTGCGTGCGCGACTACTACCGCTCGGACGGAGCCATGAAGACTTTTATCAAGCACTTCGACAAGCGTACCGACTATGGCAAGATAGAGGATAACATGCTGCTTATCAACGTATGGGCCTGGGAGAGCAAGTGGAAGATAAGCGTCACCGAGAACGGAGTCGAGCTGCCCGTGAAACACCGCAAGAGCGAGAACCCCCAGTTCACGCTTGATTACTACCTGCCCAAATCGGCCTGGGACGACAACTCCAAGAGCCGCTGGCCGGAGAAGTACAACGAGGCCGGAGTGAAACCCCATTACTTCTGGGCGCAGGCTTCATCGCCGACCAGCACCGTCGTGGTTACCGTCACCGACAGCTTCGGAAACGAATATGTACAAACAGTTGAACGGCCCAAACCGTTCGGCAAAAAAATGCGCTGATGGGTAATCTCGACCTGATAGTGCTGCTGCTCTATTTTGCCGGGCTGGTCGGAGTCAGCCTGCTGATAAGCCGGCGCATCAAGAACTCGGAAGACATGTTCATCGCCGGGCGCAACTCCTCCTGGTGGCTTTCGGGCGTATCCTCCTACATGACCATTTTTTCCGCCAGCACCTTCGTGGTATGGGGCGGAGTGGCATACAAATCCGGGCTGGTTGCGGTGATGGTGGCCATAATGCTAGGATTCTCATCACTCATCGTAAGCCACTGGATAGCAGGACGATGGAGACGTCTCCACATCAAATCGCCGGGAGAATATCTCACCATCCGCTTCGGGCACGGCACGCTGCGGTTCTACACCGTTGCCGGAATAATCGGCCGCGGGATACATACCGCAGTTGCCCTTTATGCAGTCGCGGTGGTCACTTGCGCCCTCATTCAGGTACCGGAAGGCAGCATTTTCGCTTCGTCCGGCCTGCCCGGGGATTCGGCGCCGGGCAATCTCAGCATCTGGTGGGCGCTGGCGATATTGGGCGGCATCACTCTGGCATATACCATTGCCGGAGGCTTCCCCGCCGTGCTCATGACCGATTTCATTCAGTTCGGAGTGCTGCTTTCGGTAGTGGTGTTCATGGTGCCGCTGTCGTTCAACGCCGTGGGCGGAGTCGACAGTTTCATCAGCAAGGCCAGCGCAATTCCGGGTTTCTTCTCCCCCACATCCCCCACCTACAGCTGGATCTGGCTGGTGCTCTGGATGTGCCTGCATGTGGCGATGATAGGCGGCGACTGGCCGTTCGTGCAGCGTTACATAAGCGTACCGACGGTCAAGGACGCCCGCAAGAGCACTGCGCTCATAGGCGTCCTGTACCTGCTCACCCCGCTCATCTGGTACCTCCCGGCAATGATGTACCGTCTGCTGGTTCCCGGCCCCGGAATGGATGCCGACCCTGCGGCGATGACCCAGCTTGGCGAAGGGGCTTACGTCGGGATGAGCAAGACGGTGCTGATGGCGGGCATGCTGGGTATGATGCTGGCGGCCATGCTTTCGGCCACATTGAGCAATGTTTCCGGGACGCTGAACGTATATGCCAACGTGTTCACTTACGAAATCTGGGGACGGAGGAACTCCGGTGCATCCGAGAAGGAGAGAATCCGTGCCGGGCGTCTGTTCACATTGATATTCGGGCTGATTATCATAGGGATAGCGATGCTGGTCCCCCTGGCCGGAGGTGCGGAGAAAGTGGTCGTGATGGTCATCACAATGGTATTGTGTCCGCTGTACATTCCGTCCATCTGGGGGCTGTTTTCGAAGCGTCTCAACGGGAACCGGCTGGTGCTGGCGATGCTGCTTTCGTGGGTGATAGGGTTTACCGCCAAGTTCACTGTTCCCGCATCCGTCATGAGTCCCAGCCTGATAGAGTCGGTGGCGGGATGCGTAATTCCGGTGCTTATCCTGGGCATTATGGAGCTTTGCTGCAAGGCGCGGGGCCTTTCGAGTCCGGGGCGTGAGGCGATCGAGGCTTGCGTGGATCCGAGGGCCGATATTGCGCCCGGGCCGGAGGCCGTGGCGGCGACGAGGCGCTACTCGTCACTGGCGGTCACTTGTTTCTGCTGCACCATCGGAGCGATTGCCCTGCTGCTCACCGGACTGCTTATCGCCGGCGATCCCAAAACCCTTGCAGTCAAGGGAATAGTCATCGGCTTCATTATAGCGATAGCTTTGTTTATCGGCATTTATGTTAT
>JAFZBM010000155.1 GCA_017561765.1 Bacteroidales bacterium | reverse complement strand
GTGGAGCTGGGCACTCCCTTCGAGAGGAAGGCCAGCTTCATAAGCGCGAACTCGATGTGCAGGCGCTGGTTGATGGCGGCCTTGTAGCCGGCCTCGCACTGCGTGGTGATAGCCAGCGCGTCGTAAAGGAACTGCAGGGTGCAGGACTCGGCCTGCGCGCGGTAGCGCTGCTTCAGCGAGGCGGGCAGGTCCAGCAAGGCGTCCAGCCCGGCCGTCTTGCTCACGATCAGGTCGCGCAGGTGCGAACTCAGCGCAGAAATGAAGTGCTGGGCGTTAAAGCCCTTGGCGAGGATCTCGTCGAAGGTCAGCATCGCCGCAGCATAGTCCCCGGCACGGAAAGCATCCACCAGACGGAAGGAATACTCATAGTCGAGGACGTTGAGATTGCGAATCACGTCCTCGTAATGTACATCCGCGCCGCAGAAGGCCACTGTCTGGTCGAAAATCGTAAGGGCGTCGCGCATGGCGCCGTCGGCCTTCTGGGCGATGATGTGGAGCGACTCGTCGTCAATGGAGACATTCTCCTTTCCGGCAATGTCGCGGAGGTTCTTCACGATGTCGGCAACGCCGATGCGGTTGAAGTCGTAGGTCTGGCAGCGGGACAGAATGGTGGGCAGAATCTTGTGCTTCTCGGTGGTCGCCAGTATGAAGATCGCATGTGCCGGTGGCTCCTCCAAGGTCTTTAGGAAAGCATTGAAAGCGGCCTGGGACAGCATATGGACCTCATCGATGATGTAGACGCTGTAGCGTCCCACCTGGGGAGGAATCTGAACCTGCTCCATCAGTGCCTTGATGTCGTCCACACCGTTGTTGGAAGCGGCGTCCAGTTCGTGGATGCAGTACGAGCGGCCCTCCCGGAAGGAGACGCAGGACTCGCATTCACCGCAAGGCTCCATGTCGGCGTTTGGATGGGCGCAGTTTATCGTCTTGGCGAAAATGCGGGCGGTACTCGTCTTGCCGACTCCGCGGGGACCGCAGAAAAGGTAGGCATGCGCGAGCTGGCCCCTGAGGATGGAGTTCTTCAGCGTTCTGGCGATATTGTCCTGTCCGATCAGGGACTCGAACGAATCCGGCCGGTATTTTCGGGCTGATACGATATACTGACTCATGGCACGATTAGCGTTAGCTTACAAATGTAAGCATTATTTTGTAACTTTGCCCGTGATGAACGTACGAAGTTACTGCATGAAACGCATTTTCAAGATAGCCGGTATATTACTCATTCTTGCATTCTGTGCCCCGCTTTCCGTATACGGACAGGCCAGGATCAACACCAAAAAGGTGAAGATCGCCGACCTGGCCACACGCACGACCAAGGTCGTGCTCGGCTCCGGGGAGATCATGGACAGCGCGCTGCGGGACGAAGTCTCCGCGCGCTGGCGCATCTCGCCCTATGAGTTCTGCACTGCAGAGGAGTACAACTCCCTCAAGGAGAACTCCGACTATTATTTCCTGCTGGTAGCACGGTCGGAAGAAAAAAGATATCGCGGCATGCTCACGCTGACGCTCATGAAAGGCGGCAAGGCCAAGTCCGAGGACCCGCAGAAGCGGCCCGTGGACGTGGCCAGTCTGCCTCTCTGCCCGTCCGCATTCCCGTCAGGACGGGAGGTCGTGTTCCTGCCCGCCCTGCTGGACATTCTCCAGGACTATGTGTCCAAGGCCATGCGCTCCGACGGAGCGGGTTATGCCGGATTCGACATTTACGCACGCCAGGTCCGCAAGACCGGCATCAAGCGCATATTCTTCTCCAAGGACGACCTCGTCCCGGACATGGACGAAGAGTTCATGCGCAGCCATTTCGACGAGGACATGGTCGTCATGGGAGAATCCGAGGTTGACAAGGCTTTCCAGGAAGCTATATACAACACTCTTTGCAGCTACGTAGTGGCTCCTTTCGACCCCCAGAACGGGTCATGGTGCTACAAGATGCTCATAGACGCGGACACGCACGAGCTGTTGTACTACCGCCACCACCGCATCAACGCACGTAACTGGGCCGGATTCCTGCCCAAGGACATCAAATCCATCCATGCCAGACGATAGATGATCACAGGACAGACTGAAAACGGACTGCGCTACGCCGTCAGGAAAGGCGGTTTTTCGGTAGGCTACTGCGCGTTGAGCATACGCTGCGGTACCCGCAACGAAGATGGATACCACAGCGGCATTGCACATTTCACGGAGCATACACTTTTCAAGGGAACCGCACACAAGAGTGCCGCGGTGGTCAACGGATACCTCGACAGGCTCGGGGGCGAGCTCAATGCCTTCACTACCAAGGAAGAAATAGTCCTGCATGCCACTGTGCTCAAGGAGGACCTGCCGAAGGCGGCCGGACTCCTGTTCGAGCTGGCGACGGAAGCGACATTCCCGGAGAAGGAGATAGAGACCGAGAAAGGGGTGGTCATCGACGAGATCCATTCCTACAAGGACTGCCCGGCCGACGAGGTGTACGACCGCTTCGAGGAAGCACTGTACGCCGGACATGCGCTAGGTCGTCCAATCCTCGGGACGCCGACGTCCGTCCGCCGCATCACCTCGGACGAACTACGGCGCTTCGTCCAGGAAAACTTCACACCCGACCGGATGGCCTTTTCCATGATGGCCGACATCGACGAATCCCTCATGGAAAAGGAAGTCCACCGCATAGCCGCGCAGCATTTAGGTCCTGTTTCGGGTTCCGGTATCCCCCTCGAAAACGTCCTGCTACGCAGGACCCCCCCCAAGCAAACTTGGGTCCCCCCCTCTTATGTTGCCGAGGGTGGCACAGTTTTCAAGGGGGATACCGGAACCCTCGCCGAAGAAATGCCGAAGGGACTCGTACCCGTTGAGACTGTGCATTTCGACAGGACGGTGGACGAGAGGAACCACGAGGTGAATGCCGTGATAGGCGGGGCCGCGCCGTCGCTGTATGGCGGGCAGGACCGCATCGCGGCCGTGCTGCTCGCCAACATCCTCGGCGGCCCCGCCTCCAACTCCATCCTCAACAACGTTCTACGCGAGCGCAACGGCTGGGTATACGGCGTCGAATGCGGATACACCCAGTACAGCGACACCGGCGTCATGGCCATCAGCCTCGGCTGCGACAAGGACAATCTGGAAAAGTGTTTTACAGCAATATCCAAATCCATCCGCGAACTCCAGGATAAACCGCTCAGTGACAGGAAATTGAAAGCAGCCAAGAAACAGCTGCTTGGACAACTGGCCATCAGTTCCGAGTCCGGTGAGGCCCAGTGCCTCTCTATGGGCAAGAGCCTTCTCGCCTTCGGACGCGTCGCGTCCTCCGACGAGAACAAGGCCGCCATCGAGGCTGTCACATCGACGGACCTCCAGACCTTGGCCCAGCGCATCTTCTCCCCCGACAACCTCTCCCGCCTGATCTACCTCTGATCCCCTAACTGATGGAGAAGGTCTGACTGAACACCTCAGACCTCCTCCAATGAATCCTTATTTCACGGGCTTCTGCACGCTTTTCGGTGGAGAAGGTCTGCAGTGTTTGAGCAGACCTTCTCCAATTGGCATTGGGAATGTTCGCGACCAAAGGTGGAAGGATAACGCTTTTTTTACCTTTTTCCTACTTATCCTTCTACCGATGGTCGAAGGATACGGCATTTTCAAGCGTTTTCCGCTTCATCCTTCGACCGCTGGTAGAAGGATCAGAGACCGGGGGTGTAGGTCTTGTGGGTGAAAGAGGAGGACAGGGCCTGGCGGGTGAGGCCGGCCTGAATGAGGATGTTGCCGAGGACGGCGGCGTCAGCCGGGCCGACGGTGACGGGAACTGCGCACTCGTCTGCGACCATCTGGCAGAACACCGGATCCAGCACCCCGCACAGCGCCTGCACACGGCTGTCACCGGCCTCATCGGAAGAGAGGGTGGCAGGGGCGACAATGTCTCGACGAGAAGGGACTGGAGCATCTCCATAGGAAGGAACGGGGGCCGGGATGCCTTCGCCGACTATTTGCAAGGCCTTGATGCGTGAAGGGGTGACACTTTGGAGTTTGACGAAGGTGTCCCCAATCTTTTCGGCAACAGACTCATAAATAAGGCGGACGGTGGCGGCATCGTCTACCGGGGCGGCCATGCTGCGTAAGGAGCAGTAGCGGGCGATGGCGGCCGGGGCGTCGGAGACGGAGCACAGCGTCGGATCCTCCGGATCCAGCTGCGCATTTGTCGGCGCGCCCTCGCGGGCCATCCGTGCCACGTCCTCCGGACTATAGGCACGGCCCGCCGCGCGCCACGCCTCCAGGCACCGGCCGAGGAGATCGATACCGACAATGCGCTTGACCAGCAGGTTTACGCCACCTGCGCCGACCTCGCTGGAGAAGTTCATCTCGAAAGTCTGGTCATTGACCACCGGCGAAGCAGTCTCCATACACATCGCGCTCACGGCGCCGGACACCAGCAAAGCGGAGCCGCTTTCGTTGGAAAAACCGGCAGCGGCGGACGATGCGATGCGGCTGCCGGCGACGGCTACCACAGGAATACGCCCGAGCCCGGTCACCTCAGCGATTCCTTCCTTGAGCTTGGCGACTTTAGTCCCCGGCTGAACCACGGAGGGGAAACGCTTGGGGCGGACCTTGCACGCACTCAGCACATCCTTTGAAAGCTTTCCTTTCCGGCGGTCAACAAGGCCTGCGCCATATAGCGAAGTAAACTCAGTGAAACGCTTGCCGGTCAGAAGGAACGCAAAGACCTCAGGGATGAAGAGAAGATGCTTGGCATTTTCAAGGGCGATACTTTTTTCACGGTACAACCCGAACAGCTGCAATGCGACATGGGAGTCAAGCACATTGACGCCTCCGGTCTCATAAAGCTCCCGGCGCTCCATGCGCTTGAAGAACCTGGCCTGTACGGCATCGGAAAGGACATCCCTGACAAAACGTGGCAGTCCGAGGAAACTGCCGTCCTTGGCCACGCAGACGATGCCGGGACCCCAAGAATCTATACCTATGGACTCTATCGACAGCTTGCGCAATCCTATAGCAGAAAGCCCCTTCAATACCTCGGAATATGCCGCATACACATCCCACAAAGAATGACCGTCCAGATCAATCACGGGAATGGGAAACTCATGCACCGTCTCCGTCGTCACCGATCCGGCGGTGACGGAAGCGAGAACGACCTTGCCGCAATCCGCGGCAAGGTCTATCGCAATGTATC
>JAFZBM010000154.1 GCA_017561765.1 Bacteroidales bacterium | reverse complement strand
TTCGCGCACCACCGTGGCATAGTTGCCGTCGATGTCATAGACCGGGATGTCGGGAAGGGTGCCGAGGGACTGGAAGATGAGGCCCTCGCCGCCGTCCGCCAGCTTGAGGTCGTCGTTGGTGACGGCATAGGTGGCGTTCACACCCACCTTGAGCCAGGACTTGACCTGGGCGTCGATATTGGTACGGACGCTGAAGCGGTCGAAGTTGGTACCGATCACCGTTCCTTCCTGGTTCATGTAGGAACCGGAGACATAGTACTGGATCCGGTCGTTGCCGCCCTGGGCGCTCAGCTGGTGCTGGTGCTGGAAGGCCGTCCGGAACACCTCGTCCTGCCAGTTGGTTCCCACCCCGAGCAGGGAAGGATCGGCATAGTAGGAATTGGCGTTCGCCTCGCCGATCTTCACGAAATCGTTGTAGAACTCGGCCCATTCGCGCAGGTTGAGCATGTCGATCCGGACATTCTGCTGGCTCATGGCCACCATGCCGTCATAAGTGATCTTGGATTCGCCGGCCTTGCCGTGTTTGGTGGTGATGAGGACCACGCCGTTGGCGCCCTGGGCGCCGTAGATGGCCGTGGCAGACGCATCCTTGAGGATTTCCATGCTCACGATATCCGACGGGTTGAGGGTGGCGAGGGGCGAGATGGTGGAAATCTTACCGTTGCCGAGGCCGCCGAGACCGTAGTCCCAGCCGGAGGAGCCGCCGCCCTGGACGATGACGCCGTCGATGACGTACAGCGGTTCGGCACCGGCGTTCACCGTGGCCTGGCCGCGGACGCGGATGGAGGAAGAGGAACCCGGAGCGCCGGAGGTCTGGACGGCGGTCACACCCGCCGCACGGCCCTGCAGGGACTGGTCCAGGTTCGTGATGATGGATCCCTTGAGGTCTTCCTCCTTCATGGAGACGGATGCACCGGAAAGGTCACTCTTTTTCATGGTACCGTAACCCACGACGACCACTTCGTCGAGGAATTCGGCATCCTCCTTCAACAGGACATTGACGGTGGACTGGCTGCCCACCACCACTTCCTGGGTCGCATAACCAATGGAGGAGACCACGAGCGTAGCGCCTGGCTTCACCGTGATCACGTAGAGTCCATCCAGGTCTGTGATGGCACCGTTCGAGGTGCCTTTTTCCATGACGCTGGCTCCGACGACACCGGCCCCGGTATCGTCGGTGACGGTACCGGTGATTCTCCTGTTCTGTGCGAACAGGGGCCCCATGGCGGCAAGGAGCGCAAGCATCAAGGCTAACAGCTTGTGTTTCATGCTACTTGTTGGTTTATTGTTTAAGGTATAATAAATTGGTTGGTCGTTATTATCTATGGTTAATATTTTACAAATATAGGTCATCTAATATAATCATACAAATATACTTATGCCCATTTCTGATACTTTATTGCAAAACTCCTTATTGTATTCAGATTATTCGTACCTTTGTACCGTGGAACAGGACGAAAGATTCATGCGGGAGGCCCTGCGGGAGGCGCAGGCCGCCCTGGCCGCCGGGGAAATCCCCATCGGCGCCGTCATCGTGTCCCGGGACCGCATCATCGGCCGGGGGCACAACATGACCGAGCGGTTGCACGACACTACCGCCCACGCCGAGATGGTGGCCATCACGGCCGCCACCGAGGCCATCGGCGGAAAGTACTTGACGGACTGCACCTTGTACGTCACGGTCGAACCCTGCCCGATGTGCGCCGGCGCCCTGAACTGGGCTCAGATCGGCCGGATCGTTTATGGGGCCATCGACCCGCGCCGCGGCTACTCCCTCTTCTCCCCTTCCCTCCTCCACCCGCGCACAGAGGTCACGGCCGGCGTCCTGGGCGACGAATGCACGGCCCTGATGCAGGATTTCTTCCGCTCCAAACGCTGATTTGCAAGGTTTTTTGCTATCTTTGCAACCGATGGCCAGAAAACGCAAGATTCCGGGAGTCGACCCCGCCTACCTCGAAAAACAGAAAGCCGCGCTCCTGCGCAAGAACCGCTATGTCCTGTATTTCAACGACAGCGAAATGGCGGCGGTGGACGAGTACTGCAGCCGTTTCAAGGTCCATGCGAAAGCGGCCCTGTTCCGCGAAGCCATCATGTCCAAGGTCCTGTCGGAACTGGACGAAAACCACCCTACGCTTTTCTGATATGCCCGACGATTTCCATATTCTCAGAGACTCTGTGCAGGACGGCGTACGCCACATCACGGCCGTACCTTCGGCCCTTGTATGTTCCAGCCTGATCGATTTCGACCTCGTGGACGGCACCATCCGCAACCTCCGCTACACCGGCGGCTGCCACGGCAACCTCCAGGCGCTCGGCGCCCTGCTGGAGGGCCAGCCCGTGGATTTCGCCCTCGACCGCCTCTCCGGCATCAACTGCAAGGCCCGCGGCACCTCCTGCTCGGACCAGCTCACACGCATCCTGCGGGCCGTCCTGTAATCCTTGCGGCTTTTCGAAAATTATACTATCTTTGCACCCCGGAATTGAGATGTGGTGTAATGGTAGCACTAGGGATTTTGGTTCCCTCAGTTAGAGTTCGAATCTCTACATCTCAACAATTTACATTATAAGTGCATTGATTATCAAGCACTTATATTTTCTCATATAAAAAGTACACACTTTAAATACACTCTTTTGGCTTCCGGGATGCCGAAAAGTTCACAATCAAGGCCAAACCAGGGGCTTTTTTCCTTGATGGGGGCACTTGGTTAGTACGATAACGTGAGCAGATCAGCCCGAAGTGCCGCCAACGTGACCGCAAAGGACTGAGAAATATAGCGAGAAAGAGCACAAAGAGGCCCGCCACCCTCCAGGAACTGCCGGAAAAGTGGCGGGCAACCAATCAAAGCACGGGCCATGAACGCGAACCCGGTGCAAGTCTGCAAGGATGGGGGTACCCCCCCCGCCTATGTCCATGCGCGCTCGCCCCACCACCCACACCAATTTTTAATTTTTTTCTTTTTTAGAAGCCAGCCACTCGTTCCCGAATGACTGGCTTTGCATTGTTAAACATTTTTACGGCCACTTCACAGCGGTCTGTAACCACAAAGATAGTGATTGTTTTATAAATCAAGGTACATCTTCGCCTGCGTGAAGCTGGCGAGAATGTCCGCCAAAACCTCCGCGCGTTCTTCCGGCATATTTACGTAAGCACCGAGTTTATTCTCCCGTAGAATACGGGCCGCTTCGCAGTATTCGCCATACATGCTGAGTATAAAATCTTGCGCCTCGTTAATCGTGTCGATAACATAGCTGTTTTGTCGTTTTTGGTACTGGTCGTTAGTCTCATTTTGAGGCATGAGGATAAAATACGATTGTAACATAGCTAATTGTTTTTTGGGTTCTTGGAGGGCCCCGGCGCGGCCAGGCTCCGGGGCCCTGGTTGTATGTGGGTGGAACTACAGGCGGAAATCCGCCTTATATGTCTTTAACATGCTTCACGCGGCGATAGATAAAAAGTGGGTATCTTCTTATAAGTCTATCGTTTTATTTCACAATTTATTTCCCTTTATTTTGATTATTCGTGTCAAAGGTAACGTAATTATTTGATTATAAAACACTTATAAACAATGTGCAACAAAAGTTGCAGTATTTTAGTTTACCTTATTTTTATAAGATTGAACGTTGTAACTTGCTGATTGCCAAGAAGTTGTAAGGTTCGTCCCATAATTATAAGCGGCCGAAAGTTCGCGCGCGTGCGCGCATTGGAGGTGACAAAAGACACACATTTATGCATTTTTCTTCAAAATATTTACACTTTTGGATAAATCAAAATCATTGAGTTTCAATATATTAGTATTTTTCAATGAATAAAGAACAAATCTCAGAAAACAAAGATTCTGAGAAAAAGAGAGAAAAAGGACCGTATCTGCAACAAACTGCAACAGATACGGCCTTTTCAATCGCGGCAAATCGGTGCTTTAGTGCCTCAACTCAACGCCGTGGAGGAGCCCCAGAAGTTCCGCATCGGAGTAGCCGGAGCCTTTAGCCATGCGGGTAATAAGGCCCGGTGCAAGAACCGGTGATCCGCCGGAAGGAGGTACGCGCATTTCGTCTCCGACTCGCACGCCCTGGGCCTCGAGGTCGGAAAGGATACTTGCGGCCTCCCTGATTCTCTCCACGGTCTTTCGGTCTTTGCTCGACACCTCAAGGGTGTAGCGCGGTTCAATTTCCGCCCGGTACTTGGGGGGAATCCTCAATTTTCCCGACTTGAACCAAAGCGTATCGAAGTCCATCGCACAATCAAGATCACGAATGAGGGCGCTAATTCCCCGGACTACTGCCTCCACTTCATCGCGGAGCCCCTGGGGGATTGCATCAACGTTTTCCTCCGCCAACCTTGTGCGGACCTTGGGGAAAAGCCCGGATTTCTCCAAGCGGTTAAGGGTACGGTCGCGCACGGCCAACTGAACGGCTGCGAACCCATCCCTGAGCATGGCACGCTGCAGGGGCTCGTTATCATACTCTGCAAGTCCATACTTTTTGAGCATGACCGGAAAACTGGCCAGCGCCTCGTCTATGGCGTTACAAATACCCGTAAAATAGTTTATCATCGAGGTACGGACAAGTACCTCCTTCCCTTTCTCTCTCTTGTCAAGAGTTGCCGGGGCAAGCCTGGCTTCGAGCAGTGCGTTATTCATGGTTTTCTATTCTTGAATGTCATCATCGAAAATACTTTCCGGGCCGTCTCCTTCGAACCAGACGGAAAGGCCGTTCTGAAGGTAGAACTCTATCTTTTCTCGGAGCTTCGGATCTGTGGCCGGAATCCGGCGGAGGATCCGGTTTTCTTCCGGGTAAAACTTCCCGCCCTGCGGGGTTATGAGTTCCACACGGTCGCGCCATGGCTCGAGCGGATAGGAACGCCGCCACGCTTGCACCCCAGTTTTGGAATCGGTAGCGAGCCGGGCGAATCGTGCCACACCTCGAGTGAACTCCGAACAATTTGTAATGTCTTGCTGCATGTGAATTGATAGTTATTTGGTTTTGACTTCCTGGAACCAGATAGAAACGCCGTCCACACGATCAAAGCGAGAGCAAGCAAGGGACGAATTGCAAACCTCTTTAAAGAAGCATCCTCGGCATGCTTCGAACGGCTGCAGACCTGGTGGCCTCCGGACTGCGACAAGCTGCACACCCTTGCGAGTGAACGGAACGCCTACGGCCTTGAACACTGTTGGAGTTTGTAGCATAGTTTAGAATGATTATAAATTACCCTCTTATTGGTCCTTTTTGGGCGATTTCAGACACTTTGACGATAAAATAATATTGGCTACCCTTCGCACTTCTCAACGGCTATGCGATGAATTACAAGGCCTTTCCAACTCTTGACGGCTCTCCATGTGTCCCCCTCGTGGATTTCCCACCCGTGGAACTCCATTTCGGACCACAAGAGCACGGCGGGGAAGTCTGGGCATCCCAAATCCTTGCAGAAACTTTGTAGCTCCTCCAGATCGCGGGGCCGCTGTCCGTTTGAGTAGCCGGATAGCGTGCGGGCCTTGGCCTTAAGTTCCGCCTTGATCTCTTCAACGCTTTTCGCATCCTCCGCCGCCTCGCGCTCTTTCTCTGCGGCCTCCTTTTCGGCATAGTATCGGGCGTTTTCTTCATCCCTGAACTTCAAAGCCTTTTCGGTTTTCTGGTACAAAGAATCTTCCCGGCAATAGTAGGAAGATAAGACGAACCTTTCAAGGAATCCCGTTTCATAATTAGCCGCACCTTCAAATAACCTTTCTTCCTCCTCTGGAGTTAGATAGTCCGACAAATTGACCTCCGGCCATTCCCCACCATTCCCAACCATGCCACGCGCTTGCGCGTTTCGGTTGGTATTGGTATTATCATTGTCATTTACATTTGCATTGTTATTTATATTATTATTTGCATTCTTTAGCATGCTATGGGATGCTAAAGCATTTTCTTGCGGTATCTCTGGCTCACGGTTCCACCTTTCAGACGCTCCATAGTGGGCCCGGTACTGTCTTTTCCAACTGTTTTCAAGGCCGTATTCCAGGAACTCATCAACTTTGGATAGGAACATATCGAAAGCGAAAGCGTCCATGCCTTGCGGGGGTGTTGTGCTACCTGTGACGGTATGCTCTAATATCGCTTTGAGAAGCCGCCCGGCGGCTTCGTCGGATAGCCTTTCAATGCCCCTCTTATAATTAGGTTCGCAAGGGATTGGCGCGAACTTGCTTTGATACTGTCGGCGGAACTCGTCAGGAACTGGCGGGGTTGGTGTGCTTGTTTTCTTTGCCATGGTTCAATGATTCTGCAATTGTTTGCGACCTGGCGCGAAGTGTTCCGAAAAATTATGCTACCTTTGCCGTACATAATTGAAACTGCGGAGCAATCCGCGCCCAACGCCTAAGCCGTGACGGTCTGGGCGTTGGTTGCTTTCTTGGCCTTCCTCTCTTTCATGATCGCGTCCGAGATCTCGTAGTCAATCCAGAACCTGCCTTTTCTTTTGGCTTGATAGATAGCCGGAGAAAGTACACCGTCTTTCATTCTCTGCGCTGTGACCTGAGAAACATGGTATCGGCTTTTGATTGCAGTCAACCCGCTCCCGTAGCGGGAGCTGTCGGAGAAGTCAAGAGTAGCGGGGGCTGCCTGGGTTTCTACGGTCCGGGTCTCCGGTTCCTTTTTGACGATGATGAGCCCGGCGTCAGTTAAATCGTTGACGAGTTCCTGAAGCGTCATTGTTGCCAAGAATTTGCCTTCCATATACTGCGTTATATTTGGTTCTGGGGGCAAATGTATGGTAAATGCCACATAAATAATTGTAAATTTCGTAACGTTACAATGTTACGAATCCCTCATAACGAAAACGGGTCGGAATAATCCCGACCCGTCGTTATTTATTGATATCTTGTTATTTCTTGTTACTGAAGAAAACGCCCTTTTCCCAACCCTTAATAAAGATTATAAATCCAGCTCCGCAAAGAAAGAAACATACTGCTATCATACACGATATAACCGTATATAGCTTTTCATCAACCAATAAGAATACCAGGAACAAAAGAAAAAGCAGAATAAAGCATACAAGGGAAACAATGCCCCACCGCTTATAATAGAGTTTTGTTTCATCCGAGAACTCTTTGACGGTTTTTCTGTTCTGCATCATTTCGGATTCAGACACCCATTTTACACGATGCTCAACGAATCCGTTGACAAAGACACCGGAGCTTATAATTAAAAGAACAAGGAGTATCGGGAACCCCAATGTGAGCACCTCGTCCCACCACTCCAAAAACTCGAATGAGATTATTTTTCCCAAAGGTAAGACAATAACAGTTACCGCCATTAAAAGCAATATCAAAAACAGACTTACAATCATTAGTCCGTGATTGAGGTCGTATAACCATTCAGGATACTTAGAAGGGTACTTAGCCATCGATTATTGATTTAATCATTTTAATTTTAGGGTCGTTTCTTTTATCTTCGCTGTTTGCTTCGCTTGCACGGGTCCTTAAGCTACCAGGCTTAATCCCCCAATAGTTTCCCATAACCATGGCCCAATCAGAGCAGCCCATCGCCAAACCTAAAGATTGAGCCACCAACGCTTCTTGATATCGATTTCGCTTGTTTCTCTCATATCGAAACATGTAGCTATCATCAAGAAATCCAGCTTTCCGCAACCTTTCGGCAATCTCAAGAGCTCTCGGGGTGCTTCTAATCTCCTCGTAGATCTTGCCCATTTTGGGAATTGGTGGATCCATCTTGTTAAACTCTTGAATACATAAGTTTGACAATGACGAGCAGAGCGTATATAGTCCTTTCAGGGCCCAAATAAGCCGCCCTTTCATTATTTCAGGACAATCTACCGTCCCGCCCTTCAAATCGTCCATAAGGGCTGATATCTGCCCGAAAACGCCGAGGTTCTGCCGATACCTTGCTATCAAGTCCGCCCGGACCGGGTTACCGGACAGTTCTATGCAATCAAGCGCGAGATTGTCCCCCTTGTCATTGAATTCCTGCAGAAGTAGCGCTTCTAAAGTTGCCGCCCTCTCCAGGAGTTCCGGATCTCCCTTGGGAGCCCGCCGCCTGGCATATCTGCAAAAGTCCTCCAGACGGCTACAAACGGCATTATACTCCCTCAAATTCATAGCCCAGCCTCCTCTATTTGGTTAAATCTCTCCATCGCCGCTGCCTTTGCCTTGCCTACGATGTCGATATAGGGTTTCATCGTCTGGTAATCACTGTGCCCCGTCCACTTCATAACGATTTCCGGAGAAATCCCCATGGTGAGGGCCATAACCACGAAGGAACGCCGCCCGGCATGGGTTCCGATAAGGTCATACTTTGGCAAGACTTCCGAAACCTTCTTACCAGCTTTATAGTAATCCATATTCACGGGCTCGTTAATCTCGCAGAGTTCGCAAAGGTGCTTCAGGTATTCATTCATCTTCTGGTTAGAAATAACCGGAAGCGCGAGCCCCTGGGGGCTCTGCAAATCGGCATACTTGTCCAGGATAGCACGGCTATAATTGTTGAGCTCGATTGTAACCCGGTCGTGCGTTTTCTTCGTTACCACATTGAGCCCCTCCTCGGTGATGTCGGAGCGCCGGAGTTTGGCCATGTCCGAATAACGCAGGGAAGTAAACGCGCAAAAGCAGAACAGATCCCGTGTCTTGGCAAGCGCCGCCGCATCCTCTACGGTCTTTTCATACTCCTTTCCCGCCGCTGTATGAAGCGTTACCTTTGTGCCGTTGGCGGGCACCTGGTATCGGTATAAACGCATCAGTTCCGAAGGGGTGAGATATATGACGGGGCGCTTTATGAGTTTGATAACTGGCTTATAAGAACAAACTCTGTCGATGTAACCCTTACGAGCCGCCCAGGTGAGGAACCAACGAAGCAGCCGGTATTTCTTTTCTATCGTCCGGTTAGTAAGCCCTTCGTTCTTCAGGTTTCCGATAAACTCCTTTATACCATCCTCAGTGTTGAGGTATTCCAGGGAATCGAAGCCCGCCAACTTCTTGCTAAAGCCCCGCATCGTTACCGTGGTGCCCTGGGCCCACTCCCGTGCATCCTTCTCCTCCTCTATGAACTCTCTGAAGTAGTCACAAACGACCTTTGCGGCCTTCTCTGCCTCCAGGCGTGCTTTTTCCTCCTCTTTGGCCCTGGCTGCAGCCTCGGCCTTCTCTCGCTTGCTCTGCACGGTCTTGCGCTTGCTGCCAGTGATTGCGGCCAACTTGTCACGTAACTCCTCAACCGTCGGCTTATAGGTCTTTGGAAGCTTGGATTCATAATCGGCGAACCCTGCGGCGATCTTGAGCAGCAGGGCGTTAATCTGACCGCCCGTCAAGCCCTGGGCATTGGTCGTGTCTCTTGTGGGAAAGGAAACCGTTTTCGTCTCATTATTCCAAAACTGCGGGGGGACGGTCTGGCCTATGGTAGTGAGTAAGCGCGTACCATGGACGGAAACGGAAACCTTGATAGGATTCTCCCCACTATCGTAGGACTTTGGGGAAAGGTAAAACTTTGCTTGCTTGTACATAATTGAAACTATTTTCGTGAACTAAAAAAGTGTGAACTTTTATAGTGCCATTACAAATATACACACTTTTTTTGAATTTATCAAGATTTACACGAATATAGTTTACACTACGAAAACGCAAATATACAAAGTTGAGGAACCGATTTTCAGAAATTCCAGTAAACTAACCGGATTGAGATAATAGTCTCTACATCTCAACCGAATCGGCGCCCCCTCCGGGCGCCTTTTTTCATCGCACGACGATCCGCTCGATTCGGCGCGGGATCGAGGAGAGAATCTCGTAGGGAATGGTGCCCAGGATATCGGCCAGTTCGGTGACGGTGGGATCCGCACCGAAGACGGTGACTGTGTCGCCGACCTTGACGTCCAGTCCGGTGACGTCCAGCATGCACATGTCCATGCATATGTTGCCGATGGTGGGGGCGCGGTGGCCGTTCACGGAGAAGGAGGCGTTGCCGCGGCCCAGGTGACGGTCGATGCCGTCGGCGTAGCCCACGGGGATGGTGGCGATGACGGTGCCGGGGCGGGCCTTGCCCCATCGGCCGTAGCCGATGGTGTCTCCCTCCCGCAGATGCTTGACCTGCAGGACTTTACATTTGAGGGAGGCGACGGGAGAGAGCTGGACGCCCGGGAGGGCGCTGATGCCGTAGATGCCGATGCCTAGGCGCACCATGTCGTACTGGTGCTCCGGGAAGCGTTCGATGCCGGCGGAGTTGAGGATGTGGCGCATGGGCATGTAGCCAATGCCGTCGGCCAGGCTCCGGGTGTTCTGGTCGAAGAGGTTGAACTGAGCCTCCGTAAAGGCGTCCTCCTCCGGGTCCTCCGCGACGCAGAGGTGGGAGAAGACGGATTTGACCTTCACTTCGGGATGGGCGTTCAGATACTCCACGAGGGCGGGGATTTCCGAGGTCATGAAACCCAGGCGGTGCATGCCGGTGTCCAGTTTGATGTGGATCGGGTAGTCCCGGAGCCGTTCGTGGCACAGGTAGGTGCAGAAGGCGTCGAGGGATTCCAGGTTGGGGATGCTGGGTTCCATGCGGGTCCGGACGATCTCCGGATAGAAATCCGTGCCGGCCGTGAGGACGATGATGGGGAGGCTGATACCGTTCTCCCGGAGTTCCAGGCCTTCGACCGGATAGGCGACGGCGAGGTAATCGGCCCCCGCGCGCTGCATCATGGCGGCGAACTCCACGGCTCCGTGCCCGTACGCGTTGGCCTTGACGAGAACCAGCAGTTTCGTCGAAGGTTCCAGCAGGGAACGGAAATACCGGTAGTTGCGGACGCAACCTTGCAGGTCCAGCTCCAACCGGGAAAAATCATCCTCGCGCATCATGTCTTCCTGTCGAAATAATGAGCAAATTTAGCAATAACGGCTGACATATTCTCATAAATTGTGTATTTTTGTAAAAAAGAGC
>JAFZBM010000153.1 GCA_017561765.1 Bacteroidales bacterium | reverse complement strand
CAAGCATTTTCATATACTTGAGACGATCTTCATAAGAATGCTTTTTAAGCATAACAAAACCCCGAAAGTTTTTTGTCTAACTTTCGGGGTTCATGTCATTGAGGACTGCTTCTTTCCGTTTTTGGATCCTAAGCTTTCGCTCAGGAGAAATTACATAGCCTGTGCGACTGCGACAGCTACCGCGACGGTAGCTCCCACCATAGGATTGTTGCCCATGCCGAGGAAGCCCATCATCTCGACGTGTGCGGGAACTGATGACGAACCTGCGAACTGAGCGTCGGAGTGCATGCGGCCGAGGGTGTCGGTCATGCCATAGGAGGCGGGACCGGCGGCCATGTTGTCCGGATGGAGGGTACGGCCGGTGCCGCCGCCCGATGCAACGGAGAAATACTTCTTGCCGGCGAGTACACGCTCTTTCTTGTACGTACCAGCTACAGGGTGCTGGAAGCGGGTCGGGTTCGTGGAGTTACCGGTGATGGAGATGTCGACGTTCTCGTGCCAGTTGATGGCAACGCCCTCGCGGACGTCGTCGGCACCGTAGCAGCGCACGCCGCCGCGGACGCCGTCGGAGTATCTCTTCTCGCTCACGATGTTGAGCTTGCCGGTGGCATAGTCGAACTGGGTCTGGACATAGGTGAAGCCGTTGATGCGGGAGATGATCTTGGCGGCGTCCTTGCCGAGGCCGTTGAGGATCACGCGGAGGGGCTTCTGGCGCACTTTGTTGGCCATTTCGGCGATCTTGATGGCGCCTTCGGCGGCAGCGTAGGATTCGTGGCCGGCGAGGAAGGCGAAGCACTCAGTCTCCTCGGAGAGGAGGCGGGCGGCGAGATTGCCGTGGCCGAGGCCGACCTTGCGGTCATCGGCGACGGAGCCGGGGATGCAGAAGGCCTGGAGGCCTTCGCCGATGGCTTCAGCAGCCTCGGCTGCGCTCTTGACGCCCTTCTTGATGGCGATGGCGGCGCCTACGACGTAGGCCCACTTCGCATTCTCGAAGCAGATCTTCTGGGTGTCCTCGCACATCTTGTACGGGTCGATACCCTTGGCATCGCAGATAGCCTTAGCCTCATCGATGTCCTTGATACCGTATTTGTTGAGAGCTGCATTGATCTGATCGATGCGACGCTCGTAGCTTTCGAAAAGTGCCATAGTCTCTTACTCTTTACGGGGGTCGATATATTTAACGGCATCCTTGAAGCGGCCGTAGGTACCTTTTGCCTTCTCGATGGCCTCGGGACCGGTAGCGCCGGCCTTGAGGGCGTCCATGAGCTTGCCGAGGTTGACGAACTCGTAGCCGATGACCTCATTGTCCTCGTCGAGGGCCATGCGGGTGCAGTAGCCTTCGGTCATCTCGAGATAACGGGAGCCCTTGAGCTTGGTGCCGTACATGGTACCCACCTGGCTGCGGAGGTTCTTGCCGAGGTCCTCGAGGGAACCGCCGACGGGAAGACCGCCCTCGGAGAAGGCGGACTGGGTGCGGCCGTAAACGATCTGGAGGAAAAGCTCGCGCATAGCCGTATTGATGGCGTCGCAGACAAGGTCGGTATTGAGGGCCTCGAGCAGGGTCTTGCCCGGAAGGATCTCAGACGCCATGGCGGCGGAATGGGTCATGCCGGAGCATCCGAGGGTCTCTACGAGAGCCTCCTCGATAATACCGTCCTTGACATTGAGGGTCAGCTTGCAGCAACCTTGCTGCGGAGCGCACCAGCCGATACCGTGGGTAAGGCCGGAAATGTCCTTGATCTCTTTTGCATGCACCCATTTTCCCTCCTCAGGGATAGGTGCGTTGGCGTGGTTGGCGCCCTTTGCAACGCAGCACATCTGCTGCACTTCCTTTGTGTAAATCATATTAACGTTTATGGTATAAAAACTATTGTTCTCTATTCTGCAAAAATAACAAATCCCCCGTAAATTAACAACGGTTTTTTCGTAACTTCGCATGTCATGATGAACATTGCCAAAACCATCTGCGCTCCGGCGACTTCCGTCGGCTCCGGAGCCGTCTCCATGATCCGCGTCAGCGGGCCGGATGCGCTGGCCATAGCAGACCGCGTCGTGCACTTCCGTCAGGGTTCCTGCGCCTCCTCTGCCGGCTATACCCTGAAGTTCGGTACTGTCCCGGACGTGGACGACGTGCTCGTCTCGATCTTCCGCGCTCCGCACTCCTATACGGGCGAAGATTCCGTGGAGATCTCCTGCCACGCTTCGCCGTATGTAGTCGAGCGGCTGCTACAAATGCTGGCCGAGACCGGGGCAGTCCCGGCGGAGCCGGGCGAGTTTACCCGCAGGGCCTTTGCCAATGGCAAAATGGACCTGTCCCAGGCCGAGGCTGTGGCGGATCTGATCGCTTCTTCAAGCGAAGCATCCCATCGTGTAGCGATGCATCAACTAAAAGGTGGTATTTCTACTGAATTACAACAACTTCGCTCACAGCTTGTCGACATAACATCGCTTATGGAACTCGAACTGGACTTCAGTGAAGAAGAGGTTGAATTCGCCGACCGTAACCAATTGATTTCCTTATTGGATTCTGCGCTCTCACACCTCCGGAGACTGACTGATTCATTCCGGCTAGGCAATGCCATCAGGCGCGGCGTGCCCGTAGCCATAGTCGGTGCGACAAATACCGGCAAGAGCACGCTGTTGAATGCTCTTTTGGGCGAAGACCGCGCCATTGTCTCCCCTGTCGCCGGCACAACGCGCGACACGGTCGAGGAATTGTTCAACATCGACGGCATAGCTTTCCGTCTCATTGATACCGCCGGCATCCGTGAGACGTCCGACGAGATCGAGAGTATCGGCATCGACAGGACCTTCGAGAAGCTGATGCTTGCCGACAGCATCATCGCCGTCTTCGACGTTTGCTCGCCGGTCGAGCGCCTATGTTCCGAGCTCCGTGACATCGTTTCAAGGGTCAATCTTAAGAGCCAGCAGCTTGTCCTGGTGCTCAACAAAGTCGACCTTCTCGCCGGCTTTGACGAGACATGCGAGTCCATGGCTACAGGAAGCATTTGGAGCATTGAAAATGGTCATAATCCAGCGATTTTGGCAGTTAACAAAATTGTTACCAAATTTAACAAGATTGTTTCTCTTGCTGATAATAAGGTAAGTGCGATTGCAGTATCTGCAAAGTCCGGTTTTCACCTTGAGCGGCTCTCCCATGCACTTTCGGAACACCAGAAAGCCCGTATTGCCGATGCCGGGACGGCCACTTTGGTGACAAATGCGCGTCATTTCAATGCCCTTAGCGCCGCCTCCCGAACCCTCTCCCTCGCCCGCTCCGGCATCGCCTCCCGCACCCCTACCGACCTGGTCTCCCAGGACCTCCGCGAAGCCCTCTACCACCTCGGCACCATCACTGGGGAGATCACTACCGACGAAGTCCTCGGCAATATCTTCAGCAAGTTCTGCATCGGGAAATAATTGCATATAACTAATTGAATATCAATGACTTGCCAAGTTATGCAAGTTCTATTATTCATATCGTTAAGCATTGAATAATTGCTGGATAACGATATCTATCTGGAAGGATTCCTAATTAGAACTACTGTTTTTGTACCGTTATCTAGCCCATCCTGCTAGTTACCAAAAACCGATACTGATGAAGTGTTTTTGAAAAAATCAAACGAATAAGTACTGGTTTTAAAATAGCAGTTTTGGGAACGGCCATATTCTACTTATCGTTTATATGATAATTCAATCTGTTCTTTTATAGGGTTTTATCTCTGATATTTGCCTTTTTTAGTCAAATATCATGAAAAGAAAACCTTCATTGATTCCCGGGTTGGACAGGATACTGTCGGCCCGTGAGGCTTCCGTTCTGCTGGCCATTCCAGAGGACAAACTGCTCAATTTCTATCAAGGCCAGCGTGAAATATCGCTGCGAAATCTTCTCAAGCGGATCTGCCGGTCTAATCCCACCTACCACTTCCCTATCATTGGCGAAACGACCTACACACTCAAGGGTGTCATGAGCTCGACAGGTAAAGGCCGCTCCTGGTCGTTGTTCTTCCTGGAGAGGAACCACATCCAGCACTGGTGTGTCGGTGTCCATTATCTCTACTCCAAGGCTGAAGTCGACAACGCATGGAGGAAAGAGTCCTTCATGTGGGAGGAGTGGATTCCGCTCATTCAGGTCTCCTGCATATATGGGATTGATCTTCGGACAGTTCTGCTGCAAATCGCACGGGGCCGTATCCGTGTCCGACCTGGCAATCGGGAGCAACTGGTTTCACGCAAAGATGTCATGTCACTATGGAAAAGCAAGGGAGAGTAAGCATCAAGAAAACGCAAAGGAAGGATGGCATGACGGAATACGATCTCATCTATACACCGCCCATCCTTGTTTCAAAAGGTAATTACTTGAAAAAAGAGCATTTGAATATGGCGAGCTATACCCATCCTTGCAATGAAATCGAGCGTCGTTTCAATGAAACCGTCGAACAGATGGTTGAAGAAATACGCTGCTTCCGTTACATCCAGTCCGTAAAGAGGGACTTCTCCTTCCTCTCGCTCAACAAGGATATCAATGTGATTAGCTATTTCGAGAGTCATAAGACATATAAGGGCAAAGAGTGTGATGCGGCAATCAAGTCCTTCAAGCTGTTTTGTGATGACGAATGCACTTTCGGCGATATTACCGTCGCTTTCCTAACCGCCTACCGGAAGTTCCTATTGAAAGCCAAGGGAGAGGACGGATTCCGGCGCTATGCCCAGAACACGGCCGCCACATATCTCAAGCACATCAAAAGACTCCTGAAGATTGCTTTCGCCGACCATCTGATCGATTTCGATCCTTCTGAGGAGATTGAAGGAATCAAATGGGACCATTCCTGTAAGCGTGAGAGCCTGACCGAAGAAGAGATCGAGGCTTTGAAGAATGCTCCGTTCAGGGATCTGGAAGTCAAGCGCGCGGTGGAATTAGCCGTTGAGACGGGTCTGAGACGAGGCGACGTGCTGAATCTGAAATGGGAGAACATCAAGAAATCGGGAGGCAGGTGTTACTTGAATTTCACCATCAAGAAGACTGGGTACAAGGTAAGTCTTCCCCTTTCCCAGGAGGCAGTAGCCGTTCTTGGGACTATCAAGAAGAAAGGAGCCATCTTTCCCACTCTGTCCACGCCGATCCTGAACCATAAGGTCCCACAACTCATCGCGGCAGCCGGTATCGGAAAGCATATCACCTTCCATTGCTTCAGACACACCTTCGCAATGCGTCTTCTGGACAAGGGGGTTGATATTCCAACTATTGCTTTCCTCCTAGGGCACAAGTTCATGGGTAGTTCCCTGTCCTATCTCCACTGTACCAGAGATCACTTAGAAGAGGTCATTGCGAAACTGGAGAGATAATGACTTATTTGTGATTCAACTCGCTATTAATGGACTGCCGCCACCTCGATCCGAGATGACGGCAGTTTATTGAATTAAGAACTATCTTACTTCCTGATCGCAATATACCCGCTCTCATCAATCATATCCGCACCTTTCTTGGTAAAGAGGAACTGATAGAGTTTGTACGCCATACTTTCGTGATTTTCCGTCTTGCGGACAGCGGCATAGATACTTGACACAAACGGATACTTGTTCGACCGCAAAGTTTCTTTGCTGGGAGCCACACCGTCGATGGAAAGCATATCGACCTTCATTAAATCCCGGACCATGGCCGTGCAGTAGAAAAACGGCGTGTAGCCGATTCCGTATTCATCAATCTCAAGTTGCGCGTATGGCGAAATCATCTGTGAGCCGATGATTTCATACATATAGTTCTCGTCGGTCCTTTCGATCATGGCCAGCCCCTGCATGACCAGGGTTTCCATCTTTTCCTGGCTGCCGGAATCCGCATTCCGGATATACGGGGTGATGGCATGGTCGATGCCGCCGACTTCCTTCCAATTGCGTATTTCCCCGGTATAAATCTTCCGCACCTGGTCCGAAGTCAAATTCTTGACGGGGTTCTTGGGATTGACGATGAAGACCAGGGCATCAATGGCGAGCGGGGCCGTTTCCAGTTCTACCCCCAACTCTTCTGAGGATGCCTTTTCGTTTCTGGAGATGTCACGGCTTACAATGATCACGTCCGTCTTGCCCTCCATGAGATTCATATAGGCTTCATGCGTGCCGCTGGATTGGTTCTTAGCAAAGAAATCGTCGTAGGAAAAGGATGCTTCCGTCCCGAAAAAGTCGGGTTGGATGATATAGGTCGTACCGCTCATCCAATCCACTTCCCACTTGTAAGGCACACCGAGCAGCTTATAGGCCACGAGATCCCGGACAGGACGGGTGCTCGTGGAGCAATCCGTAAGCGGCCAATCTTCCAACTTAAT
>JAFZBM010000152.1 GCA_017561765.1 Bacteroidales bacterium | reverse complement strand
ATTTTAGTTATAGGGGTTAACATTTTTGTTAACGAGCAAAGGCAACATTATGAGCATTCAAGAAGACAAAATAAAGGCCCTTGTCGAGCGCCGGAAGACCGCAAAACTTGGCGGAGGAGAGAAACGGATCGAGGCCCAGCATTCTAAAGGCAAGCTGACCGCCAGGGAAAGACTTGCCATGCTGCTGGATGAGGGCAGTTTCGAAGAGTTCGATATGTTCGTGCAACACCGCTGCACAAATTTCGGCATGGACGCCAGCCATATTGACGGCGACGGTGTCGTAACCGGTCAGGGAACAATAGGCGGACGCCTGGTATTTGTTTTCGCGCAGGATTTCACCGTCAACGGCGGTTCCCTCAGCAAAACCATGTCGGAAAAGATATGCAAGGTCATGGACACGGCCGTAAAAGTCGGCGCTCCCGTAATAGGCTTGAACGACTCCGGCGGAGCTCGTATACAGGAAGGCATTGACGCCCTTGCCGGTTACGGCGAGATATTTGAACGAAATATCCTCTCCAGCGGCGTCATTCCGCAGATCAGCGTGATAATGGGGCCCTGCGCGGGAGGTGCGGTTTACTCCCCCGCCCTCACTGACTTCACCCTTATGGTCGACAAGACCAGCTATATGTTCCTGACCGGGCCTACGGTAGTTAAATCCGTAACGGGAGAAGATGTTACCCAGGAGGAACTCGGCGGGGCCTTCGTGCATTCCAGTAAATCCGGCGTGGCTCATTTTTCTGCTGATTCAGAGGAAGATGCAATATCTAAAATAAAGAAACTATTGAGCTTCCTCCCCCAGAATAACATGGAAGAGGCTCCCCTGCTTCCCACTTCGGATCCGGCCGGACGCACCGCCGACTATCTCAATTCCGTCATCCCGGACAACCCTAACAAGGCATATGACATGTACGGCGTCATCGCGTCCATAGTCGACGACGGCGACTTCTTCGAAGTCCACCGGAATTTCGCCCGCAATATAATTGTAGGATTTGCACATCTGGGCGGACGCAGTACCGGCATTGTGGCTAACCAGCCTGGGGTACTTGCCGGCGTGCTTGACATCAACGCCAGCCGCAAGGCTGCACGTTTCGTGCGTTTCTGCGACGCATTCAACATCCCCCTGCTCACACTTGTCGATGTGCCTGGGTTCCTCTGCGGTACGCAGCAAGAATACGGGGCCATTATCACTAACGGTGCAAAACTGCTTTATGCATACGGCGAGGCCACCGTACCTAAGGTGACCGTCACCCTCCGCAAGAGTTATGGCGGAGCGCATATAGTCATGAGCTGCAAGCAGTTACGTGGTGATATAAACTATGCATGGCCTTCTGCCAACATAGCCGTGATGGGAGCGGAGGGAGCCGTCGGGGTGCTCTACGGCAAGGAGCTGAAGGCCGAGACCGATCCTGAAAAGAAGGCGGCGCTGGCCGAGACTCGCAAGAATGAATACAACGACTTGTTCTGCAACCCTTACCAGGCCGCCCAGAAGGGCTATATAGAAGACGTTATCGAGCCGCGCAACACTCGTTTCCGCGTAATCCGTGCGTTCGATGTGCTTGCCGGCAAGCGTCAGGAACTACCCGCAAAGAAACACGACAACCTGCCGCTATGAGTAAGCCGGTACTATCAATCCTGCTCTGCCTGCTGTTCTGTTCGGGACTGCATTCCCAGAATCTCTCGGATCTGATAATCTCCGAGGCGATGCCGGGTTGTCCCGGATCGATAACCGACGATTACGGCAACAATTCAGACTGGATAGAAATATTCAATACTTCCCAGGGTACGGTGAACTTTGCCGGTTGCTTCCTGACCGATGACCTGTCCAACCTGCGGAAGAGCCAGATCACGAAAGACGACAGGTCTACAAAGATAGGCCCGCGTCAGGTGGTGCTCCTTTATGCTGCCGGCAATTCGGCGCTCGGCACATATTATCTTAACTTTACCTTGCCTGTCGGCGGGACGGTATATCTGGTGAGCAATGACGGCCGGACTATCATTGACTCTCTCAAGATACCTGCAACCCTGCCGGAAGGCATGAGCATTTCCAAGTTCGCACACGACAATAAGGAGCTGTTGTTCGACGATATTCACCCGTCCTCCCCTTCTCCGCGCTCGCTGAACGGCCGACATGAGCAGAAGACGAAATCGCAGATCATGAAAGAAACCGACCCTCACGGTTGGATCCTTACCCTGATAGCCGTGAGCGTCGTTTTTTCCGCCCTCCTGATACTGTTCCTTATCTATAATTTATCCGGCAACATTTTCACGGGCAAGTACAAACGTCGTCCAGGACATCACAAGGCCGATGATGAAACTGCAGCCGCAATTGCCATGGCCCTGGAACTCGCATCCGGCGATGATGCGGTACCGGCGGCTATAGCCATGGCCCTGCACCTTTATTCCGATGACGGAGCCCACGACATCGAGCCAGGCTTCATAACCATACAAGACAAGCCCTCCGCATGGAGGAACAAGAATCTTATGTTCAGAAAAACAACCCGCAAAATATGAAAACGTATAACTTCAAAATCAACGGAAAGGATTATTCGGTCACAATCAATGGCATAGAAGGAGGTAATGCAGATGTTACCGTCAACGGCAACCCGTACATCGTAGAGCTCGGGAACGAAATTCCCGCCGCCGCCCCTTCATCACCTGCGGTTCCGGTTCAGCCTCAGGCTCCCGCTCCCGCAGCTGTGACGGAACCAGCCGCTGCGGCGCCCGCCGGTGCAGGAACGGTCATTCACTCCCCTCTTCCCGGAGTCGTCATCAGCATTGACGTGAAGGAGGGACAGGCAGTCAAAAAGGGTCAGAAGGTCGCCGTGCTTGAGGCCATGAAGATGGAAAACGAAATACAGGCCGAAGTTGACGGTACCGTAAGCGCCATTCTGGTCCAGAAAGGCGACTCGGTGCTCGAAGGGGCTGACATCATCAAGTTGTCATAATGGAACAAGTATTCGACAGTCTGGTTCAATTCTGGCAGTTTACCGGCTTTGCCAACTGCACCTGGCAGCATCTCGCGATGATTGCCATAGGCGCCGTTTTTATCACGCTCGGAATTGTCAAGGAGTGGGAACCCATGTTGCTTGTGCCCATAGGTTTCGGTATCATAATCGGCAATATCCCCATGTTCCCGGGCTTGAACATAGGCGTGTACGAAGACGGCTCGGTGTTGAACACACTTTATCAAGGTGTGCGTCAGGGCTGGTATCCGCCTCTTATTTTCCTGGGTATCGGAGCCATGACTGATTTCTCCGCGCTGATATCACAGCCAAGGCTTATGCTCATAGGCGCCGCCGCTCAGATGGGCATTTTCGGCGCCTATCTGCTTGCACTGGCTTTCGGTTTTTCTCCGAGCGAGGCCGGTGCAATAGGCATTATCGGCGGAGCAGACGGTCCTACCGCAATATTCCTGAGCTCCAAACTGGCGCCGGACTTGATGGGTGCCATTGCAGTGTGCGCCTATTCCTATATGGCGCTTGTCCCTGTGATCCAGAAGCCTATAATGCTGCTTCTCACCACCAAGAAGGAACGCTTGATAGAGATGCCCCGGCCTAGGGAAGTTAGCCAGAAAGAGAAGATAATATTCCCCATCGTTGGCTTCCTTTGCACCGCATTCATCGTCCCTTCAGGTCTTCCCCTGCTGGGCATGCTGTTCTTCGGCAACCTGCTCAAAGAGTCGGGTGTCACGCGACGGCTCGCGAATACCGCAGGAGGGCCGCTCATCGATGTCGTCACGACTCTAATCGGTCTTACCGTTGGCGCTTCCACTCAGGCCGACAAGTTCCTTACCGGGAATTCATTGAAGATATTTGCCCTTGGTCTTGTGTCGTTCATTATCGCTACCACCTGCGGAGTGCTCTTTGTCAAAATATGGAACCTCTTCCTCAGGCCGGAGCGTAAGATCAACCCCCTTATCGGCAATGCCGGCGTTTCCGCAGTGCCGGACAGTGCCCGTGTGTCCGAAGTGGTGGGACGCGAGGTCAACCCCAATAATCACTTGCTAATGCATGCGATGGCACCCAATGTCGCAGGCGTGATCGGCTCCGCCGTTGCAGCCGGTATATTACTTGGTTTCTTAGGCTAATGAAACGACTGTTAATAATTGCATTAAGCTTTCTGTCCTTGAGCTTTGCATCAGCCCAGGCTACTCACAATGTAATGAGTTGCAACATTCGCATCACAGGGCTTCCTGCAGACGATGTTGACGGACGCCGCTGGGACGACCGGAAGGACGTTTGCCTTAAGGTTATCAAATCCCGCAAACCGGACATTATCTGTATGCAGGAGGTAATCTATGAGTCCTATACTTATATGAAAAAGAAACTCAAGGGCTATATGGCCTTTGGTTTCGAAGGACCTGAAATGGATCCCTGGACAGACGGTTATCATTTTATTGGCAAGAATGTAATCTTTTTCAGCAAGAAGCGCTACGAATTTGTTTCAGCCGGCACCTACTGGCTTTCCGAGACGCCTTTGATTGGTGGCAGCGTATCCTGGGACACGGCACGTGCCCGCCAGTGCAATTGGGTCCGCCTGCGCGACAAGCGCACCGGCCGTGAGTTCCGTGTCCTCGACACTCATCTCGACCACATCACCGATGCCGCCAAGGCAAAGCAGACGGAAGTCATTATTGCCGAAACGGCCCAGTACAACCCCGATTTTCCCCAGCTCCTGTTCGGGGATTTCAACTCAGGTATAAAGGATGTACCGTATGCCCTGCTGACGGCAGCGGGCTGGACTGACGCATACGAGGCCGTACACGGCCATGAAGAGACGGGCTTCAGCTGCCATGGATGGAAATTCGACCGCAAGAAGGGACGAAGGATAGACTTTATATATACCCGCGGAGGGATCCAGGCGGTAAGCGCCGAGATTGTAAAGGATGCCCCGGGCGGCATCTATCCCAGCGATCATTATTTCGTGTCTGCCGTTTTGAATTTTTAACTACTAATTAATAACTATGTTCACTCCCGGACTTTTTTATCGACCACCTCGTTGCGGTGAAATTCCCAATGAAGAAGATGTGGAAATCATCTGCACCTCCGGCGACGCTACAGTCGAGCCGTATACCAACTCCGATAATGAACTTGTTTGGTAACTAAAACGGTCATCACTATGAGAAAATTTATTTTATCAGCGGGTTTTGCGTTTGTTCTCCTGGCGGGCTGTGCCAGGGAAACCGAGCCCCAGATTCCCGCAGGGAAATACCCTGTCCTGACACTGACCGCCAGGATTGCGGATTCAAAAACCGCGCTTGGCACTCCGGAAGGGAGCACAATCCCTGTACTCTGGAATGCCGACGACCAGATATGGGTGCGTTCGGCGGCCCAGGAGGCAGGTACTCCCGGGAACCTTTTCTCCACTTCCGCGGAGAGTCTCTCCAGCGACCGGAAAGAAGCGACATTCCAGGGAGAAGCGCCGTCTGACGGCCCGTATGTAGCAGTCTGTCCTTATTCGGCAGTTGCCGACGGCTCTTCCAACACCGGGCTGGTGCTCAACCTGCCCCCCGAGCAGAATTATACTGCCGGCAGTTTTGACCCTGCCTGCAACATAACTGTAGGAACATGGACAAGCGGCACTTCATTCAGCATGATGAATCTCTTCGGCCTGCTGAAACTAAAACTCACCGGAAGTGCGACAGTAAAGCAGATAATTATATCCGACAACGATCCGTCATTCGCCCTCTGGGGCAGTTGCCGCGTGTCCATCAATTCTGAGTCAAACACCGTAGGAGATGCTGCCGTCAACAATCCGGACGAGACTAAAAATGTCCTCAAACTCAATGTCGACGGCGTTACTCTGGGCGACGAACCGACAGTATTCTATTTTGTGGCTCCGTCAGGAGCGTTCGCCAAAGGCTTTACCTGCACCCTTTATGATACCAACAGTGCAGTAATCAAGAGTATCAGCACGGAAACCGACTGCACTGTAAAGCGCGGTTGTATTTCCGACATGCAGGCCATCAATCCCGAGAATACGCCTTTCAGCGGCGGCGCCGGCACCGAGGCCAATCCATGGCGCATCGCCTGCCCTGCCGACCTCGAGCAGATGGGCACCCTTATCAACGGAGACCAGTCCGCCGAATACGCTTCCGGATTCTTCCGCCAGATCCGCAACATCAATATGCAGGCGTCCAGCCCGGCATGTATCGGCTCGCAATCCGAGAAGCCCTTCAAGGGTAACTACGACGGCGGAGGATTCACTATCAGCAATCTGAGCCCTGTTCCTTCAAGCGCTGCTGCGGCAGGTCTGTTCGGATACACCGACGGGGCTACCATCGCAAATCTCAATATCGACGGCTATACCAATAACGGCACTAATGGCAACCAGGGCGTCATTGTGGGATACAGCAAATCGACTGCCATCAGCGGCATCCATGTCAATGCCCAGGTTGATTTTGTCAAATGCGCCTGCGGAGGCATCGCCGGCTATGTGGACGGCGGTTCCATTACGGACTGCTCGGTAGAAGGCTTCCTCCATAACGAAGACGACGACACCTTCCAGGGAATCACTGTTGTTTCATGCGTGGGAGGCATCGCCGGCTATCTTGGTAACGCAAGCATAAAGAATTGTACTTTCAAAGGCAATGTGACCAGCAGTGGCGAGCAGCTCGGCGGAATAGCTGGCCAGATCAGCCAGGGCACGGTGGAAAATTGCCGTGTACTCGATGGCTCTACCGTAACCGGCGACAATTATTATGCTGGCGGAATCGCGGGCGAAATGCTTAAGGGCGGCACAATCAAGGGCTGTGAAGTCCAGGCAGACATCATCTGCAGGTATCCGGGTGCAGGCGGCATAATCGGCTGGATGCAGAACGGCGATATCAAAGACTGTGTCGTGGGCTCGCTTTCCAATATTCGCAGCGGCATGGACCAGGCCGGTGGTATAGCCGCATACATTTATTGGAAAGATACGGCACAGAAAGTTAACATCGACAACTGTATCGTTTATGCCAAGACCGTTGCCGCCAATTATTCGGTAGGCGGCATCGTGGGCGAACTCAATCCCACATCAAGCAGTTCTGAAATAAACATCAGCAACTGCGCCTTTGTGGGTGGAGAACTCATAGACGCCGGTTATGCAAAGAGCGGATGGACCATGATTGCCGGCATCGTGGCATGGGCCAGGATGGGCAGTACGAGTTCAACGCTTAACATTGTGAATTGCTTCTCGGATCCTTCCGTAATCCGCACCGACTTCCCCCAGGGCAAAGAGGTGGATATGGGCGGTTTCATAGGCGAACAGGGCGGAACAAATGCCAGCGTCAACATCATCGGCTCCTACACCACTTTAGCCAAGGGACGCGCATTGGTTAACGGTCAGAAAGAACCTTCAAGTGCCTACTTCAACTATGCCGCTCTTGTAGGACTGGTGAACAAGACCAATTTCGACCACGTTTATTACATCAACAGCCTCCCCGCTCTTGGAAAAGAGAATTCCGGCACAAGCACGGAATGCCTTGCGCTCTCAAACCGGAGCATGACAGACGGAACGCTGTTAAGTTACTTGAACGCTTTTAAAGCATCGTACAGCGGCCCTTTGAAATTGAAATCATGGGTGCCCGGTGAGAACGGCTATCCCGTTTTCGAAGGAATGGCATCCAATCCTTCCACAGGCAAAAAGAAGGCGCTCAGAGTCAGTCTAATCGGCGATTCTCTTTCGACTTTCGACGGTTACGCTCCTCATGGCTACCATTCGTCAAAGGCGCCCAACGGTTACCGCTGCCACTACCCTACCAGCGACGGCAACGTGACTTCGGCTGCCCAGACTTACTGGTACATCCTGACTTATGAGTTGCTGTCAAATGCAGTCTGGGATACCAATCTGGCATTCTCCGGCACTGCGACAACACGATGCACGGATGCATCCAAATCCGGCCAGTACTGGTACGGCCAGGACTTCTGCGCACGTTATATCGAGAATGCAGGAATGGGCTCGCCCGACATCATCATAATCAACGGAGGTGCAAACGACTGGGCCCACAACATCTACAACATACTTGGCAGCCAGAAGCTGGAGCGCTATCCTTCTTCCACTCCGCACCGTCCCGATGATTCGGCAATGAATGCGGCATACGCAGTGGCCGATGCAGCAAAGACGCTTGACGCCGCCAAGGCCCTGCCCGACGCCACCTTCATCGAGGCTTACCTGAAACTTATCAGGATGATGACACTCCAGTATCCCAAGGTAAAGATTATCGTACTTATACACGATACCCTTACTCCCGATGTGGAGGAGTCCCTGCTGCACATCGCAGATCACTATGACAACTGCCGTGCGGTCGATCTATATGCGGTAAACGGATTCAACGACCTGGGATGGAACTTTGAATATCTGTCCAAAGGCTATCAGCCCAATATGCCCAAGCATGATTTCAATTGGAACAGTATCTCCACCGAGGGCGATCTGAGGCGCAACTGCAGCGACCATTATTCCGCCAAAGCCATGCGCTTCATTGCAGAAAAGATTTACAATGAACTCGGCACCTGGCTGGAAGACTATTCCTACAACGAGTCCGGCAACGGTTCTATCGGAAATTACGATAACATTAACGGTGCATGGTGATGAAAACCAGATACATTTTATTTACTGCATGCGTCCTGGCTCTTACTGTCTTCGCTTGTACAAAAGATGAAGAGCCAGCATTTACGGACGAACTTGTAACCCTGGAGGCCACTATAGGCGAACCCGGCACCAGGATTCATTTTACCGGCGACTACGGCACTTTCACCGGGGCTGAATGGGAAGCGGGCGACTGTATATGGGTTCACAGCAATACCCAGCCCGTCTGGGAAAGGGGTGACCGCTTTACCACCGGCGCCGGCGACATCAGTTCCGACGGCCACTCGGCCAAGTTTACCGGACGCACACGTGCCGACGGGAAGATATGCGCCGTATATCCCTATGACCTTGTTGACGGCACATCCGACAACGAACAGATTTGTCTGAACATTCCCGACACCCAGAATATCATTTCAGGTGATTGCCCAAAGTCTCTTATGCCTGCCGCCGCTTTCTGGGCGGACGGAAGCACAAGCTTTGCCATGAAATATGTTCTGGGCGCGCTGAAACTCAGCCTTGGCGGCGAGAATCTGCAGGTCAGTTATTTCGAGCTGACTGACGTCAACATGTCGTCAATGCTCTACGGAACCTATGTGATTACGCCGGATTATGATGCAAAGGACATAAAATCCATGGTCATGAAGGGCAAGGCTTATTCCAACAAAATCCGCCTTGAACCTGCTGCTGCAATCACGCTTGGAAGTACTCCTTTCGAATTCTATGTAATGCTTCCCGAAGGTTCGCTGTCCGATGGATTTATTCTGAAGGCATTCGACTCGGAAGACAATTTGATCGCTTCGCTTTCGACGTCCTCCGACAATACAATAGTCCGCGGGAAAGTACGCAAAATGCCCGCCGCATCAATGGTGGCAGGCGGTCCGGAACCCGTGACACTTGAAGGTTCCGGCACCGAGTCCGATCCTTATAAAGTCAATTCTCCCGATGCTCTCGCTCTGGTTTCTTCCAAGCTTGGCTCGGACGAATACGAAGATTACGCCGGCAAGTACTATCTCCAGACCGAAGATATCAATATGGCCGGTGTGGACTTCGTACCTGTCGGACAGAATTCCGGCAAGCCGTTCACCGGTCACTATGATGGCGCGGGCAAGACCATTTCCAATCTGGTTACCCAAGGGACTTCGTCAGACAGCCCGGCCAGCGGTATCTTCGGTTATACCGACGGTGCTGTCATATCGGGCATAAAGGCCGTTAACCGCGGCAATACCGGCAGCTATGTGCGTGTGGGCGGTATTGTGGGACATGCTGTCAACACTACCATATCGTCCTGCAGCCTGAGCGGAGGCGAACTTGCAGCCAGCGCCAATATCTGCGCAGGCATTGTCGCCCAAATGGACGGCGGAACTGTCGAGGACTGTACGGTTTCCGATGTCACTATCAGCACCAGCACCAATTATGCAGCAGGAATTGCCGCCCACCTTCCTTCCGGAGGTACAATCCAGAACTGCCATGTAGTTAATGCTGCTATTTCCGGTGTAGCCGAAAACGGCGGAATATGCGGTAAGATTGTTGGCGGAGCCGTCAAGGGCTGCTCCTTCGTTTCGTCTTCAATCACCGGAACCGGTGAAGATATCGGTGGTATCGCAGGCTGGACAAAACCCGAAACCGTGTTCGAGAACTGCACGGTATCCGACGCAAGAATATCTTCTGCCAAGAATTATGTTGCAGGAATTGTCGCTCTTCCCGAAGGCGCAAGCATTATTGACTGCACGGTCAATCAAAACACCGTGATAGAGGGCCTTGGAGGACTTGGCGGCGTTGCCGGATTCCTCAAGAATACTGCTTCCACCATTGAGCGCTGCATCGTTGACGGCATTACGATCACCGGCACCGAAACTAATATCGGCGGAATTGTGGGGCGTTTCGACCTTGGCGAAGTAAAGGCCTGCCGTGTCAGCAACAGCACCTTCACCGGAGTCGACAGTATAGGCGGTATCGCAGGCCGTCCGATTACCCGCGGCGGCGACTGCATTATCGACGCTTGCATTGCAGAGAAGTGTACAATCAGCGGGACCTGTTATCTGGGCGGCATCGCCGGATACATTTATCCCGATTCCAACTATCTGCTTACGCTTGCCAACTGCGGTGCCAGATCGATGACAATCAAGTCATCCCAAATTGACAGCAGGATGGGAGGAATAGTCGGATGGCTGAGGCTGACTGACGCCAACTCAAATGCGAGAATCCTTAACTGCTATGCCCTCTCGGCCAGCGGCTCTCCCCTCTCGTTCACCTTCCCTGACAATGCCGTATCGCCGGCCGTGGGCGGTATAATCGGATATGCTTCCATGAACGCTTCCAGTCCCGGTATTATGCTGATTGCCGGATGCGCCAGCAACCTGGCAAAGGCCAATGTAAACGGCGGTTCAGTTCCTTCCGACACCGAGGCGGCATGTATCGGAGCCCTGTTCGGAACTGTCGGCGACAATGCTGCAGCTACAGTCAAAGATTGCGCCTACGTAAACGATGCCGGCCTTAGTGCAGGACTCATTGGAGCCGGCGTGACAGTCAGTGGCATTGACGGATATCCGGCTGCGGATTTTGCTTCATCCGCCGTCGCCAAACTTAACGCTTTCACCTCTTCTTTCTCCGATTATACACTGAAAGGCTGGACTGTCACCGATGGCCTGCCCGTAATAGAATAATTGAACATACCATGCAGAATAAACTACAAGAACTGACAGATCAACTTTACAACGAGGGTCTTGCAAAGGGCCGTCAGGAAGGTGACCGCTATCTTGAAGAAGCGCGCAAAGAATCGGCCCGTATCCTTGAGGACGCCCGTGCCCGGGCCGCCATTATCATCGCAGACGCCGAAAAAGATGCCGCCGCGCTGAAAGACAAAGCGGAAGCGGATATCAAGATGGCTTCGGCGCAGGCCCTTCAGTCGACCAGGAAGGATATTGAGAATCTGATTGTCGCCAAAGCGTCGTCGCAGACAGCTACATCCAATCCGGAATTCCTGAAACAGATCATTCTTGCCGTTGCCCAAAAGTTCGCTTCCCAGGAAAGCGGCGACATTGCCCTTGTGCTGCCGGATTCCCTCAAGACTCAGCTTGAACCCTGGGTAAAAGGCGAACTTGCAGATGCCCTCTCCCAACCGGTCAGCGCCGAGTTTTCCAAGAAGATTGCCGGCGGTTTTACAATCGCCCCGAAAGACGGCGGTTACTATATCAGTTTCACTGACAAAACGTTCGAGGCGCTTATCGCCGAGTATTTAAGGCCCGTAACCCGAAAACTCCTGTTCGGTGAATAACTACGAGTACATAATCGCTTCCCTGCCGGATATCGCAAAAGACGCCGGAAAACTGGATGTGGATCTTCTCATAGGAAAGATACGCGGCCAGTGCTCCGGACCGGACAACGCCCTTATCGATATCCTGCTGGCCTGTTATGAACCGGATCGTCTGGACAAAGGCCTCTATGACTCAGCAGCTCACTGCCGCAATGCCTTTATCCGGGATTACCTGCTTTTCGACCTCAAGTTGCGGAATACAAAGGTCGAGTATCTCAACAAGGCCCTGGGGCGTCCTGTATCACAGGACATGATGCCATTGCCGGACGGTGTGGGCGAAGAGTTCGACGAAAGGCCGCAGGCCGAAGCAGTACTTTCCGGGAATGATATTCTGGCAAGGGAAAAGGGTCTTGACGATCTCATGTGGACCAAGGCGGAGGAACTGGTCCAGATGCACGTTTTCGACATAGATATCATTCTGGCTTTCATTGCCAGGATTAAAATTGCAGACAGATGGAACAAACTTGATCCGGCTACCGGCCGGGAATTGTTCCGGAGTCTGGTACAGGAAATAAGAAATACAAGATAATATGGCTACAAAAGGCATTGTAACAGGCATTGTTTCCAACTTGGTGACCGTCAAGGTCGACGGCCCCGTGGGTGAAAACGAACTCTGTCATATTAATCTCGGAGGCACTATGCTTCTGGCCGAAGTCATCAAGGTGACCGGAGACCTGGCTTCAGTGCAGGTTTTCGAAAGCACCCGCGGCCTGAAGAACGGAGATGAAGTGACCTTCCTCGGCAGGATGCTTGAGGCCAGTCTCGGACCGGGCCTGCTGTCCGGCGTGTACGACGGCCTGCAGAATGACCTGACCACCATGCAGGGCGTATTCCTGAAGCGCGGCGAGTATACTGAGCCGCTTGACCACACCAAGCTGTGGGATTTCAGGCCCCTGGCATCGGCCGGCGATACTGTTCATGCAGCCGACTGGCTGGGAGAGGTGACGGAAGACTGGCTCCCGCACAAGATAATGGTACCGTTCAGTTTCCAGGGTGATTATACCGTGGTCAGCCTGGCCGCGCCCGGTCAGTATAACATTGACAAGACCATTGCCGTGCTCAGGGACGAGGATGGCGTTGAACACAATGTCACTATGTGCCAGAGGTGGCCGGTGAAGGTCGCCGTCAAAGGCTACCGCGAAAAGCCCCGTCCTTCCAGGATCATGGAGACCGGCGTACGCATCATAGACACATTCAATCCCATTGCAGAAGGCGGTACGGGGTTCATCCCCGGTCCTTTCGGCTGCGGCAAGACGGTCCTCCAGCATGCTATTGCAAAACAGGGCGAGGCGGACATTGTAGTCATGGCGGCCTGCGGCGAACGTGCCAACGAAGTGGTCGAGATATTCACCGAATACCCGGAGCTGATCGATCCGCATACCGGACGCAAGCTCATGGAACGTACGGTCATCATCTGCAATACTTCCAATATGCCAGTGGCTGCGCGCGAAGCTTCCGTATATACGGCGATGACCATCTGCGAATACTATCGTGCGATGGGCTACCGCTGCCTGCTGCTCGCCGATTCCACGTCCCGCTGGGCCCAGGCTCTGCGCGAGATGTCGAACCGAATGGAGGAACTCCCCGGCCAGGACGCATTCCCCGTGGATCTGTCGGCCATCATTTCCAATTTCTATGCACGCGCCGGGCAGGTAGTGCTGAACAACGGAAAGACCGGAGCGGTAACGTTCATCGGTACGGTCTCCCCTGCCGGCGGCAATCTCAAGGAACCTGTCACCGAGAGCACGAAGAAAGCCGCACGCTGTTTCTACGCCCTCGAGCAGAACCGCGCGGACCAGAAACGCTATCCCGCAGTAAATCCGGTGGAATCCTATTCAAAGTATCTGGAGTACCCTGAAATCCAGCGCACGCTCGAGGAGACCGTGGAGCGGGGATGGATAGCAAAAGTCCTGGAAGCCAAGAATCTGGTGCGCCGCGGCAAGGAGATGGCGGAACAGATCAACATCCTTGGCGATGACGGCGTGCCGATGAGTTATCACGAAGCTTTCTGGAAGAGCGAACTGATTGACTTCGCCTTCCTCCAGCAGGACGCCTTCGACGCCATCGACTCCGTCTGTCCCATGGACAGGCAGAAGTACATGCTGGACCTTATCCTTGATATATGCAGGCGGAATTTCGACTTTGACGACTATGAAAAATGCCGTGCCTACTTTAAGGAAATGATCAATATCCTCAAGCAGATGAACTACTCCGAATTCAAGTCCGAAGGATTTGACAATTACAACACATCCCTTACCCAATTACTCTCGGAACATGGCAACTAAAGCATACCAGCGCATTTATACCAAACTGCAGGCCATTACCAAGGCCACAGTGTCCCTGAACGCCACCGGAGTGGCGAACGACGAACTGGCTCTCGTCGGAGGCCGTCTGGCACAGGTGGTCAAAACCAAGGGAGAGAGGATTACCATGCAGGTGTTCTCCGGCACCGAGGGCATACCCACAAATGCAGAGGTCTCATTCTTCGGGGAGCCTCCTACACTCAAGGTGAGCGAGCAGTTGTCGGGGCGCTTCTTCAACGCTTACGGCAAGCCAATAGACGGCGGCCCCGAGGTTGAAGGCGAAGTACGCGAAGCCGGCGGCCCGTCGGTGAACCCTTACAAGCGCCGCCAGCCAAGCCAGCTGATTCCCACGGGCATTGCAGGCATAGACTTGAACAACACCCTGGTATCAGGGCAGAAGATTCCTTTCTTCGCCGACCCCGACCAGCCGTACAACCAGGTCATGGCGGACGTGGCCATGCGCGCCGACGTCGACAAGATAATACTCGGAGGAATGGGCTTGAGCAATGACGACTATCTGTTCTTCAAGCATACTTTCGAAAGTGCGGGAGCTCTTGACAGGATAGTGTCTTTTGTCAATACCACCGAGGAGCCGCCTGTGGAACGTCTTCTCATTCCCGACATGGCGCTTACCGCGGCCGAGTATTTTGCCGTAGACAAGAATGAAAAGGTGCTTGTGCTGCTCACTGATATGACCCTTTATGCGGACGCCCTTTCCATAGTGAGCAACCGCATGGACCAGATACCATCCAAGGATTCCATGCCCGGCTCCCTGTACTCCGACCTTGCCAAGATATACGAAAAGGCCGTACAGCTGCCCGACGGCGGTTCCATTACCATCATAGCCGTGACTACCTTGAATGACGGCGATATTACCCATGCTATCCCGGACAATACGGGATACATTACCGAGGGCCAGATTTTCCTTCGTGCCGACTCCGACTCGGGCTGCGTCATAGTGGACCCGTTCCGCAGCCTGAGCCGTCTGAAACAGCTCGTCCAGGGCAAGAAGACGCGCGAGGACCACAGTCAGGTTATGAATGCAGGCGTGCGCCTTTATGCCGACGCCCAGAACGCCAAGACCAAGCAGCAGAACGGTTTCGATCTTTCTGACTACGACCTGAGGTGCCTCGACTATGCAAAGGACTATGCGAAAGAACTGCTCAGCATAGATGTGAACATCACTATAGAAGAGATGCTCGACACTGCCTGGCGCCTTTTCGCAAAGTATTTCACTCCGGCCGAGACCGGTATCAAGCAAAGTTTTATAGACAAATACTGGAAAGCCTGATGGCCATCAAGTTCCAATACAACAAGACGTCCCTGACCAACCTGGGCAAGCAGCTCAAGATCAGGCAGAACGCGCTGCCGACTTTGAAGAACAAGGAGTCGGCCCTGCGCGTGAGCGTGATTACGGCCAAGGCCGAAGCGCAGGCCCAGGCCGATGCCCTGGAGTCCAAATTGCAGGAGTACGATTATCTTGCGGCGTTGTGGAACGAATTTGAACCGGGCCTGATCAGCATCAAGGATGTACGTTTGAAGACCGTCAAGATTGCCGGGGTGAAAGCTCCCGCCCTCGACGGAATAGACTTCGGCCTGAAGCCGTTCAACGCTTTCGCAAAACCTGCATGGTACGCTGACGGAGTGCGCATCCTCCAGGAACTCAGCACTTTGGGAATAGAGTCGGAGGTTTCTGAAGAACGCCGCAGCATTTTGGAATACAACCGCAAGAAGACAACCCAGAAAGTCAATCTGTACGAAAAGGTGCAGATTCCCGGCTACCAGGAGGCGATACGCAAGATCAAGCGCTATATGGAAGATGAGGAAAACCTCTCCAAAGCGGCGTCCAAGATAGTAAAGAACCGCCATGAACAGGCCGAAGAAGAGGAGGAAGCCCTATGATAGAGAAAATGACACGCTACGACTTCGTCCTCCTCAGCTCCGGCAAGGACGGGTTCATCGATGCCCTGAGCGCCCTTGGCGTGATGGATATCACCCGCTCCGCCAGGCCTGTTGACGAACATTCCGCCGGGCTCCTCTCCCGTATCGAGGCCGTAGATGCAAACATTTCGCGCATCTCCAAAGGTACGGACGAGCATCTCAAGGAACTCGAGCTCTCTCTCCGTTCCCTGCAGAAAGAGGCCGAATCCGCCGCCCGCTGGGGAGATTTCGACCGTGCCAAACTCGACGCCCTCGGCCTGCCGGTCCGTTTCTACTGTATTCCGGAGAAGAAATTCGATCCTGCCTGGGAAGAGCTGTATGCAATTGCCGAAACCGCGCGCGAACGGGGCAAAGTCTGGTTCGTCGTCATCGGTGAAGCAGACATCCCCGCCGAACCCCTTCCCGTTCCGTCAAAGACCTTTACGGAGTATGAGCGGGAGATTGCCGGCCAGGAGGCCGCAGTCAATGAGTATAAGGATAAGCTGGAGTCGCTCAAGTCAACACTTCCGGAACTTAAGGCCGATGCGGCCCGTCTCCGCGGCGAGCTGGGGGTGTATCTGGCTTCCGTGGGCGGCGAGTCTGCTGCCGACGGCGAGCTGACGGTTTTCGAGGGCTTTGCCCCGGAAACTGAAAAAGAGCGCCTGGCCAAGGCGTTCGACGAGCTCGACTGCGTTTGGTATTCAGCTGAAGCAACGGTAGAAGACAATCCTCCTATCAAGCTTAAAAACAATAAGTTCGTCAGGCAATTCGAGTTGCTTACCGATATGTACGGACGGCCTGACTACAACGAGTTTGACCCAACTCCGTATATCTCTGTTTTCTTCCTTCTCTTCTTTGCCATGTGCATGGGTGACGCCGGGTATGGCCTGCTGCTTATCATCGGCGGCATCCTGCTTCGCAAAGTCGGGAGCATGAAGAATCTTGCTCCGCTGGTAACCATACTGGGGGTTGGCACATTCGTCGTCGGCATAGTGATGCACACCTTCTTCGGTATCGATATATCGGCACTCCCCTGGGTTCCTTCGTGGCTCAAGGCCGTTATGATTACGGGTACGATTGCCGGTTTCGAGGCTCAGATGGTGCTGGCGCTTATAATAGGCGTAGTGCATCTCTGCCTTGCGATGATAGTCAAGACGGTGTATGCAACGCGCAACAAAGGATTTCTCGGTTCCCTGGGCACCTGGGGCTGGACGCTCCTGATAGTAGGCGGTGTCGCGCTCGGTGCACTGGCCATGTTCAGTCTTATCCCCGGCCCTGTGCTCAAATGGATAGTCATTGGCCTCGGAGTGGTGTCGGCGCTGGGAATATTCCTTTTCAACGACATTAAGCGCAGCCCGCTCAAGAACATAGGCTCCGGCCTTTGGGAGACCTATAACACTGTAACCGGTCTGCTCGGCGACGTGCTTAGCTACCTGCGTCTATACGCCCTAGGCCTCGCCGGAGGTATGCTCGGCAAGGCGTTCAACGACATTGCTGCAATGACGCTGGGAGACGGTTCCTTCAGCTTCGGCTGGTTCGCCTTTCCGGTTATCCTTGTAATCGGGCACGCGCTCAATCTTGCAATGTGCTGCCTCGGAGCCTTCGTACATCCTCTGCGACTCAACTTCCTTGAGTTCTTCAAGAATTCAGGGTACGATGGCAAGGGGCGTGCATATAAACCTGTAACTAAATAAATATCAATAAATAAACAAAAACGATCATGAACGAAATTCTCGGTTATCTCGGTCTCGGACTTATGCTTAGCCTGGCTGGAATTGGCAGCGCTTTCGGCACCACTATCGCCGGTAATGCTGCAGAGGGCGCACTCAAGAAAGCTCCCGAAAAGTCCAGCAGTTACCTCATCCTCTCTGCCCTTCCCGCCACCCAGGGTATCTACGGATTCGTCGGCTTCTTCATGTGGCTGCTGGTCTATAAATTCGATTTCGCCGCCAACGGCCCCATACTCTTCGGCGTCGGCCTCGGAATGGGACTGGTCTGCTTGTTCTCCGCAATACGCCAGGGACAGGTATGCGCCAACGGTATAATAGGCATCAGCCAGGGCCACGACGTACAGACCAACACGCTCATATACGCCGCCCTCCCGGAATTCTATGCGATTCTGGGTCTTGTGGGTGCGCTGATGCTGGTGCTGGCGATTTAGAACCTATACGGTTTCGTCGAAAGTAAAGTCCTCCCAAGGCAGTTCCGCATCCTTGCCCTTGTCAAGCACTTCGGCGGCATGGCGGAGCATGGGGAACAACGACAGGTCCGCCTTGCCGAGTTCAGCTTTGCGGACCATGGCGGCCCAGACCCTGCGTGATACCACGAGGCTCTCAAGCGTCACGCCGGCAAGTATATCCAGGGCTTCCTGATAGCTCTTCCCTTCTCCGAGCAGGATACCTATCTTGCGGGTGCGTCCGCCATATACGGTAACATAGAGATCGCCGATGCCTATATTCTCGCAATTACGGCTTGCGCCCTGCATCTCCAGCAGGTAACGCATCTCCTTTACTGCCTGATAGAATGCGGCAGCCTGTGAATTGTAATGCAGGCCGGCATTCTCGCCGTGATGGCGGTTCACGAGACCGATGGTCATGGCAACGGCAAGAGCATAGCCGTTCTTGAGCGCCACGGCGCTTTCGAGACCTTCCACATCGTTGGTAAGGGAAATATGATAGTAGGAGGTCTGCATGGCCTCTTTCATCATGTGCAGAGTGGCTGTATCCTTGCCGCAGAATGCCACTTCGCTCTGGTCGTGGAACACTAGTTCATAACTTGTGCAGGGGCCGCCTATGGCGCAAATCTCGCGGTTAATGCCTTTTTTTGCAAGTTCCCTCTTCCAGTATTCGGGATAGGAAATAAGCGTTCCGTCTTCAAGGTTGATGAGGCCTTTGGTAACCGACAGCACGGGCACGGAAGGATCAAGTTCGCTCAGGATTTTCTCGAGGAACCAGTCCACGCCGAAGGAACTGACGCCGCCGATTATGAAATCAGCGCCTTTTGCAGCCTCTTTCCAATCCTCGACATAATAGTACTTTACACCTTCCGGGAACGGCACATTGAACTTGAGATGCTGTCCGTGAGCCTTGCAGTTGTCTATTATCTCCTTGTCCAGATGGGTTCCAACCAAACGTACTTCATTTCCGTTTTCTCTTGCCGGAAACGCCAGTGCGGATCCCATCATTCCGGATCCGATTATTGTGATCACCTTTTTCATAACGATATGTTTTTTATTTGCATTTCAATAATGAATAACCGAATGCCGGGGCGTGCAGCGTTGCCTCCGATTTGTCAATGGCTGCAATTTCCTTGAGTTCCTGCGGGATGCGAATATCGGTCGAAACGACACGGGAGCTGAAATTGCATAGAACCAGCATCGCTTCGGAACCGTCATAGCGCACGAATGCCGCATTGAGGTCCGGGTCGAAGCCTGGAGTATCCTGGTTGCAGTAGCACAGGTCCCAGACTCCCCCGTAACGGAATAGCGGCGAACGGGAAAGGGTGCTGAGACGACGGTACCTGGCAAGAGTGTCCTGCTCCTTGCTTTCAAGGCTGTTTTCTCCGTGTATTCCGGCATATAAATGCGCCAGACCGGCCGGCTTGCACCAGTCGAAAATCGATGTCCGTCCGTCGCTGCTTCCGGCGGCATCCTCGCCCACCTCTTCTCCTGCATAGAACATCCACGATGCAGAATTGAAAAGCATGGCGTATGCGATGGAGGCCCATGCCCGCTCCACTCCCCCGGCAAAGAACGGGGACGCTATCCTCTGTTCATCGTGGTTCTCCAGGAAGTTGAGCATATTGTCTTGTATTTCTCCCAGATACTGCCAGTTCCAGCTCAATTCGCGGGCGCTGCGGCTGCCGTCCATCACCCCCCGGAGAATATCGTAAACTCCGGACTTGTCGTAAAGCAAGTCGAAGCCCAGTTCTCTTATGTAGCGGCGGTAGTTATCCCTCTTGTATACTTCCGCTATCCATAGCAGGCCCGGGAACTCGGCCTTGATGTCCGCCATAAGCCTGCCGAGAGCATAGGCCGGTACGAGTTCAACCATGTCGCAGCGGAAACCGTCGACGCCGAGGCCGGCCCAGAAGCGCAGCACCCGGGCGAATTCGTCCACAGTGGCAGGATTCGACCAGTCCAGTTTCAATGTGTCGGTCCAGTCTCCGTCGCACCAGTTATAGCGTGCGAGCCGGCCATTGTAGTCGCAGGCTACATGATTGGGGATAAAATCGATTATGCATTTCAGGCCGGCTGAATGCACACGGGAAACAAGGGCCTGGAACTCTTCCATGCGCGATGCCGGGTCGTCGGCAAGATATGGATTGATATCGTACCAGTCGGTGATGGCATAAGGAGAACCCGGATCGCCTTTTACGAAGGCTTTGCCGCTGGCGTGCCTGGGGATTCCGGTAAACCAGATATAATCTACGCCAAGTGTATGCAGATAATCAAGAGACTCCTTGTCCCATGCGGACAGGCGGCCGTTTCCCCAAAGCCGCGTAAGCACTTGATATATGATTCTTTTCCCGCTCATCAGAATGGATATCCTACACCAAAATGGATGGCGAACCCGTCCTTCGAGACCCACTGGGCCGGTGTGAGCCAACGTGCACCGGCTTCCCGGGAGGGTTCGTACAGTTTCATTCCCCAGTCAAGCCTCAGCAAAATAAAATCGAGATTCAGGCGCAATCCCAAACCCCAGTCGGCGGCGATGGTTGCAGGCCATGACTCTTGTTCCTGCTCATGGGAAAATTCCCATACATTACCGGCTTCCGCAAACAAGGCGCCTTCAAATTTCCAGAAAAGCTTCTGGCGGTATTCCATATCAAACTCCAGTTTCCAGTCTCCGGTCTGGCTGGGAATGGTAAACAATTCCATTACCTGGTCGGATCCGGGCCCGAGCGCCCTTACCTGCCAGCCTCTCATGCTGCTCGCACCGCCTACATAGAACTGTTTTTCGAACGGCATGGTGGTGGATGAGCCGAAGGCTTTGCCCACGCCGCCTGTTAGCCTTAAAGCGACGGAGGCGCCGGGAGACAGGCGGAATGCTTGTCCAAGCTGCACGTCCACCCTCCCGTACCGGGAATAATCCAGCCCGAAAACCTGTTTGTCGCCGAACTCGCCTTCCGGCAGCCAGCGGTCGAATAGGGACAGGACATTACCCGACAAGTCGACGCCCAGGCGCAGGAAACGGTACGACCCCCGGGGTATGAGGGAAGCATCGTCAGTCCAATACAATTGTCCGCTCACACCGGCATCAAGATGGTCGTAGAACGAATCCCACAGATAGCGGTTCCTTAGCAATGTCCATAGAAATTCATCCGACAGGTCATTCACTTTAATGATTGATGCACGGAATGGATTCAGCTGATAGTGCAGGTTGTTGTGCTGCCCGTTGTAACCGTATGATAATGTGGTGATAAAACGGGTGAACTCCGGGCGGTTCTGGTAATTGAACGAGGTGAGCAGTTCGGTCCGCGGGATGTTCGCACCTTTGAAAACCGAGTATGGAAGCCCAAGGAACCTGGGGAAATTGAGGCTTGCGGACACACCGAACTCATTGGCCTTGGTGTCCGAATTAGGCCGCCACTGGAAGTTCCCGCTGAAGCCCAGCGAAAACCACTCTCCGCCATGGAAAATGTTTTTGTTGTAGAAGCTCACGTTGGGAGAAACGCCCAGCAGACCGGTAGAATTTGTGGATACGTCAAGATCGATCTTGACTCCCTTCAGCTTGCTCTCCCCCATGGTTATGTGACAGTCGACAACGCTGCTGTCAACTGGAACCATTTCGATTCCGACGCTGTTGAACAAGCGGAGCGACGACAGGCGGTTATAGGTATTGTTCACCAGTTTTTCGCTATATATGTCGCCGGGCTTTATCATATTGATTTTGCGCAGTACGTTCTCCCTGAAGGGAACTTCGGAGGAATGGCTGATACTTACGTCACCGATATGATATTTCAAGATCGGAGACGCATTGCTTTCGGCTTCGTTTCGCGTGTAGTTGCGGATTTCGTAGTTCAGGATGTTCCGGGGACCAAGGGTGTCGGCCACAAAAAAGTAATTGTACTTGCTGAAATCGTAGTAACCCAGGTTGCGGAAATACGAGGCGCCCCTGGCACTCTCTTCTTCCAGGGCCTTCTCGGAGAGGAAATCCCCGCTCTTCACCAGCACGTTGGCCTTGTCGGCGTCGAATTCATCGCTGAAAACACCCTCTGGCACTTTGAATACGATGCTGTCGATGCGGCTGCGCCGGCCGGGCTTTACGAAGTAGGTAACGTTGACCAGACGCCTGACCGTATCGACCCTGGATGTCACTTCCGAATTGTAGTAGCCCAGATAGTCAAGGTGCTTGCGTATATTGTCGCAGGAACTGCCGACCTGATAGGGATTGAAAACCACGGGCGCAACACCCACGTTGCGCAGTGACCGGTTTAGCCAGTCGTTCTTTTCGGGGTTCGACCAGTTGTACAATATGAGCATCGGGTTCCAGCCGAAAATGAAATAGGTGTTGGCCGGCTGCTTGACGTAAGAAGATACGTCGGACGTGGTCAGGCGGGTCTTGCCGCCCTCTATCTGCACTTTGTTCGATGCCAGGCGATACTCACCTTCGGAAAGTACGCGCGTGGTGCTGCAGGAACCGGCAAGCAGCGCCGTCGCGGCAAGGACAAACATTATGGCAAAACGTCCCTTCATCTTCTGCGGCGGAATTCGGAAAGAACTATTGCAGTGGCGGTGGCGACATTGAGCGACTCGGGCCCCCTGCCGGCGGCGAAGGACGGAATAAGCAGGCGGGATGAAACCACGGCGGAGACTTCCGTACTGATGCCTTCGGATTCGTTGCCCATGACTATCAGTCCCTCGCCTGAAGGATTGATGCCGTACAGGTCCTCGCCGTCAAGGAAGGTGCCGTATACAGGCATGTCGGCATGCCTGAAGCGCCGGCAGATTTCCGGCAAATCGCAGTAAAGGGTCCGGACCCTGAATATGGAACCCATCGATGCCTGCACTACCTTGGGATTGAATATTTCAACGCTGTCGATGGACGCGAAGATGGTGTTGATGCCGAACCAGTCAGCCAGACGCAGGATGGTGCCCATGTTGCCGGGATCCCTTATTGAATCGAGTCCCAGATAGAGCCCCCGGCCAAGCGCGACGCTGCAGGGTTCAGGTTTGTCAACCACTGCCAGCACCGGCGAAGGACTGCTCAGCTGGGATATGCGCGACATCGTTTCCTGGCCTATTTCACTCTGGCGGTAAACAGCCGCGACATGGAACGCCGATTCCAGAGCCTCCCCTACAAGCTTTTCCCCCTCAACTACAAACTGGCCGTATTCATCGCGGAATTTCTTATCTTTCAGCGACTTTATACGTTTGATTTCGGCGTTTGTGAGCATAATCTGTTAATTATAATTGCAAATTTAACAATAAATTGTTAAGTTTGCGAAAATCACTTTTTAATAATTCAGAAATGGGAAAGTTTGTTATTACTCTCAGAAAGAACGGAGAATTCCAGTTTAACCTGAAGGCCACCAATGGCCAGGTCATCCTCACCAGCGAGGGTTACACCACCAAGGCAGCCTGCCTGAACGGCGTTGAGTCCGTGAAGAAGAACGCCCCCATCGTGGAGCGCTTCGAGATCAAGGAAGCCAAGAACGGCAAGCCTTTCTTCAACCTCAAGGCCAGCAACGGCCAGGTGGTCGGCTCAAGCCAGATGTACGCTTCAGAGCGCACTATGAAGCAGGGCATCGAGTCCGTCATGAAGAATGCCCCCGAGGCCCCCGTGGTTGAAGAACTGGACTAAAGTTCTCCCTATTGAAAAGTGAAGGCTGGCCCACTGGGACCAGCCTTTATTTATTATGTGAAGGATGAGTCTAGAAAGAGTATCCCAAACCCACATGGAGGTTCGCACGGTTTATTACGGTGTCTCCGCTTCCGCGATAGGCATTCATGAGGCCGTAATCGTAACCTACATTGACGCTGAACTTGGAGATGCCGAAACCTAAGCCGCCGCCCACCAGTACGTTGACGCGGTTCAGACCGGAATTGCCGGAGTAAAGGTCGCCGTCGCTCTTGCCGGTACCTAAAATGGGAACAGTGCTTTCCGAGTGAGTGGGGGCAGTCAAGCCGAACTGGACGGAAGGACCTGCATACGCGAATAACCTTGCTCCTCCGGAGAGGCCCATGGTGTACATGAAGTATGCGGGAATGTTAAGGTCGATAATGGATCCTTTCTTGCTTTCGCTGATTAGACCGCCAAGGACGTTGCTGGAAGAAGACGAAGAAACAAAAGATCCGTAAATGCCGGGAACGAAAGCAAGTCCCTTGACACCGTTAATGTCCATGGGGACAGAGGCTCCGACATAAAAACCGCTCATGGGACTAATACTATTGCCGGTAGTAAAAGTGCTGCTTAAATAGCCCGCGCCGGGAATCACCTGGGCGAAGGCAGGTGCTGAAAGAACAAATGCAGCGACCAGAATTGCAATCTTTTTCATTTCTGTTAATTGTTTACCATTCAAGTATCTTTTTGAAGTCGTATGCCTCGGGATCGGGGACATACTTCTTTGCCGCCTCGTAATCGGCAGGGGTGATATAGTGGCAGATGTAATTGTAGTAATTCTGTGCAATGCCGCCGCTTATCTCAACCCTGCGCGGAGGAATCTTGCCCTCTGCGTTCTGGAGGTCATGAAGATAAAGGGGGGATGCGTTGCCAAAGGCGTCCACATATACCATGCATCCGGTCTCGCCCTTCTTGAAGAGCCCGTAAACACCCATCGCGAGTTCCGAGCAGTAGCTCAGGTCGTATGCGATAGGATCCTGGCAGCGGACATCGTAACCGATCTCCACCGGGCGGGTCTTGACCTTCATGCCTATCTTCTTGAACTCTTTCTCCAGAAGTTCGTTGAAAAGGACGGCCTTGCTGATCTTGCCAAGTTCGGGATGCCCGTGCTCGTCATAAGTCATATGCACGCCGGCAGACTTGATGTCGTCGGCGGAAAGGTCATGGAACACGCCTTCAGCCACCACCACGGTACCGTAGCCGATGCCCATGATCTTGCGCTTGATGATTGCGGAAAGGGTGAGCTTGATTATCTTGTCTATGGTGATGCTTGTCTTGTTGAACATCTCGGGGATGATGGTCATGGGGCAGTGGGTTGCCTCGCCGATGCCGAGTGCCAGATGTCCTGCGCTGCGTCCCATTGCGCTGATCAGCAGCCAGTTGCCGGAGGTGCGGGCATCTTCGTAAATGGTGCGGGCAATGTGGGCGCCTTCCTGCTTTGCCGAATTGAATCCGAAGGTGGGAGTGTTGTTCGGGAGAGGAAGGTCATTGTCTATGGTCTTGGGGACGTGAATATTGGCTATGGGGTATTTCTTGGCTTCAAGGAATTTTGCGATGCGGTTGGCAGTTGATGCCGTATCGTCGCCGCCTACCGTTACCAGAAGCTTGATGTTGTTCTGCTGGAAGAGCTCCAGGTTGAAACGCTGCTCAAAATCTTCGTCGGTAGGTTTGAAACGGCTCATCTGAAGATAGGAGCCGCCCCTGTTGAAATAAGCGTCGGCCTTGAAGAAATCGATGTCTTCAAAACGCGGGTTCTTGTTGAAGAGTCCGCTGTAACCGCCATGAAGGCCGATAACACGGTAACCGCCCTCAAGGAAAGTCTTGGCAACGGAACAGACCACGGTGTTCATGCCCGGAGCAGGGCCGCCGCCGCAAAGGATGATGATGGAATCTTTCATAACTATTCTGTAAAAATATGATTACGTAAAATCTCACAAAGATAATAATAATTCAAGACTTTCACGGAAAAATCCGTATATTTGTAAACTTAATAAGTTCGCACGCGCACATGGAAAAAGGCCAGGCACAAAAACGCATAGAAGAGCTCAGGGCGGTTTTGAAGGAAAACAGCCGCAGGTACTATGTGGATAACGCCCCGACTATGAGTGATCAGGAATATGACTTCCTGATGCATGAGCTGGAGGAGCTTGAAGCCCGATTCCCGGAATTCCTTACCCCCGACTCCCCTACCCAGAAAGTAGGAAGCGACATCGATGCGCCCATGGGCGACAATGCCGAGCCGCTTGCCGGCGGCGACTTCGTCAAGCGCCCACACCGCTATCCCATGCTTTCCCTTGGCAATACCTACAGCATCGCCGAGGTCGAAGAGTTTGCGGCCAGGGCAGACAAAGCTCTGGAGGGAGGCTTCAGTTATTGCTGCGAACTTAAATTTGACGGCACGGCTATCTGTCTTACTTACACCGGAGGCGTGCTTTCGCGCGCGCTTACCCGCGGCGACGGGGTCATTGGAGATGACGTTACGGAAAATGTCAAGCGCATTTCCAATATTCCGCTCAAACTTACTGGAGATTTCCCTGCCGAATTTGAGATAAGAGGCGAAATACTGATGCCTTACTCCTCTTTCGAGGCCCTTAACGCGGAACGTGAGGACATAGGTGAAGCCCCTTTCGCCAATCCCCGCAATGCGGCGTCAGGTTCGCTTAAGCTGGGCGACCCGGAAGAAGTGGCCAAGCGGGGTCTCTGGTGCACGCTTTATCACATACCGGCGCAGAGCATACCGTTTGACACCCATGATGAAGCGCTCCGCAAGGCATCTTCCTGGGGCCTGCCGGTATCAAGCGACCGTAAGATATGCCGCGACATCGACGAGATACGTCATTTTATTGACTATTGGGACAAGGCGCGTCATGACCTGCCCTATGCTACGGACGGGATCGTAATCAAGATCAACGAACTTGCAGCGCAGAGGGCTCTCGGTTATACCGCCAAGTCGCCCCGCTGGGCCGTCGCCTTCAAGTTCAAGGCCGAGCAGGCCTGTACGGAACTGCTAAGCATTGACTATCAGGTAGGACGTACGGGCGCAGTTACTCCGGTGGCCAATCTCTCCCCGGTTCAGCTCGGAGGTACTACCGTCAAGCGCGCCACCCTGGTTAATGCCGACCAGATAGCGTCCCTTGACATACGGGTAGGCGACTTTGTATTCGTTGAGAAAGGTGGTGAGATCATACCGAAAATCACGGGCGTCAACCTGGACAGGCGCCCTTCAGGAGCGGTTCCTCCCGCATTCCCCGAATTCTGCCCGGACTGCGGCACTCCCTTGCAGCGGCAGGATGGAGAAGCCAAGTGGTTCTGTCCCAACAGGGGCGGCTGCCCCACCCAGATCAAAGGCCGTATTCTTCACTTCATGGGCCGCAGGGCAATGAACATACTTGCCGGCGAAGCTACGGTGGAACAGTTCTACGATGCAGGCCTGGTCCGCAGGCCGTCCGACCTTTACCGCATCAACAAATACCAGCTGCTCAGCCTGGAAGGATGGCAGGACAGGGCCGCCCAGCGTTTCCTGGATTCGCTGGCCCTCACACGCAATGTTCCGTTCGAGCGGGTGCTGTTCGCCCTTGGCATCAGATTCGTAGGGGAAAGCACTGCACGCGATGTCGCCAGACATTTCGGCAATATAGACTCCATTGAGTCCGCAAGCCTTGAACAATTGCTTGAAGTTGCCGAAGTGGGAGATGTGATTGCACGGAGCATTTATGATTATATGCACGAAGCCGCCAATCAGGAAGAGATAGAGCGCCTCAAGGAGGCGGGATTGCAGTTTGCCGCGAACAGCGGTCCTGCGGCCCTGTCCGAGGCCCTTGCCGGAAAAACCATAGTCGTATCCGGCAACTTCAGCATCTCCCGCGATGCTCTCAAGGAGCTTATCGCCGCCCATGGCGGAAAGTGTGCTTCGGGAGTGAGCGGCAGTACATCATTCCTCCTTGCCGGCACCAAACCCGGGCCGGAAAAATTGCAGAAATGCTCGAAACTCGGCATCCCCGTTATATCTGAGCAGGAATTCCGGAACATGCTCCCGGGAAGTACTGCAGTTGATGAAACTCAAGAATTGACTCTGTTTTAGGATGCGCAGGATATTTGATTTATTCACCGACCGCATATGGTCAATCGATACTGACAAGGTCGCTCAGGTCTCGAAGGGCTATGCCCGCCTGGTGAACTTCGTCAAACTGGTGAGGATTACCATAAATACCTTTGCCGAAAACAGGATGGGCTTCCAGTGCGTCGCACTCAGCTATTTTGTCACTCTCGCCTTAATTCCCCTCCTGGCTTTCGTGTTCGCGATTTCCGGTGGTATGGGCCTTGGCGAATACCTTGACGCCCTGCTCCTTATGCTCACGCCCAATGTGGACAGCCATCTGCTGCTGCTCATAAAGGAGAAGGCAGGAAATATCATCGACATAGCCAAGAGCGGCGGCGTGGGTATCATTTCCGCACTCATGTTCCTCTGGGCCATAATCTGGATGTTGTTCCAGGTCGAGCGGGTTTTCAACAATGTCTGGGGCATAAGAAAGATTCCCCGCAAACTTTACAAGCGTTTCGGATTCTATTTCCTGGTGTTGATCCTGACGCCGTTTATAGTGATCATATTCGGCGTGGGCATTGCCTATTACACCAACGTCACCAAGTTGCTCGGTCTCGACCTCTCCGATCTTAACATCCTTCCCAAGCTGCTGGGTTATATAGGCTTCTACATAGTCGCCACATTTACGTTGAGCGCCATGTACAAGTTTATCCCCGCCGCGAAAGTCAAGTACAAGAACGCCCTGCGCTCAGCTGCGATAGGCGCATTCGTATTCGTGGTATTCCAGTATCTTTATCTTGAGACCCAGGTGTTCGTGGCACGTCTGAACACGGTGTACGGAGTACTGGCTGCCATCCCTCTGTTCCTTATCTGGCTGAATTTCAGCTGGCAGATCATTATTTACGGTGCACAGCTCACCTACAGTTTCCAGAATCTGAAGAGTTACGGACTCAAGGAGTATAGATTAAAATGAGCAGGAACGTCAATACGGAATTCGAGGCCCTTATGGCCCTCTCTGAAAAGCGCTGCCGCGACGCCGGTGAACTTCAGGCCATACGCAAGGCCTTCGAGATAGCCTCCGACGCGCACCGCAACGTGCTGTCGCACACCGGTGAGCCATATATCCTCCGCTGCATAGATGTGGCAAGGATAGTGGTCGAAAAGGTCGGCCTGGGTTACAAGTCAATTTGTTCCGCCCTGCTGATGGACGTTCCCGGCAACCTTTACTATACACTCGATGACGTGCGTATGCACTTCGGAGATAAGATAGCCCAGCTCGTCGAAGGTCTGCAGAATATTAAGAAGATACTGGCAAGTACCGATGCGGGAGCCGCCGGCGAGGACGAGGAGAGCGAGCGGCAGGCCGAGAATTTCAAAAGGGTGCTGCTCACGCTCGGCGACGACGTGCGCGTTCTCCTGATAAAGCTTGCGGACAGGCTGCAGGACTGCCGTACCCTCGGCACGCTGCCCTGGAAAAAACGGGACAAGATACTCTCCGAGACAATGTTCATATTCATCCCGCTTGCTCACAGGCTCGGTCTGTACAGCATCAAGTCGGAGATGGAGAACTACTGGCTCAAATATGAGCAGCCCGCCGCCTATCAGGAGATTATGGGGCGCATTGACAAAGATGTTTCGGAGCGCACGCGCGACGTGGACGATTTTATCGCCCCTATCAAGTCTGCCCTTTCCGAGAGGTCTTACCGTTTCGAGATAAAGAAACGCATTAAGACGCCGTACTCCATCTGGTACAAGATGAAGAACAAGCACGTGCCTTACGAGCAGATTTACGACATCTACGCAGTGCGCATCATCTACGATCCGGTCAGTCCCGAGACCGAACGCGAGCAGGCATACGCCATATATTCCATCATCACCCAGATGTACACCGACAAGCCTTCGCGCATGCGTGACTGGATCAAGCAGCCCAAAAGCAACGGCTATGAAGCTCTGCACTGCACATTGATGAGCAAGGCCGGAATATGGGTGGAGGTGCAGATACGT